>NZ_JAALDK010000003.1:0-300000 GCF_013366925.1 Paraburkholderia youngii
CGTGCGCTCGCAGCCACACTGGCATACGGTGCTCTGCGGCTCGTGGCGAATCTCTGTGCGCGGCAATTGCGCCGGCAGCGCTGCACGCTTCGGTTGCTGGGGTAGCGGCTCGGCTGCGGCTTGCGGCTGAAGTTGCTCGAGCTCAGCTTCAATGGCGGCGAGATCCGCGTCAATCGCCTCATCCAGCAGATTCATCTGATCGCTGCTGAGCTGCTCGCTGCGCCTGCCGAACTGATGGCGTCTGAGAATCGATATCTCGTGGGTCAACTGGTCGATGCGGGTCTGCCGGTAGCGTAATTCCCGCTCCTTCTCACCGACCTCCCGGGTCTTCTCTTCAATCTCCCGGTCTCTGTCTTCGACGCGCGCAATCAGTTGCGTGGCGAGCGCACGCAGCTGTTCCGGGCTAAGAGCGTTGAGGTCGGCGGGCAGGTCCATGCAGACGAGTCTGCCAGAACCCCGGAGAGCGCGAAAGCGCGACCGTATACGTCCCGAACGTCCTCAAACGACACGGATCACGCCGTCCGCGCCGATGCGCTGCCATGGCAAACCCACCACCAGACCGGCAAGTTGTTCCTGCGTGAGCGCATGTTGCTTTGGTTCGCTACCAGCGCGCGGCCACGCGAACTGCCCCTGATTCAGCCGTCGCGCAGCCAGCCAGATGCCAATCCCATCGTGAACCAGCACCTTCAGGCGGTTGGCCCGCCGGTTGGCAAAAAGGTAAGCATGGTGCGGATGCGCGGCGCCGAACACGGTGATCACCCGACCCAGCGCCGTATCGAAGCCGGCCCGCATGTCCAGCGGGTCGACTGCCAGCCACACCTGATCGATGCGGATCATGCAAGCCACTCGCGCAGCCAGGCAGCGCACTGCGCTGCCTCTGAGGTTGGCCAGCTAACCGTTATCGATTGGTCCGCGCGACGCACCTCGACGCGAATCTCAGCTGTGCGCGTGTTTCGCGTCTCAAGTGGCAGCGGTACAAATTCCGGCGCTGGCGCCGCTGCCAATGGCGCTGCCAGGTCGCTACGCGCCACGAGCACGCAATCGTTCGTTTCGGCCTGCTCGACCCAACGTCGAAGCAGATTGGCGTTCAGCTTGTGGTGCAACGCGATCGCCGCGAGCGACACCCCGGGCCCCTGGCAAGCTGCCACAACCTGAGCCTTGAACTCGACGCTGTAGCGCCGGCGGCGACGACGGCCTGGTGCCGCTGCTTCGTCAATAGTGTTCACGGTCCACCTATTTAAGTGGACACGATGCTCCCAAGACTCTCAACGCAACTCAAGATGGGATAACCGGGCGCTTACGACGCACTTGATGGAGCGACCATCAATGTGATCAGCCCTTCGACCGGCGAAAGAATTGGCGTGGTCGCCTGCCACAGACAAACCAAATGACGCCCATTATGCGTTTCGCACCCGGATGGAGACGGGTGGCTTCCCCGCTGTGGATCGAAGAAACAAAAATCCACCGAGGAAGGGGATGCTCCAGAAATAACGCTGAACCGCATCAAGCAAGTGCGAATCCAGTTCGGCCTGCGAGACGGCGGCAAGCGTCAGCATCGCGACAATTGCCGGCGCGAGGCAACTAATAATTGCCTTCTCGAACACTTCAAAGAACTTGGTCATTGCTTCCCCGCGTAGCGCTTTGCACACTTTATATAACAGCAAATCTGCACAGTTGCTGACTTTGCGGGTCTGAGTCGCGTCGTACCCTACGCAGGCGTCTCGCCGACAGGAAGAAAACCTTCGGGCGGGTCCGTTCGCAAACTGATGTATTCAAGTCGCCACTGATCGATCTTTCGAAGATCTGCTAGTGAGAGACGTGTATCAGCGACGGCGACACAACTCTCGAGAGCAATTTCCTTAGCGTCCTCGGGCTTGCCATAGACGCTCGTGAACAGATCGGAAATCTCGCTCGCGGCCTTCTCGGCAGCGGCACGCGCAACGGGGCCGCCTTCTGTAGCATCATATGCAAGGGTAATGCGCAGAACGTAGGGTTCACCGCCGTCGAGGTCCTGAAATCGCGCGGCGTCGAGGTCAAAGAAAACGCCCACCAGATGGGCGTTGTATGGCTCGAGAAGCTTGCCGGTCAGTTGCTCAACCGTCTTGCCCTTATGTTTTCGGCGAAGGCGACTCTCGAACGCGTTCGGGAAAGCCGGACGACCATACCGCGCGGCCAGCCATTGCTTGAGCGCCCTCTTCTCATCGGCATTCAGTGTGACCGACGCATCCGGAGCGGCAGCGATCGCATCGAACATCGCCGTATGGACCACCGTTCGAGCATCGTGACGCAGTTCAAGCACGAGCGTATGCCCTTCCCCGGTGGTGTAGCAGAGATGAAGCCGGCGTACGTTTCGGGCACGAGCGAACGTTGGGTCCACTGTCGCAACGATGTCCGCTACGATGCACTCGACAGAGGGCTCCTTGTCGTTGGCGAGGTCGCAGTCGTGCGAGATGACAACGACGCGATGTTCGCCTTCATCAAACACGAGTCCGAGGCCCAACGCATGAGCGTCAACCATGAGACTGCCTTGCCGCCAAGCACTGTCACGTCCCGGCATCCCGCCCCCTCAGCGATCCTCGACAGCACCTGGAATCGAAACATCCGATTGCCAGTCTGCTGTTGCTGGAGCCGCGGTATTCGACAGACCCGTGAGTGCATAGGACCGTTCCATTGCCCGAGCCTCTTCAATCAAAGTCTGCACGGTCGCCGAACTGTCCTCACCGGCCTTCAGGATGTCGAACAGTGAGCGATCTTCAAACGCTTTCATTTTCAGGAGACTCGACGCACGCGCGACTCCTGCCGCCTTGAACGCGTCAGCGATCTGACTCAACGTCCTGATGCGCACGAGCTTGTCAGCGTCCGGCATCGACTCTTCGGACAGCCACTTGTAGACCGCCTGGCGCGACACGTCGAAGAGAACCGCAAGATCGCCAATAGCGGGATTCAGCACTGCGCGGACATTTTCCAGATGTTCCTTCGCCGTCCGGATATCCGCGCGCGGGCGCCTGCGCGGCGACCGCACCGCCGTGTCATCGCTGACAAAGAGCCCTGTTCGAGGTGAAAGGTACCCGCTCCAACTGTCTACGTTCTCAAGCGGATATGCAGACCCCGTCCCAATGAACGGCCGCAGCATCACCGGGTAATGCTGCGCAGCGCCAATCGCTGGCAATGATTGCATATGTCTGTCTCCTGATTAGTTTTACGACCAAGCCTTTAGGGCACGAGGCGTAACGATCGCCTCAAACGCCCGGCGGATGTCTCGGTGCAATGCCTCGAGCTGGCTCGCGAGCGACGCGAATTCAAGCGGAAATCTCCCCTGAACGAAATGGTCCGTGTCGATGACCGCATGACGCTGCGGCTCCTGCTTCGCGAACCGGTCTTTAATCACGAGTCCGTGCGGTGCCACGTCCGGCGGAAATCCAAGCGGAGCCACGGCGCGATGCACCCTCGCCACAAGGATGCCCCGGTCAGCCAAAACCCCCGGCTGCGTCTCGAATACCTGCTCGCTCGATGCTGATTGCTCAACCGCGCCAAACTGCACGCCGCACAGGCCGCCTGCAAGATACTGATCGACCGTCTCTGCCTCGCGCGGCTGCACAGCATCGAGGTACCGCAGACCTAGGCGACTCACGTGATCAAGACCCACAACTTTGTGAACGTGTTCAAGCCCGCGCAATCCAGTTGGCAAAAACTGTCGGTGCGTGTCGTAGTGGGTAGTATGAAAGGCGATGAACGTCGGGCTGAGCACAAAGCTGGACGTACGGTCTGCCGTAGTCATCCGCCAGACCTTCAGGGTCCCGACTTTGGGGACAGGCGGTGCGTCATTAGCTTCAAAGACGAACTCCAGTTGCGGTATCGCCTGCTCTTCAAAGAGCGTATACCCGTCGCGGCGCAGCAGATCCTGCACTTCCCCAGCGTATTTTTCCATCGCCGGGATCGGGTTGAACTGCGCCTGCAGCAAGGCATAGTAGACCGGCGCATTGGCCATTCGTCCATTCATGATCAGCGGGCGCGAAAACGTAAAGAGTTGACATTTCGGTTGTCAGTTTACACCGTAGTTGACGCTCTCGCAAGGAGAACTGCTCAGAAGTGGCCCGCGGCGTGATGTCGCGGGGAGCGCTACGGCGCGGGACACCCGACGTGGCGTGGGAACGAGCGCACGCGGACCATGAACCGGGCCCTTATGTCCTCCACCGATCACACCAGCGCATAGAGACCGGCCGCCTAACCAAAAACGGTGGCGTCGCTTCCCCGGCTCCGCCGCCGTGTTACGTCGACCGCGCCCGTGACGCATACGACCGCCCGCATCCGCCGCTGTCCCGAAATGACGGCCCGGATAGCCCCAACTATCCGAGCCTCAATTTGCGGAGTATTGTTGACGCCCCGTTAGCCGGCCCCACTGTTTGAGGGTTCGTGGACAGCGCTGCGATGCCATTGAGGTGTGGCGCGGTCTACGCGAAATAGGTGCGCTACTGGGTTTGAACGGCACCCTCCAGACGACACACCCATCCGTCCCGAACCCATTCATTTGCGATGCGAATCAGTGTTATCCAAACAATCGATTTTGTAGCTTCGGGCGAAATGCCGCATAGTCGCTTCCTGCGACGCGCGGCACAGCTTCCGACTATCCGCGCCGGAAAGAGAGCTTTCCTGACGTGCCCCGATGCAAGCGACTCTATCGGAGCGGGTATCCATCTGAACGTCAAAATTAATTTTCTGCGTGAGCGGATACGAACAACCATCGGAGCCGTGGCAATGACTGTATCGATCGTGATAGTGGGTGCTGGCTTTTGCGGGACGATGACGGCCACATGGCTACTGTCGGATCAAACCGCAGAGCCCCTGTCGATCGCACTGGTCGATGACAGCTATAGCGTTTCGCGCGGTATTGCTTATCGGTCAGACGAAGAGGGGTGGCTCCTGAACGCCCCCGCACGGACCCTCAGTGTTGAGCGGGACAACGGCAACGGCTTTGTCGATTATTGCCGACAGCGGGGCCGTCCTGCCGAACCCGATGATTTCCTGCCACGTGCGTGGTACGGTGATTATCTTGCACATCTGCTAAAACAAGCCGTCGAAAACCGCGGGAAGCATCAGTTTTCTCAACATGACGGATACGCCGTCGCGCTGAAGCCCGTCGAGGATGGCCGAACGAAGGTTCATTTGCACACGGGTGTGGAGATTTCTGCCGATCACGTCGTCCTTGCGACCGGGCACAGCGATGGCCGCCGCTCCATCACTGTTGCAGCGACCGGTGGCGCTTCACTCGATCAACGTTTCCTCGCGAATCCCTGGGACGCAGTTAAACTGCGGACCGTGCCGGATGACAGCCATTTCTTCATGTGCGGGTCTGGTCTGACGGCACTCGACGTTGTTTACGCGCTGCACCGGCGCAGCGAAAAGTTGCGCTTCACGCTTATGTCCCGCCGTGGTTTGTTGCCTCAACACCACTGCCAGTCACCGCCGAGACTTCAGCCACAAGCGCGGCGGTCGCTTCTCGATCAACTGGCCGCCGGCCCCAGGCATTGCATCACCGTCGTACGCAAAGTCATTGCTGAACATCGCGCGAGAGGCGGTGACTGGCGCGAGGTGATCGATAGCCTGCGTCCAGCGGTACCGCAGATCTGGTCAAACTGGTCTGAGGCCGACCGGCGCGCTTTCGTGCGCCATATTGCGCCTTACTGGGACACACATCGTCACCGACAGCCAGCTTCCACGGCAGCGCTTGTCGCGTCACTCAGGATGAGTGGGCGTCTCTCGCTTATGGGGGGGCGAATCGAGACAATCAGCGCACATGGCGACGGGCTGCTGCTGGCTATTCGCCCGCGCGCAGCAACGGGCTCGCGCGTTGTGCACGCATCGTATTTCGTGAATTGCACCGGTGTCGGGATGGCTCCAGCTCATCGAGCTACGGCGTCAGATACAGAACCGCATGCAGATTGCATACACCGGCCTATAGCACACGCGTGTGATTCTCTTTTTGATCAGTTACGGCGCGACGGGATTGCAAAATTTGACTGGGCGGGGTTGTGTGTTGATGAGTCTTACCGCGTGGTTCGAGTCGATAGCTGTACGAATCCGTCTCTGTTTTATATTGGCCCTGCGCTTAGAAGACGCTTTTGGGAGGCGACGGCGGTGCCCGAATTGCTAATGCATATCGAGCGGATGACGGAGATCATAATGCGGCAGGTTTCTGCACATTAAACGCGAGCGCATTGCCTGACAGGGGCGTGGATGCAAGCGGGTTCTGTCGCAGTAAGATCGAGAGGTCGGTCAAGACCGATATGGCATGGATTCCTTGTCCAGCCAGCGAATAGAACTGATGTGCGGGAGTTTGCCAAACGCCGCCATCGTTCAATTTCCCCTTGACGATCATGTGCATGACTTCGATGCCACCTAGATGCTATGTGGGAGGGCAGCGGCAGTAAGCCCGACTGGAGTAAAACGGGATTTGCACACTCGTTTTCTCCGAAGGAGCACGCAAACGGGCGCGCCTGACGCAGCCCTTCCACACAGCATCTAGGGGCCGTTTTCATTCGATGAAATGTGCTTACATCTTGTCTTTTGCGCGAGCAGGCCAAGATGATTCGAACGTTATTGAGCGATGAAACGCTTGCCGGGCAAGGAAGGCGATCCAGAGGACGGCTTCGACAATCGTTCGTCAGCGTAGACCGCCCGCCTTGGATCATTCGCCAGACATCGCTTCGCAACGATGCACGTTGGCTCGCATGCCATCATGCGCGAAATGGCGTGACGCGTAATCAATAAGCGTAGGCACGTCAGGTGATACCAGCCGGTGTCCGACGCACTTGCGTCGGACAAACTCTCGATGCCGCGTCCGGAGGCATCCATCAACGATCTGGTGACGACATGGACATGAATGGTGTGATGACGGAAGAGGACGGCGGTGCGCCGCCTTCGCCGGGGGAAGCGGCCATCCTTGAGGAAGCATGCTGGCTGGCCGACTCGGGCCGCTACGCCGACTTCATAGACATCGAGAACGTGCTGCGTTTTGGTTACGGGCTGACCAATGCGCGGGCCCTGCTTGACCGGTATCTGGTTCGCAGGATGCTGAACCGCCGCTGCGCGGATGCCCGCGACGAGCGGCTGGTAGGGCGGTGCAGCATGAGATTCTGCGCTCATCCGATGGCAGAGGACGCATGACACCACGCGAAGCGCAGAACATTCTCTATGCGGCGTTCGTGGCTGCGGCCCTGATCGTGCAGGCCCAGCCGTACCGGGACGACGTGCACGCGCAGCGCCGGTTCGAGCAAATTGTCAACCGGCTTCTATCGGAGCACGTGCCCCGAGGCATGAGCGTGGCGGAGTTTATCCAGCACGCCGGATGACCGGCCCCCACACTGTCATCGGGCGCATTGAACCTTAGGGCAACGCTGAACAAGCCGTTGAATAACTGGAGCCCGGCGTAAACACAGGCAGATTCATCGTGGGTGAAGCTTTCCGCCTGCACTTCGCGCCGACTAGCAGGTTGCTGAAGTACCGCTGAAACACGTCATCGCGCAGAGTTCGTGAAGCGTTGATAGATGAACCACCACTTGCCCACTGGAGATCATGCGCGGCGCCGACACGTTCACCGAGAGTTTGTTTTCCGTACGCAAGCTGGACGACTTCGTGCCCAAGTCGCATCCGTTGCGTTCGATCCGCGTGATGGCGAACGAAGCGCTGGCGAAGATGGATCGACTGTTCGCGGGGATGTACGAAGCTGACATAAAGGGTGGACGGCCGAGCATCGCGCCAGAGAAGTTGCTGCGAGCCATGCTGATCCAGATCCTTTACAGCATCCGCTCGGAGCGCCAACTCATGGAGCAGGTGCAGTACAACCTGCTGTTTCGCTGGTTCATCGGCCTGGCCATGGATGACGAGGTGTGGGTGCCCACGGTCTTCACGAAGAACCGGGAGCGTCTGATCAAGCACGATGCCGTGATCGAATTCTTCAACGCCGTAGTGGCCATCGCCGAGAAGAAGTGCCTGCTCTCGGGGGAGCATTTCAGCGTGGACGGCACGTTGATCCAGGCGTGGGCCGGACACAAGAGCTTCGCACGCAAGAACGGTGACGATCAGGACAACGATGGTAGCGGCGCGGGCGACTTCAAGGGCGAGAAACGCAGCAACGAGACACATCAGTCGAGGACCGATCCAGATGCGCAGCTCTATCGCAAAGGCAAAACGGCCAGCGAATTGCGGTACATGGGCCATACGCTGACCGATAACCGGCACGGCCTGGTGGTCAATGCGCGCGTGACACGCGCCGACGGGCATGCAGAGCGTGAAGCCGCCAAGATCATGATCCACGACGCGCGGCAAGCGGCAGAGGATCCGAACGTAGAAATTACGTTGGGTGCAGACAAGGGTTACGACGCTCAGGAATTCATCGAGGCGTGCCAACAGATGAAGGTCACACCGCACGTTGCGCAAAACACCTCGGGGCGACGTTCGGCAGTGCCCGATACGATTGCCTCGAGCGCGGGCTACGCCATTTCGCAGCAAAAGCGGAAGTTGATCGAACAAGGTTTCGGCTGGGCCAAGACCGTAGGGCGCATGCGCCAGGTGATGGTGCGCGGCTTGAAGAAGGTGGACCAGATGTTCGTGTTGAACATGACGGCCTATAACCTCGTGCGCATGCGACCCCTGGCACAAATCCGCCCATAGTGGCTGGAAAAGGCGGCAATGAGGCCAGAAGCCGGCCTCACAGTGCTTTAAAAAGGTTGATGCGCGTTGAAATTGCACAATGCGAAAGATTTAGCGACGGTGGGCGCTCAAATCGTGGAAGGCCGATTCCGGGCGGGGGTATTTCCGCATCCTGCTAGAGAATGAAAGGGACTTCCCCGTCCCGAGGCTGCGGCGGAAGCCGCGAGTCGGCATCAATGTGCCAGGATGAAGTTGCGAACGTTCATCGACACCAGCGAGAGGGGAAGTCCATGGCTATTATCACTGTCGGAATCGATCTTGCCAAGAATGTATTTGCCGTTCACGGTGTGGACGAGACCGGTAAGGCGATGCTGATCAAGCCGCGTGTTCCGCGCGATCAGCTGGCGACGTTGATCGCACAGTTGCCTGCGTGCCTCATTGGCATGGAAGCGTGCTCCGGCGCGCATCACTGGGCCCGCATGTTCCAGCGGCACGGCCATACGGTCAAGCTCATGGCGCCCAATCTTGTCGCGCCTTATCGCATGTCGGGCAAGCGCGGCAAGAACGACGCGGCGGATGCTGCTGCAATCTGCGAAGCGGTGACGCGCCCGAGCATGCGTTTTGTGCCGCTGAAGGACGAACATCAGCAGGCAACGCTTTGCCTGCATCGGACACGACAAGGTTTCGTCGAAGAGAGGACAGCGACCTACAACCGGTTGCGAGGCCTGCTCTGGGAATTCGGCGTGGTGCTGCCACAGAGCCCGGACAAATTGCGCAGGTACATCACGGAACATCTGGACACATTGCCTGGCTGGGCAAAGCGCAGTATCAGCGATCTGCTTGAGCATGCCGGCCATATCGAGGATCGCCTGCTCGAATACGACCGTGCGATCGCTGAGATCGCGCGTGAGGACGCGCGTAGCAAGAGGCTGATGCAGTTGCGCGGCATCGGCCCAACCACGGCAAGTGCGCTGCTCGCCAGTATTGGTGCCGGGCACGACTTCAGAAACGGCCGACAGGTGGCAGCCTGGATCGGACTTACGCCCGGTCAATATAGCAGCGGCGGTAAGGCGCGGCTGGGCAGCATTACGAAAGCAGGTGACGCCTATCTGCGCGGCCTGCTGGTCAACGGTGCCCGCGCTGTCATTGCTAACCTCGGCGAGAAACAGGATCGCTTCAGCCGATGGGCCCGAACCCTAGTCGAGCGCCGGGGCTACTGGCGGGCAGCCATCGCGATAGCCGCAAAGAACGCGAGATTGGCGTGGGCTGTGCTGAAATATGGTGATGACTTCAAGCTCGAACCAGTGGCAGACTGACTCCGATTCGAGGCTGTCGGCCAACCTGCAACGGGAAACGGGCGCAGACATCATGAGCACATAGAAACGATCACTTTGCACTGCCAGCGGTGATGTGAAGCGGGTTGGACCCGCGCGGAGCGTACCTGAATAACACGGCGGGGATATCCATTCCCGGCTAGAGAATGAGGCCTCTGCGCGCGTCTTTCATCAGGGTCCGGACCATTGGTCCAACATGACCGGTTGTAGAACCGCAGTCCTTCACCTTCTCACACGCACCAGCGCGGCATTGCAGCATGTATCAACAGCGAACCTCGATTGAGCTTGTGCTCAACGGGGAAGCCCTTGTAGCGTGTTAGGAACTTTGAAGTACTGACACGGCGTGGACAAGCATGAGCATTGCGAAGACGAAATGAAGCCCAGCGAGAGTTTCGGGGAGCCGTTCATAGTCACGTGCGAGACGCCGGAAACGGTTGAGCCAGCCAAAGCTGCGCTCGACCACCCACCGGCGGGGGAGCAGAACGAAACCCTTTCGTTTCTTCGAGTTTGATCGCCTGAAGGTCAATGCCCTCGTCGAACGCAGCCTGCGCTGGCTCTTTGCCCGTGTATCCCTGATCGGCAAATGCCACCTTGACCGTTCGTCCCGTTACCTGCTGGACCTGCCGCGCAAGCTCCGCTACCTGTGCGCGCTCCTGTTCATTGGCTGGGGTCACGTGCACCGCCAGCAACTGTCCCAACGTGTCTACTGCAATATGTACCTTACTACCGCGCTTGCGCTTATAACCGTCATAACCCGCACGCGGGCCGCTCTCGCAGGTCGACTGTATCGTGCGGCCATCGAGGATGACCGCGCTGGGCTGTCCCCGACGGCCCTGTGCCACGCGTATCACCGAGCGCAGGTCACTCACCATGCTCTCAAAGCAGCCAGCCTGCAACCAGCGTTGAGTCTGCTGATACACCAGCTCCCACGGCGGGAAATCATTGGGCAGCATCCTCCACGGCGCGCCGGCACGAGCCATCCAGCGCAATGCATCAAACATGTCGCGCAGTTCGTATTTGCGCTGGGGCGCGTCAACGTCCATCAGCGTCAGATACGGCGCCGCGAAACTCCATTCCTCATCCGACACATCAGTCGGATACCCTTTGCGGTCCGTTGTTTTCATCCCGCCAGGATACCAGGTCTCAATCGAAGTTCCTAACACGCTCTAAGTGTTCACGAGAAATTGACTTGAAATTTGCAGCCATAGCCGGATAGCAGCTCGGCGAGTGGCTTTGTCCGGATGGGTACGAGTTCCCGTGCTATGGACGCGACTATGCCTTTTTGACGCAAACCGGTTTGAAGGCGTTCCACCGGTTCAGCAGGTTGGCGATGATTACGCCATCGCCTTCCTGCGACGCAAGCTCCTGCGTCAGCAGGGCGCTCGCCGATGCAGCGCTTGATGCGCGAGATCTGCGCCTCGACCAGCGAGCGCACACCGTAGCCGTATTTCTTGTGAAATGCATAGATGCCTTTGTCCTCGATGTATCTGACGATCTGGTCATGCCTGCGGGTTCGCTCCTCGCCGTGTCCGACAGCGTGAGCTGGCGGTGGGATGACGGGGGCACTGTCACGTTGGCGAGGTAGTCACGTAAGATGTCACGATGAAGAAAAGAAAATCGCTTTGTCACGGCCACCGGTTCCCGGCGGCAATCATTAGTCTCGCGGTTCGGTGGTATTTCCGGTTCCAACTTGGCCTGCGTGATATTGAAGAACTGCTGTTCGAGCGCGGTGTCGTTGTCAGTTACGAGACGATCCGCCGCTGGTGCGACAATTCGGCGCGGGCTTCGCACATCGCGTCAAGGCTGCTCGCCGCAAGCCTGGGCGCACATGGCATCTGGACGAAGTCTTCGTTACGTTGCGCGGTGAGCCTTATCTGCTCTGGCGGGCAGTCGACCAGCACGGCGCCGAACTCGACATCCTGCTGCAGAAACATCGCGATAAGGCCGCAGCAAAGCGCTTCTTCAACCGCGTGCTGGCCGCCTGTGCCGACGCGCCACGAAGGATTGTCACCGATCAATTGCGCAGCTATCCGGCCGCGAAGGCCGAAATTCCCGAACTGGCAAACATCCAACACGTCTTCGTCAAGGCTGCGGCCCGGGTGAACAACCGTGCCGAAAACAGCCATCAGCCTACGCGTGAGCGCGAACGCCGGATGCGTGGTTTCCGCGATCCTGGTCGCACACAAGCGTTCTTATCGAGCTTCGGTCCGATTCGCCAGCACTTCGCGCTCAAGCGACATTTACTGCGTGCCTCACTCTATCGCAAACAGCTCGCCGCACGCTTTGCCGGCTGGCATCGCTTCACTGGGCTCACCCAGGATCCGTCCAATTTCTGAGCAAATCTACCTCCTGTGCGCTCTTGCGTCTCGTATACCTTAACGTGACAACGCCGTTTGATGGTTTGCCTTGGCCTACGGGCCTTACATTCTGCGAAGGGCTCACGACCTCTACGGCGGTGATCAGCTTTTGATCGTGACGGCTTTGGTAACCAAGTAAGGTTCCAACGCCTCGCAACCGCCTTCCGAACCGTAACCGGAATCCCCGACGCCGCCAAACGGCATTTCAGGCCACGGCGTAGCGCCCTGATTAATCCATAGCATTCCGACATTCAAACGTTGCGAAAGCTGATGTACGCTCTTCACGCAATTCGTGAATGCGTATCCCGCAAGTCCATAGGGAAGCCTGTTCGCTTCTGATATTGCTTCGTCGAGATCATCGAATCCTCGTATCGCAGCGACAGGGCCAAAAGGCTCCTCATTGAAGATTGCGGCGGTTAATGGCACATCGGAAAGCACCGTAGGCGCGAAAAAATTGCCTCGATCGCCGATCCGGTTTCCACCCGTCAACAACTTGGCTCCAGACTCACGTGCGTTGCTCACGACCTCTTTTATGGCCGCCAAGCGACGCTTATTTGCCAATGGCCCTAGCGACGTGCTTTTTTCGAGACCGTCACCTACTTGCAACTGTTCGGCATAGGCGACCATCGCAGCCTCGAACGATCCGCGCAAGCTGTTATGGACGAGGAATCGCGTGGGCGAAATGCAGACCTGTCCCGCGTTTCTGAATTTTACGGCACCTAAAACTTTCGCAGCTTCCTCGACGTCAGCGTCTGCAGCGATGATCACCGGCGCATGACCGCCCAGCTCCATCGTCGTCCGTTTCATATGTCGGCCGGCCAGACTGGCCAGTTGCTTGCCGATAGCCGTTGATCCTGTGAACGTGACCTTTCGAACTGCTGGATGAGAAACAAGAAACTCAGAAACTTCCGCAGGATTCCCGAAGACCAGGCCTAAAACGCCCCGAGGAACGCCAGCGTCCGCAAATGCCCGAATAAGCGACGCCGGCGAGGCGGGCGTCTCTTCGGGCGCTTTCACAATGAAAGAGCAGCCCGTGGTAAGCGCGGCCGATAGTTTCCGAACGATCTGATTAACCGGAAAGTTCCAGGGCGTAAAGGCTACGACCGGTCCGACCGGTTCCTTCAGCACCAGTTGTTGAACATTCTGACTTCGCGATGGAACGACGCGTCCATAGACGCGCAAGCCTTCATCTGCGAACCATTCGATGATCTCTGACGCCGACAAGACTTCCGCCCGCGCTTCACCAAGCGGCTTTCCCTGCTCTTGCGTTAGGAGGGAAGCAATGGTCTCGACGCGCTCCCGCAGGAGCATTGCCGCGCCTCTCATCATCCTCGCTCTTTCAACCGCTGCGACGTTGCGCCATTCAGCGAAACCCGCTTCTGAAGCGGATGCAGCACGTTCAAGGTCCTCCTTTGCCGCGCAGGCGACCACGCCAATCCTTTCGCCGGTCGAAGGGCTGATCACATTGATGGTCGCTCCATCAAGTGCATCACACCAACTTCCGTTAATGAAAAGCTTGGTATTTGAATAGGTCATTTAACTACCTTCTATCATAGTGCAGCTCAACGGGACTTTGCGAAGACGCTTCGCGAGTCAACTTTCGACGTCGTTGGTGACACTTCTCAGGTGAGAAGCACGTATATTTTTCGCACTGCCTCGGTGACTCTCAAGGTTCCTGAGTAGCCGGCGGGGATAACGCCCGTGTCGCCCTTAGAGAATTCAGTCTGCGGTGTGGTTTCGCTCTCGAGCGAGAAGGTACCCTCCAGGACGTGGAAGATCTCGTTTCGGTTTGATGGATAGACGAACTTCCAGGCGCCAACCTCTGCCTCCCAGAAACCGACACCCGGACGTGATGGTTCAAAGTCCACCAAAGGACGGCTGATTCTCTTCGGCTTACCAGTGATAAGCATTTCGTCAGCCGGATAGGTCAAATTCTCCTGCAGCTGGGTCGGGTCGATCTTACAAATCCGTTGAAAATTCAACTGTTCCACAGTTTCTCCTAGTAAAAACGCTCTTACGTTGGGCATATCATAAGGCAACGCGTATGAGTTGGCGCGTGCGCCCCTCGCTGGCACCTTCGTGCTTAGCAGCTGACAGCAGGCCTGCACGCCGCCGCATGCAAACTCACATGGCCCGACGAGCGCGCAGGCATGACGGAAAATGGCGTTTCTAAAACAGTTATGTTCCGTCAACAAAACGTCCTTCCCCCGCCATGTCGACCAGTGGTCGACGGTTACTCGGCACCTCCTTTGCCTGGAGAAAATGCGGAAGTAGCGCAGCATCCCCAGATTGGCCCAGTGCTACACAGACTTCGATTGAAAAATCGTCTGGAATGCTTAGGTCGCTACGGATGAGGTCCCTGTTGATCCCTGCAAGAGCATGGGCGCCCCACCCTAGGAGGCTAGCTTGTAACGCAAGAAATGCCCAAGCAACTCCGGCATCAAATGAATGCGTAGGTAACGAAAATTCCTCAACTCTCCCAGGGAGCCGAAACGTCTGTTTTGACAAAATCACAACGATCGCGGCGGCACGGACTGCCCAGGATCGGTTGAATTCGTTCAAAAACGAAAGAAACGAGACCCATTGATCTGTTTCACGACGGGCGTAAACAAACCGCCAGGGCTGAGAGTTATAAGAGGAAGGAGCCCAACGGGCGGCTTCGAGAATAGTGAGAAGGGCATGCTCATCGATAGCATCCAAAGTGAAGGCGCGAGGTGACCAGCACTCGACGAACTGCGAATGGATTGGAAAATCAGTGATGCGAATTGTTTTTATACCCATAACCAAAGCTCGATAACGGTTTATTCAAATCAAAAAATGGATGCAACCTTTGAGAAGGACGTCTCAGCAGTCACGCCCGAATCCTACGTACTCGGAAAATCAATTGACACCGCCGGTTTCACTGCAGGGTTAGAAGGTCTTTGCGGAGTCATACATGAGGCCTACATGCTGCGGCCACCTCAGCCAACCATCGGTCACGACACTCCTTCATAAATGAAACAAATGTTCGTCCTACTTTCGACAACGGGCGAGATCTTGGGTATAGCAGTCCAACCCTGAAGGTAATGCAAGGGTCTACGAGACGAACATCGACCCGATCAAGGTACCCGTGAACACTGAAAGGATCGATAAAACCGACACCCATTCCCAATGCGGCCAACTCACATGTCGAGTGCGAGAATGAGGTATCGATTCGCATGACACGGTGTATGTCTCGCGATTCGAAAAGGCGATCAACATGCGGCCGGGCTTGATAGTGCGCCGTGGTGGAGATAAACGTACGCCCTTCGAAATCCTCCGGCGAAAGCATCGACTTTTGCGCAAGCTGGTCCCCCTTCTTCATAACGGCGTAGTAGGGAACATTACAGAATTCGTCTACTGAAAGGTCTTCGCGGTCGTAAGGCACTTCTGCAAGACCAAGATCGATTCCTTCCGTCGCAATCCAGTCCTCCACCTTCGTGGAGCTTTGAACATCCAGTGAGATATCAACGTCTGGATGAGCTTCACAAAAACGGGCTATGACCGCGGGCAAAAAAGTTATTCCTAGCGCCGGCATGCATGCGATCGAGATGCTGCCTACGCGGAGTTTCCTCACATCAGCGGCAAGTTCCCCGATCCTTTGGTACGCACGGAATGTGTTCTCTACTTGCTCGTGGATCATCCTTCCTTCAGGCGTCGGCACCAGCCTGCCAGCAGCGCGGTTGAACAATGTCACGCCGAGCTCCTTTTCGAGCTCGGTGATCAAGCGACTCACCGATGGCTGAGATAGCCCCAGTAAGTCCGCAGCACCGTTTACAGTGCCGACCATCATAGTCGTGCGGAATGCTTCAAGTTGCCGGATGTTCATAGTTTCGCAGTTGATAGCCCGCTTTAAACAGCCATCATCTATGTTTCGGACCAGCATCGCAAGGATGTGCCGACCGTGGTGCTCGGACGGTCGGCCATTTCCCGTGGTTCGCGGCTGGCGCTGCTTAATCAAGATTCGGTCACGATGAGCGATTACACTGGCCGACAATCCGTTCAACTTAAAGCACCGGCGTCTGCGGTCAAATAGTCAGAGGCGCGCTCCGTGCAAAGCCGCGTTCGTGCCACAGAAGGCATCCCGCATCAGCGGTTTCATTAAATGCAATCTCTCGGATTACTCCAACGATGATGGAGTGGGTAAATCCGTCATGCTGATCACTGATTTCGCAGTCCAATGCAACCGTCGCATCAGCCAGGACCGGTGCACCAGTCACGAGAGATGCCCATTTGTTGGCTGTGAAGCGGGCTTGCCCTTTGGTTTTGCGAAATGTGTCAACGACCCCGCAGTGCGCTGTGGAGAGCAGATTTACGGCGAAACCCCCTGCTTTCAGGATCGCGTCGTGGGATGAAGCGCTCTTGTTCACGCAAACGATGACCGACGGCGGGTCGTCGGATAGACTGCATACCGATGTAGCGATGAGCCCGAACGGCTGTCCGTCGTGCTTTGCGGTAATAACCGTAACGCCGGCAGCGAACAGCGACATCGCCTGCTGGAAGTTGCCTCTGGAACCGATGGTTTGCATTTGGTCACCTGCCTCGACTATGACGGATCACGCAACTTTGAAGGTGCTGGGTTTGAGGCCAAGGTTCTCGCGCAGAGTTCGTCCTTCATATCGATCCCTGAACAACTCGCGGCGACGCAGTTCCGGGATGAGGAAATCACTAATGTCGTCCATGCCGCCGGGAAGGATCGCCGGGCAAAAATTGAAGCCGTCGGCGCCATCATTCTTGAACCACTCTTCCATCTCATCAACGATGTCGCTCGCCGTTCCAATCGCGAGGCGTACCCAGAAAGTTGATGCAACGCGCTGGTAGAGTTGTCGAATCGAGAGTTTCTCGGTACGCGCCATCTCCAACAGATTCGATGCGATGCTCCTGAGTTTCTGACCACCGATGTCTGGCACCGGCCCATCAAGCGGATACCCGGACAGATCGCCCAGCGCGTTATAGAGCGAGGCCAGACCGCTCAGCGGGTGGATAAGCTCCTGAAGCTCGTCGAACTTGTCTTGCGCCTCTTGCCTGGTCTTACCTACGAACGGTGTAATGCCCGGCATTATTAGCAACTCCTCCGGCTCGCGACCATACTTCGCAAGCCGCGCCTTAAGATCGCCGTAGTAATCTTGCGCATGTTTCAGGTCGTGCGAGTTACTGTAAACCACGTCCGCGCATCTAGCAGCGAGTTCACGTCCGGCCTCGGAAGCTCCGGCCTGCACGATGATCGGCTCTCCCTGCGGTGTGCGCGCCGAATTCAGAGGACCGCGCACCTGGAAGTGCTTGCCCTTGTGGTCAGGAACGTGCAACTTGTCTTCGTGGTAGAAAAGTCCGCTTTCCTTGTCTCGAACGAACGCGTCATCCTCCCAGCTTCGCCAAAGGGATTTAACGACGTCGACGAACTCGTCGGCTCGTTCGTACCGCTCTTCATAAGCAAGGTTCTCGTTCCTGTTGAAGTTTTGAGCTTCCTCGTCTGACCATGATGTGACGACATTCCATCCGGCGCGGCCACCGCTGATGTGATCGATCGAAGCGTATTTACGAGCGATGTGGAATGGTTCGTTGTACGTGGTCGAGGCGGTTGCTACCAGGCCGATATTTGACGTCGTCGCGCCCAGTGCGGCGAGGAGTGTGAGCGGTTCCAACTCAGCATTGCGCATGTCACGCTCAAGAGATCCTTTCGGATTGTCATTGGCGCGGATCCCAAGACCGTCAGCAAAGAAAACCATATCGAGATGCGCTGCTTCCGCCTTTCGGGCTGTGCTCAGGAAGTACTCGAAACTGAGCGCGCCGTCCGCAGGCACGTCCGGATGCCTCCAGGCGGCCACGTGATAGCCGAGATATCTCATCGAGAGGCCGAGCCTCATTTTTCCGTCTTTGGTCATTGCAAGCGCTCCCATTCTTGGACTGTTCCGCCCGAAACATGGCGGTATGGGTGAATATTCGCGCTTCACCGTCCGATAAACAATGTCGCGAAAAGCGGCCGACTATTTGAAAAATGGATAAGGGTATTCCCTTACTTTTTAGAGCGCCGGAGGTACAAAGCTGCGTTCAGCGGCGGGACTGGCTGCGGTGTGCTGCGTCCGCGTCCGTTGCCGCGCTTCTCGACCTCGACATTGGAGATCGACGGCCGGGGGAATGCTTGAGCGAGGCAATGAGGTGCCGAGTGGGGTCTGTCCGCATCCGGGGAAACCCTCTATACGAATTTCAAATACCGGACCTTTTTTGACGGCATTGTGTCGTTCACGTGGACGGCACACCATCCTACTCATTCCGCCGTGCATGGCCCGGCGGCGCAACGAATAACCCCGCAGCTGGGAGCCGTTGATCTGGCAGCGGATGTCAAGAAGCGATGTCTCTTTCTGCCGCTGCTGTCGCAATGACGCGCGGCGATACACTGGTTGGGCTGGTCGCCAGCACCGACTGCAAAGGAAATAAGATGCTGAACAGAGCCAACACCCTTGACCCCATTACCTGCACGAAAGCCATAAGCAGCAGGATGCGCGATGTCATCGCCGCGAACTTCGGCACATTTTTCGAATGGTTCGACCTGCTCGTGTACGCAATGTTCGCTATTACTGTGTCGAAGCTATTTTTTCCGACCGGCGACGAGCGATCGGCGCTGTTGCTCAGTCTCCTAACCTTCGCTAGCTCATTCCTTATCCGTCCGGTCGGTGCGATCATCCTGGGTGTCGTCGCAGACAAACACGGCCGGCGCTTCACGTTAAGCCTCACGGCGTTCCTGATGTTGTGTGGCACTGCGTCCATCACCCTCGTGCCGACATACGACAAGATCGGCGTGTTCGCGCCGGTAATTCTAGTCGCGGGACGCCTGCTTCAAGGCTTTTCGGCAGGGGGCGAATTTGGAGCGGCCAATTCATTTTTGACCGAACAAGATGTAAAGCGCAGAGGGTTTTTTGGGAGCCTGCAATGGTCGACGTCGGGTCTCGCTGTATTGGCGGCCTCGCTCTTCGCCTACGGCGTGAATCGCTATCTGTCGCCGGAACAGATCGATTCCTGGGGCTGGCGTCTGCCGTTCGCCTTCGGGTGTCTGATCGGACCGATTGGCCTCTACATCCGCAGGAAAGTGAACGAGACGGCCGCGTTCGAGCAAGCGAGCGACGTGGTGCCACACAAGCCGCTGCGCGAAACGGCGCAATCACATATGTCAAGCGTGCTCATGGGCGCCATCATTTCCGGCGCTGGCGGCCTCGCGAGCTTTATGAACATCTATATGCCGACGTTCGCAATTCATAATCTGGGAGTCAGCAAGGACGCAGCCTTTTTGTCATCGATTCTGAGCGGCCTCGTATCCGTCGTGTTCCCGATAATCGGTGGCATCGCAGCGGACCGACTCGGCACCGTCAAGGTGATGCGTGCCGCACTACTGTGCGGCATGGTGCTGATCCTGCCGCTCTTTTACATGCTCACGCGTGCACCGAGCACCGCAACATTGATCGCATTCCAGTGCACCCTTTCGCTCGTGTTCTACAGCTTCTACTACGCGCCGGTCAGCTCGTTGCTATCACAACTCTTTCCCACGTCCTGCCGTACCACCGGCTCGTCGCTCGCCTACGTAATCGCGATGACGCTGTTCGGCGGACTCACGCCTGTCGTGACCAACCTTCTCGTAAAATTGACGGGCAGCATCATGTCGCCGGCCTATTACCTGATAGTGATTTCGACCCTCGCGCTCGTGGCTCTGATCGCCAGCCGCAAGCGCGTCAACTGACAAATCTCCAAGCTAATATGCTGCCCATTCAAGAAATCACATTGAAACCCGAATTGCCCAAGCAGGTCTCCGTCGCAATTATTGGCGGCGGAATCATTGGTATCAGCTGCGCGCTCGCGCTGGCGCGCAAAGGTGTCGACGTCGCGGTGTTCGAAAAAGGCACGATCGGTTGCGAACAGTCTTCGCGCAACTGGGGCTGGGTGCGCTCCATCGGACGCGACATTAAGGAACTGCAACTGTCTTTCCTCGCGAACGAATTGTGGCAGTCAATCCAATCGCAAATCGACGTGGGCTACCGGATGACGGGACTCGCATATATTGCGAAAGACGAGTCGGAGATGGCTCTGCATCAAAAATGGATCGATGCGTCCGGCGCCAGCGGTGCCCGCGTCAGGCTTCTTGGCAGAGCCGAACTCGCCAGGTTTCTCCCGCAGTCGAGCCGCGCATGGGACGGGGCGCTCTATAGCGCGATCGACGGTGTCGCAGAACCCACAATGGCCACACGAGGCATCGCCGAACTCGCTCGCGCGAACGGTGCATCGATCTTCGAACACTGTGCGGTGCGGGGCATTGATATTTCCGCGGGTCGCGTGTCGGCTGTCGTGACCGAGCACGGCGTCGTGAAATGCGCCGACGTGGTTTTGGCAGGCGGTGCGTGGTCGCGGCTGTTCTGCGGCAATCATGCAATTGACTTTCCGCAACTCAAGGTTCATGCGTCCGTGCTGCAAACCGCGCCTATCGACGCTAAACTGGACGTCGCGATCAACGGGGGCGACTTCACATGCCGCAAGCGCTGCGACGGCGGATACACAGTGTCGAAACTCGGCGCCTCGGTCGCCGATCTCACGCCCGATAGCATTCGCCTGAGCACGAAATTCCTGCGTGCCTGGCTCAAAGAGCGCAAGTATCTGCGACTCCGTTTCGGACGCCCCTTTTTTGATGAACTGAAGATTCCGCGCCGCTTCAATATTGACGCCCCGACGCCGTTCGAATCGTACCGCGTGCTCGATCCTGAGGCTAACAACGGCATGCTCAACGACGCAATGAATTGCCTGAAGCAGACCTTTCCATCGTTCGCCAATGCGACGATTGCACGTACGTGGGCAGGTATGATTGACGTCACGCCCGATGCACTGCCGGTTATCTCTAGGGTCGAGCGGATACCGGGCTTCTATCTGGGTTCCGGCTTTTCAGGCCATGGCTTCGGCATTGGACCGGCCGCGGGCGCTGTGCTCGCCGATCTGGTAACAGGCGATCGCACTCAGGTAGGGATCGAAGACTTCGCCCTGAACCGCTTTTGCTCTTAAGGGAGTCCACATGCTGCAGCGAAGCAGGAAGAACCCAAAGCGACTCACTGGACTCATCCGTTTGACGCGTTTTCCAACCAGCGCACGTACAATGCCATCAGCTCCGATTGAGTCGCAATATGCAGCTTCGCGTAAGCATTCTTGCGATGGCTTTTCACCGTCGTTATCGCGATATTCAGTCTCAGGCTGATAGATACCGACGAGTGTCCCTGAAGAATCAGCCGAATCACCTCTACCTCACGCGGAGACAATAAGTCCTTCCCGAACGATTCAAATGCCACATTGATAGCGTTGTCGTGAGGGAGTGCGGCATCACGGACGAAACATGCCCAGTTCGCCCGAACAACGGCAGAGACGAACGGCGCCATCACTTCGAGAATGGAAATCTCCTGCGCGCCAAAACCCGATAGCGAACTGGGTCGGAGAAAGCTCACCTCGGCCATGGCCCTGTCTGGGAGCTCGACGAGAAGCAATAGCTCCTCTCTCCGCTCGGGCCACCCATGGGTGATGTAACGCATTTCCTCTTTTTCAGACCACGCCGCGGGGATACTCTTGAACGACTGGGAAATTGGATATTCCTTAGGCACCAGATCCTTCATCCGGTACGCACCTGGCTCTATGCCGTCCAGATATGCCTGATAGCATGGACTCAGCACGTATGACAATTCGACAAAGTTGGTCAGGCCCTCCCGATAGGGTGTATCGCCGAATGTATCGAATAGCGGCACAGGACGCGTCTTTCCACGATACGCGACAATCGAAACCATCTCGAACGCCAGATTCAGATTCAGCAGCCGGAATGCCGCGGCATATGATCTCTCGCTACCGACAAAATCGATTGCCTCGCCGATCCATAAAAATTCGGGTCCTGGCTCGGAAAGGTTGATCGACATAAACCGCCCTCAAGTTCCTTCGAGACATGACGCGAGCCCCAAATCGTGTCCGCCCGACGACGGACACCTCCTCGACAACCCGCGCCAGCGCTCTCGGCCAACTTTAATCCAGGACTGTCGCGGTGATGACCACCTCGACCGTATAACCGGGAACGGCCGATTTTCCCTCGACCGTAGCACGTGGAGGAGGATCGCTCCGACTAACCCATGCATCCCACGCGATGTTCATTGCGGAAAAATCCGCAATGTCCGCGAGAAATATCTGCGCAAAAAGAATTTGATGCTTGTTGCTACCCGCCTCTTCAAGCAGGGCGTCGATGGTCTCCAGGATCCTTGGGGTCTGCGCTGTGACATCCAGATTGGGTTCATCTGCGACTTGCCCGGCGAGCCGCCCCCCCTGACGAACGCTGACAGCAGACATCCTCGGACCGGGATGGAGACGCTTTACAACCATGATGATAACCTCAATGTCTAAATGACTCTAGCAGTCCACTTGGTGGACCTCGGACTACTTCAATGGCCCGGTGAGGAACTTTACTAGCCTCTCACTTTTTGGACTTCCGAAAATATCAGTTGGCCGGCCACGCTCTTCCACAAGACCCTGATCAAGGAACATCACTTCGCTCGAGACTTCCTTCGCGAACGCCATCTCGTGTGTCACTACCACCATCGTTCGCCCCTCCTTGGCGAGTTCCTTCATGACCGAGAGCACTTCGCCAACCAGTTCGGGATCGAGTGCAGATGTGGGCTCGTCAAACAACAGTACTTCGGGGTCGACGGCAAGTGCCCTGGCGATCGCTACGCGCTGTTGCTGCCCACCGGACATGTGTGACGGGTACATATCAGCAACCTTGTCCGGATCCAGCTTGACCTTCAGGAGGACGTCGAGTGCACGTTCATGGGCCTCCTTGCGCGAACGCTTCTGCACCCTGATCGGTGCCAGCATCAGGTTCTCGATTACTGTCAGATGTGACCAAAGATTGAAGTGCTGAAAGACCATCCCAAGCCGCGTACGCATCTTTTCTAGCTGGCCGTGGTTGACCGGCATGATGCCGTCGCGTGTTTCTTTCGTCTGCAGTTCCTCGCCGTTCAGCCGGATCACGCCGGCATTTGGCCGCTCAAGCATGTTGATGCAGCGCAGGAATGTACTTTTCCCTGATCCGCTCGAGCCGATGACGCTGATGACATCGCCCTTCTTGGCATTTAGCGAAACGCCTTTGAGGACCTCGTGTGCGCCGTATCGCTTATGTACGTTTTCAACCGAAAGTGCATTCATGATCGTTACTCGTGTTCTGATTAATCCTGTCGCGCATCCTGTAATTCGGCCGCGGACGAGCTTGCAGACTTGACCGCAACGCGCTGCGAGGCGCCTGGCCGGACGTGAGCCATGTATCGTTTCTCCAAAGTGCGGAAGATTCTCAGGATCGCAAATGTGCACAAGCTATAGAGCACGAGCGCAAACAGGTAGGGCTCGAACGGTGCCGCATACTGCATGCTGATTGCGCGTGCAACGCCACCCAGGTCGAGCAGCGTGATGCCGGAGGCCAACGCTGTTCCGTGCAGGGTGAAAACAACCTCGTTGCAATACGCCTGCATCGCGCGACGGAGCGCACTTGGATAAATTACAGATCGAAGGCGAGCCCACTTGCTCATCCCGATCGCCACAGCCGCCTCCACCTCCCCGGGCGGCGTAGCCTTGAGCGCGCCAGCGAAAATTTCACAAGTGTATGCTGCAGTGTTCAGTCCGAATGCGAGCCACGCGCAGACGTACGCCTCCTGGAGGTAGGTCCAAAGCCAACTCTCACGGATGAATTCGACTTCAGCAAGCCCGTAGTAGATGACATACATCTGGACGAGCAGTGGACTTCCTCGAAAGATGTATGTAAATAACCAAACGGGCGTTGACAGCCAACGCGATTTCGATATGCGCATCACCGCGAGCGGCACTGCCAGCACAAGCGCGAACGCCAGAGAAATCAAAAGAAGCTGCACGGTCAACCACAAACCGGTGGTGATTTCGCCGTCAGTCCACAAAAACAGCCGGAGATTATCCAGAACAATATTGAAGTTCACAGATTCACCTCTCGAATTCCGAGCGAGAATTTCATGTTGAGTCGTCGCAGAATCCAGAGCGAGACAGTCGTAAGGGCGAGATAGACCGCACCGGCGACACAGAAGAACAGGAAGATGTGGTGTGTGGCGCGTCCGGCCGCAGTCGAGAGGAAAACCAACTCGTTCAAACTCACCATAGAAGTGATTGCGGAGGCCTTTACAAGCGCGAGCCAATTGTTGCTCAGACCGGGGATGGCGAATCGCATCATCTGCGGGTAGAGGATGCGAAAAAGCACGGTTCGCTTGCGCAACCCAAATGCGTAACCGGCTTCGAGTTGGCCAGCCGGAGCTGACAGTATCGCGCCTCGGAACGTCTCGGCGACATATCCACCGTAGACCGCCCCGAGAATTATCACGCTCGCCATATAGGAGTCGATCTCGATCGAACGTCCTGGAGATATTTTGTTCACTGCATAGTTGAGTGCGGCTTGGCCACCGTAATACAAGAACAACAACCACACAAAGTCGGGCGCACTTCGGGCGAGCGACGTGTATAGCGACGCGATGGTATTGAGGACGCGATTTGACGCGGACTTACACATGGCTGCCACGAGCCCCAGAACAACTGCAACAAGCAACGAAGCCAATGCGACGTTGATCGTTGTCATGGCACCAACACCAATCGCGCGAGCGTATCCATAAAGCATTAGACATCTCCACAAACATTAAGGAAGGCAGTCGCCGCAGAATGCGGCAACTCTCCCTCTCTCTCCGACTTCCACACGGGAGTCAAGGACTCGGTGCGTCAGATGCCTGAATAGATATCGAAATTGAAGTAGCGCTTGGCTATGCGATAATATTCTCCGCTCGCGCGGATTGCGTTGATGGCACTGTTCAGGCGATCGCGGAGCTGAGAATCGTCCTTGCGTACGCCGATCGCGATGCCGGCGCCGAAGTACTGTGAGTTTGTGACCGGCTTTCCGGTGAAGGCAAAGCCAGTACCCTGCGGCTGGTTGAGGAAGCCGGTAGCGAGCATCGTGCTATCCCCCATTACGGCGTCGAGGCGACCGGAAGCGAGATCTGTCAAGGCATCTTCATCTGATGGATAGGTAACGACCTTTGCGCCCGCTGGTGCGAGGACCGCCTTCGCAAACGATTCATGAGGACTCGAGCGCTGCATTCCGACTTTCTTGCCCTTCAGCGTCTCCGGTCGGGTGGGATCAAATGAAGAGCCAGAACGGGCGACCATGCGAGAAGCAACGCTGTAGTACTTCTCGGTGAACGAAATCTTCTCTCGGCGCTCCGCTGTGTCGGTCATCGAGGACATGATCGCGTCGAACTTGTTGCTCATGAGCGCCGGAATCATGCCATCCCAATTCTGGACAACCCACTCACACTTAGTTTTGAGCTGGACACAAAGTGCATTACCGATATCGACGTCGAAACCATGAGGCTGTCCGTCTGTACCCATTTCGTTAAACGGGGGGAATGCGCCCTCGACTCCCATACGAATCACGTCCGACCCTTGTGCGTGGGCCGTCGCCATAAATACGGATGCAACAAGTGCCAGCATCACTGTGGACCTTTTCATCGCTCGTCTCCTTGCTCGCTTTAATATGGAATTGAAACCAAGATTCGCCTACAAACTGCGTTCAAAGCCACCGGTTCTCCCGATTGCTCGCTTTCTTTTTATCTTCGGTACTGAACTACAGAAGCACGAGTAGCTACAGTCTCATACAAACTCTGCGCCCTCTTGTTCGCTTCTTCCGTCTGCCAGTACGTGCGATAACACTCCCGGACATCCGCCTCCTGGAAGGCCTTATCAAGAAGCTGACGTGCTACCCCTAGCCCTCGTGCGGCCTCAGAAACAAAGAGGTCCTCAATCAGGCAATTCCACGTCGCGGCCCAGCTTGAACGATGGAAGAGATAGATAACAAACCCTGTCATCCGGCCTGCCCCGTCCTCGCTGACGGCGCACTGATGATCTCCACCCTGCGTCGTGATCCGATCCCACGTCGCCTCCGTGACTCGCGTCGGAACGTCCGTCTGATAAAAGTGTAGATAGGACTCCCAGAGTGGCAGCCATCGCTCATAGTCCGTACTAACGGCTGCCCGTACAGTTACCTTTTGCATGCCCTTGCCTTCGTGCTAACGAGGTTTTTAGTCCGTTTGTTACTGCTGTCCTGCGTAAGCACCCGGCCAAGTCATCTTGATCGCCAAGTCGTGCCGCCCGACGATCATGTCCATTCAAATTTTAAATGGACAGGTGTACATGACGGACGAAGTCGAGGTTGTCCAGGATGTGGTGCAGCCGACACGGCGCCGGCGGCATAGCAAGGAATTCAAGGAGACGGTCATTCGGGCGGCAATGCAGCCGAATGTGTCGATTGCGGCCGTGGCACTGCATTACCGGTTGAACGCCAACCTGCTGCGTAGCTGGGTTGCGGCGCGGGAGGAACGCGATGCCGCTGAAGCGGCCCGACAGGAATTGAATGTCTCGTCGCCGGAATTTGTGCCGCTGCAGATGCAGAATGGTGTTGCAGCGGCGACGCACATCGAGATCGAGGTACGCAGGGGCGCGACGGCGATCACGGTGCGCTGGCCACTGTCGGCCGCGAGCGACTGCGCAACGTGGCTGCAGGGGTGGTTGCGTTGATTCGCATCGATGCCATCTGGCTCGCGACGGAGCCGGTCGACATGCGCGCCGGTGTCGATACGCTGCTCGCACGCGCGGTCAAGGTGTTCGGGTCAGTGAGGCCCCATCATGCCTACCTGTTTGCCAATCGGCACTCGACTCGAATGAAGGTGCTGGTCTACGATGGCCTGGGCATATGGCTTGCCGCACGGCGGCTGAACAAGGGGCGCTTCGTCTGGACGAACGGCGAGCAGGCGGTGAGCGTGGGGCTGAGCCCTGAACAGCTTCAGGCTCTGGTGATGGGACTGCCGTGGCGCACTCTCGCGCCGGATCACGCGATCACGGTGGTTTGAGCCCCGTAAGTACGTAAACTGTTTCCCTTGCTGCATGGCGCGCCGCTCTGGCAGACTGGTCGCCATGGACATACCCGCCGATCTCGACGCCCTCAGTACCGAACAGATACGCGAACTGAACGTGAAGCTGATGGCAGAGATCGCCGAGAAAGAAAGAGAGTTGCAGTACCGGCAAACACGTATCGACCAGCTTACGCACGAACTCTCGGTCATCAAGCGGCAGCAGTTCGGCAGGCGCAGTGAGCAGCTCAACAAGGAGCAACTGAGCCTGCTCGAGGAAGCGCTCGACGCGGATCTGGCGGCAATCGGGCTCGAGCTGCAGGGGCTGAAGTCCGGCGAGCAGGCAGGGACACCACGGCAACAGCCAAAGCGTGAACCGCTTCCTCCCGAACTGCCACGTACCGACATTCATTACGAGCCGGACAGTACGATCTGTACGTGCGGCTGCGAGCGCGTTCGCATCGGCGAGGACATCAGCGAGAAGCTGGATTACACGCCCGGCGTGTTCACGGTTGAGCGGCACATCCGGGGTAAATGGACGTGCAAGGCATGCGAGACGCTGGTGCAGGCTGCGGTGCCGCCGCACGTGATCGACAAGGGCATCCCGACCACCGGTCTGCTCGCTCAGGTGCTGGTCGCCAAGTACAGCGATCACCTGCCGTTGTATCGACAGGAGCGCATCTTTGCGCGGGCGGGTCTGGCGATCGCGCAATCGACGCTCGGCGGCTGGGTTGGCGCGTGTGGCGTGCGCCTGCAGCCCCTGGTCGATGCACTTCGCGAAGAGGTATTGCAGCACGCGGTACTGCATGCCGACGAGACGCCGGTACAGATGCTTGCCCCGGGAAAGGGCAAGACCCATCGAGCCTATCTGTGGGCGTACAGCACCACGCAGTTCGCCGATCTGAAGGCGGTGATCTATGACTTCGCCGATAGCCGCGCCGGCGAACATGCACGCGCATTCCTGGGCGAGTGGCGCGGCAAGCTGGCGTGCGACGATTACGGGGGCTACAAGTCCAGCTTCAGGAGTGGGGTCACAGAGATCGGGTGCCTGGCCCACGCGCGCCGTAAATTCTTTGATTTACACGTCAAGCACCAGAGCGAGCTGGCCGAGCCCGCGCTGCGATACTTCGGTGCGTTGTACGAAGTAGAACGCGACGCCGCACAACTCGAGCCCGATAGAAGACGTCTTGTGCGTCAGGAGCGGGCTCGCCCCATCGCCGACGAACTCCATGCATGGCTGCTCACGCAACGGCAGCGTGTGCCGGACGGATCCGGGATCGCCGCGGCACTCGACTACAGCCTCAAACGTTGGGAGGCGCTTACGCGCTATCTGGACGATGGACATGTGCCAGCCGATAACAACTGGGTCGAGAATCAAATACGGCCGTGGGCCCTGGGGAGGTCGAACTGGTTGTTCGCAGGATCTCTGCGTGCTGGAAAACGCGCGGCCGCGATCATGACATTGATCCGCTCTGCACAACTGAACGGACACGATCCGTTGGCTTACCTGAAGGACGTGTTGACGCGCTTGCCGACACATCGTGCCGCCGACATAGCGCAACTGCTTCCTCATCGCTGGACGCCGACCGCTGCTTGATCGTTTGATCGTTTGAGCGATCGCCCCAGTCAAGATGCCTTCCCCGGGTGCTTACTGTCCTGCAGCGACGCGCTCAGGTTCATCATCTGTTCCCGCGAATTGAGCAGAGAAACCAATGCCGCCGAAGAGCAAATGGCATGGCTTCTCAGCAAAGTTCCGGACTTGCCATAGCTTCGGCGCAGGAAGGCACCTCACGTATGGTTTTCACACCGCTCATCTGCACACGGAACGAGCTGCGATCGAATTACAGTTGCTCGCGTACGGCGGCGGAGATACCCGCCAGACCCTTTCGGAGTTCATCCTCCGTCGGCCATGCAAACCCGATGCGCATGTGCAGCTTTGACATTTCGAACCAGTTTCCGGCACCGACGTACGTATGGTGGTTCTGCAACACCGATCGATAGAACTCGTCTGTGTTGAACGTCGGTGGCACTTTCAAGCGCGGGAAGCAAACGACCCCGCCTTGGGGCTCCACCCACTCTACGTAGGGATCCGAGTTGACCCAGTCGCGGGTGATTCCCAAATGACGGAGGTTCCTCTTGATGCTCTCGGCCAGCCAGTTGTCGCGCTCCTTGAGAACTGCAAGCCCGATCGCTTCGTCAACCACCGACCCGCAAATGCCGATTTGTTCTTTTGCCGCGAGAAACAGCCGGTAAAGCGCCGGGCTGCGCGTCGTTAGCCAGCCAAGACGAATGCCGGGGGTACCGTACGCCTTCGACAGGGACGAGACCGAAATGAAACGATCACTGATGGTTGCTGCGGCTGGGTACGGCGTACCGTAGGTCAGGTCACGATATGTCTCATCGACAAGCACAAGGCAGTCGTGCTTGTCGGCGATCGCCTTGAGGCCAACGATTTCGTCCCACGTCATCATGGTGCCAGTCGGATTGTGCGGGCACGTCACGCTGATGTACGCCGTGTTCGGGCGTACTGCACGTTCGATTCCTTCGAGGTCCACCTTGAAGCCTTCCTCGAACTTCAGGTCGATGTACGTCGTTTCGCAACCGATCGCGCGCGGCGTCTCGATATTTGTCGCGTAGTTCGGGCGTACGACGACGAGGTGCGAATCCTTGTCCAGCAGGGACGTGGCGATGATGAACAGGGCACCCGCAGCGCCGTTGCAGATCAGGACGTCATCAGACGTGACAGATTGGGCGCCGCTTTGTTTCGCGATAAGCTCTCGAAGCTGCTTGTCGCCGCGATGCTCGCCGTACAGCAGAACGAGATCATCAAGGTTATCGACGTTGAAATCGCGGAACCTCCGGTCCGAGATCGAGCTCTCCGACAGGTTGTATTTGATCTTCTCGTAACCCAGTTCTTCCGGCGACTCCTCTTCGAGGATCATGCGCACGTATTTCATAAAATCTTCCCGTTAGTTGGTGAATCAGACCGATGCCCGCTCTTCGAGCCAACTGCATGGCGTTCGAATAATCTTTACCGGACAGAATTCTTAGCTCCATCCCCCCAGAGGAGGAGCCACGACCTTAGTACAGGATCGAACTGGCTAGACAAAGGACCGTTGCGTGGCCTGCATCCATGGCACACGAATTCAACGGACGTAAATCCCAATGCAGCTTCAGCGGTACGCCGTATAAGCGAAACTCTTCGCCTGGTCTCCAGCGATGAGACCGGCGGAACACGAACGTGTTAGCCCCTCATGTGTGGATACCGATAGTCCGTTGCCGGCACGTAGGTCTCTTTGACTGTGCGAGGCGACACGCAACGCAAGAGGTTGAGAATCGAGCCAGCCTTGTCGTTAGTACCGCTGCGGCGGGCGCCGCCAAAAGGCTGCTGTCCAACGACCGCGCCCGTCGGTTTGTCGTTCACGTAGAAGTTGCCCGCGGCAAATCTAAGACCTGTGCTCGCTTCATTGATCACTGCCCTGTCGGTCGCAAACACCGCGCCGGTGAGCCGGTACGGGCTGGTTTCGTCGACGAGCTTGAGAATTTCACGCCACTCTTCATCGTGGTACACATACAGAGACAGGACCGGCCCGAAGATCTCCTCCTGCATCGTGACAAATCGAGGATCGCTGACCTCAATGACCGTGGGCGACACAAAGTAGCCTTTACGGGCGTCACACTGCCCGCCGGCGATGATCGACGCCTCACCGGAACGCCGCGCGGTGTCGATATAGCCATTGATTCGCTCGTAGGCACGCTGATCGATAACCGCTCCCAAGAAGTTCGAGAGATCCCGCACGTCCCCCATCTTCAAAGTCGAAAGATCGTCGAGGAGTCGCGCTTTGACCCGCGGCCAGAGCGATGCCGGGACGTATGCGCGCGACGCCGCGCTGCACTTTTGCCCCTGGTATTCGAATGCGCCTCGGAGCAAGGCGGTGCTCAGGGCGTCCGCATCCGCCGACGCATGAGCAAGAACGAAGTCCTTCCCGCCCGTCTCACCAACCAGCCGGGGATAGCTTCGATATTTCGGAAGCTGCTCCGAGACGGCACGCCAGAGGTTGTCGAACACCGCAGTCGAGCCAGTGAAATGGAGGCCCGCAAATGAAAGTGAGCTAAGCGCGACAGACGAAACCGTCTTTGCGTCTCCTGGGACAAAATTGATGACCCCAGGCGGGAGTCCCGCCGCCTCGAGTAGTTGCAGAACATAGTAGTTGCTGAGCGCCGAGGTGGCTGCCGGCTTCCATAGCACAGAGTTCCCCATCAGCGCGGGCGCACAGGCCAGGTTGCCGCCGATGGCCGTGAAGTTGAAGGGGGTAACCGCGTAAACGAAGCCTTCGAGCGGCCGATACTCAAGTGCATTTCGCGCACCCGCAGCGGAGATTGGCTGCAACTCCTGCAACTCTCGCGCGAACTGGACATTCCACCGCAGGAAATCGATCAGTTCACACGCCGAGTCGATCTCGGCCTGATATACGGTCTTGCTCTGCCCCAGCATTGTCGCGGCGTTCATTTTGTGACGCCACGGCCCCGAAAGCAGATCGGCGGCCCGCAGGAACACCGCTGTACGCTCCTCCAGCGGCCAGTTGGACCACTCCAGTTGATTCTCACGATGCGACTGTATGGCCGCCTGCACGTTTTCTGTCGACGCCTGCTGCACGTTTGCGATCAGGTGATGATGATCATGGGGACACGTTACCGGCAGCCGTTCTCCCCCCCCAATTCGCTCGCCATTGACGATAACCGGAATATAGACGACCTCTGCGGCCTGACACACGAGTTCACTTTCGAGCGCGGCGCGCTCCGGTGAACCCGGAGCATATGTGAGGATAGGTTCATTCTGTACATGCGCACATGCCATAAGGCTCGTCTCCAATTCTCTAGAAGTTCGAAGGAATTGAAAACGTATCCAATACCAGCGTCTCCAACCATCCTTCCAAGGGAGGAGCACGTTGCCGACGTCGCTTCAACGACAGCACCGGACAGTACAGGTTTGCGATTCAGCTGCAGTGAGCAGAAAGCGTCGCATCTCCAGTCCGACTTTTGATGCGAATGGACGTTCGTTTTCCTGCAAGGGGTTCCTATCATAAGCGCCGGTGTTATGAAAACTGATGGGCTTATGTAGAAGTCCGTATAAACAACCTCCTGCTTGAAGTCCCGTGCGGCAAACGCCTGATCGAACTGTCGGGCGCGCTGCACTTCATCGCTGTGCAGATAGGTCGAGGTCGTCGAGATCGACGAATGGCGCAGATTGTCGCGCACCATGATCAGCTCGGCGCCCCGCGCCAGCGCGTGCGAGGCGTGTGTGTGCCGCACCCAGTGCGGGCTCGCCCGGCGCAGCTTCTCGGCCGTCCCGGGCCGCTCTTCCTGGATGGCATCGGCTACGAGCACGAAGAACCGCCTCAGCACGCGCGAGAGCCGCGTGCTTTCGATGCCGGCGGCGTCCCCCTCGAGGCTAGCCACAAGCGGCGTCGCCGGGTTCCAGCGCGCGGGCGTGACCGGCAGGCCGCGCTGCACGAGATACTGGTCAAGTGCCGTTCGTGCAAGCGGCGGCAACGCCACCTTGCCGCGCTTGCCCCCTTTGCCGGCCACGTGCAACCAGTGATCGCCGTGCTCGTCCCGGCGGATGTCTGCGAGCGTCGCGCCAACCAGCTCGCTAGCGCGCGGGCCCGTCGCATAGCCGAAGTCCAGCAGAATACAGCGGACACCGAACAGGGCGACATTCCGATGGACTATGTTATCGATGTCGGAGCGCAGGTCGCGAAGCGTTTCCCGGCGTACGAGACGGCAGGCATTGCGTCGTCGTGGACCGGCGTGTACGACGTGACACCAGACTGGAACCCGGTGCTCGGTACACTGCCCGGCATCAGCGGGCTTGTGGTCGGCTACGGCTTCTCGGGCCACGGATTCAAACTGTCGCCGACAGTCGGCAAAATCCTAGCGCAAGCAGCCCTTGGCCAGCCCACCGACGTTTCGCTCAAGCCGTACTCAGTCGAACTTTTCGCCACCGGCGAGCTTTTGACGGGAAAATATGGCCTCGGTGCAGTTTCGTGATGCGATGAGGTCCGCTCACCTCGCGATTCGTCCGCTGGCGTCATTCACGCCGCAGCCGTGGCGCAACGGCGGCCGGCAGGAATGGTATCGAGCGGAGGGAAAAAGTGCAGTTGCTGGAAGACCTTCAGCAGCACCAGCAGGCCCAGTCGAGGTCGCTCGCCGCGCGTCGACCGACGTGCCCAATCGAGCTCGTCGGGCAGTGGCGTGTAGCAGGTTTGCAGTTCCCGGGGTGCCAGGACCTCGGGGGAAGCGCGGGTACGCGGAGCGTTCGAGGGTAGCCATTGCGGATCGTCCGGATCAGCAGAGGGCCGCTCAGATTAGCACAAGAAAAATCAGACGTTACCGCTGATACCCCTTCATCGGCCAGCAATTCGATAACCGTGCGCAGAAGGCTCCAGATCGACGTGAACTGCGATGTTGATGTGACTCTTATGCACTTGACTCACAGTCACGATAAAGCGCGCCGTGGCCGCACTGCGCCATCATCAGGGGCCGCCAGCGCCCGCGCGCCGGTTCTTGGCGATAGACGCGAAATCGACAGACAGTGTTTGTGATTTCTAGTCCGTTGACCTGCTCACGCCCTAGCGACGATCGCTGTGCATTTGGGACGGTCGATTTTCTAAATTGGTGACCGTAGAAGACGGCGGCGATATCGGTACCACCGGCGGCCTGATGGAAACGAGAAAGATTGCGGCGATGGCCGAGGCCTCCAATCTGCGCCTCGCGCCGCATAATTGTGCTAGGGAAGGTCTGCACAACTCGTTTTCAGAGAGTTGGCCGTTTGCCACTTGCGTCGTATCAGCCATGAGAGTCTGCTGACAGGTTGGTCGCCTGGCTTTTTGAAGCGTGACGACCACTGTTTGCCGAGATTCGCGGCCTGAATCTGCGAGCGTTTCAAGCGTTCCACAAAGCCTTGCGTGCCATCCACAGGTTGCCCAGAGCAAATAGTGTCGTGATCTGGGCGGTGTTCTTCATCAACCCCCGGTACCGGGTCTTCGTATAGCCAAACTGCTGTTTGAGGACGCGGAACGGATGTTCAACCTTGGCGCGGATGCCGGCCTTCAGGCGTTCAATCTGATCGAATATCGCGTCCAGCCGATCGGTTAGGTCCAGTTGTCTGCGCCTGCCTGGTCGCATCGCGACATGCCAGCGAACCGCGCTTACCTGGCAGCGCTTTTCGATACCCTGATATCCGGCGTCAGCGGACACATCCATTTCCTGGCCGTGCAACAGCGCTTCGGCCGCATTGATGTCATGAACGTTGGCGGCTGTGCCGATGACCGTGTGGACCAGGCCCGACTCTGCGTCCACGCCGACGTGCGCTTTCATCCCGAAGTACCATTGATTTCCCTTCTTCGTCTGGTGCATTTCCGGGTCCCGTGTACCAGAGCCGTTCTTCGTCGAAGTGGGTGCGGAAATCAAGGTAGCGTCGACCGCCGACCCCACCTTCAGCATCAAGCCTTTCTCGCTCAGGATCTCATTGACCAGCGTGAGCATCTGCGCAGCCAGGCCGTGCGTTTCGAGAAGGTGACGGAACCGGAGAATCGTGCTCTCGTCCGGCAAACGCGTCATACCCTCGTCCAGCCCAGCAAATTCACGATACAGCGGCACGTCATAAAGCGCCTCTTCCATCGCCGGGTCTGACAGACCAAACCACTGCTGCATGAAGTGGATCTGCGGCATCGTCGCAATAGGAAACGGCGGCCTTCCAGTCTTACCCCTTGGATAGTGCGGTTCGATCAACGCAATCAACCTCGACCATGGCACAACGCGCCTCATCTCATCGAGAAATTCCCGCTTGCGCGTGCGTTTCGTTGAAAGATCCAGACCAAGACCAAGCTGTGTCATCGAGGTACCCCTTAAACCTGCCTTCTCCCAGGATAGTCCACCGAGACGTCAACGCCAGGACTTTTGCAGACCCTCCCTAGCATGTTGTGCACAGCAGGCACGCTGCAAGTAAGCGTTACCCTCACAGACTTCATGACGCTCGAAATCTATCCATACTTCAGCGACGCCCAAAACTACGTGCAAGTACTCGAGAACCCGCCCGAAGCTCGTTGCGCCGGCTTCCCAGGCTTTTTATCGGCTTTCCTGCATGGTTAGCGATCGCAACGTCCGGCGAGTTTGAGTAACGATTTGCACAAGAGATTCGCTCCCGCCTCTAGCTGCTCTGGCGCGGTCCATTCATCTTCGTGATGGCTGATACCACTTCGTGAAGGAACAAAAATCATTCCGGTCGCGACAACTTTGGAGAGCCGGCACGCGTCGTGCATCGCACCACTGGTCATCCGCAATGCCTTATAACCGTCACTCAGAGCCGATGATTCGACGATATCCACGATTTCATGGTTGAATTGGATAGCTGGAACGCGCATCGTAGATCTCACCGTCGCTTCAACTCGCTCATCCGCCGCGAACGTCGCTGCAATGTCGCTCACGGATTGCTCGATCCGATCAAGTACTGCCTCGCTCTGATGCCGCAGATCAATGGTAAAAGACGAAAAGCCGGGAACCGTATTCGGTTACCCGGGCTGAACGGCAACTCTTCCAATTGTGAATCGAACTTCGCTATCGAGAGAAAGCGCAAACCGCCTCATTGCTTCGGCCATTCGCGCAACCGCGAAAAAGCTGTCTTGCCTGTCATCCATCGGGGTTGTGCCGGCATGACGATCACTGCCGGATACATCTACTTCGTACCAGCGAACACCCTGAACGCCCGTGACGACGCCGATTTCCCGACGGCAACGCTCGAGGACCGGTCCTTGCTCAATATGAAGTTCAATGTAAGCGGCAGGCTTGATAGCGTCTCTGTCCATCGAGCCGGCGTAACCGATGCGTCCGAGTTCAGCGATGAAGTTCTTGCCATCGGCGCCAGTGATTGCCGAGGCTGCCCCTATGTCGATATGCCCCGAAAAGCCGCTCGAACCCGTGAGCCCCGGTGAGAATCGCGCACCTTCCTCATTGGTCCAGTCAATGACGACTATCGGTCTGCTCGTTCGAATGTTGTGATCATTCAACGTACGGATGACTTCAAGGCCGGCCAAGACGCCATAAACGCCGTCCAGCTTACCTCCATTCGGTTGCGTGTCCAGATGGCTACCAGTAAGCACCATGCCACTGTCCCCGTCCGAGCCGCAGCGAACCGCAAAGATGTTTCCAAAAGCATCGACGTGAACCTGACATCCGGCTTCAGTGCACCATTCAACGAAACGGTCTCGCCCCTGTTTGTCTTCATCAGTGAGAGCGATCCGACAACAGCCCCCATTCGATTTGATCCCGAAACGAGCCATTTCGGCGATGGATTGTTCAAGTCTCGGTAAGTTAATCTTCGGAAATGTATTCATCGCTTGTCCAGGCAAAGGTTCGGGGTTCCAATGCTTACTTATTCGCCCCGCTACCAAGTCAGTCTCGTCGGCTAGATCAGGTTAAACCAGGTGGTCTTCAACGCTGTGTACTTTTCGAGCGCATGCAGCGATAGGTCACGACCGATACGCGGTCTGATCATAGCCGTTCAAGCTGGTTGCCACATCATCCGCGTTGCGAATCCCGTAAAACGGCAGCTCCTCGACCATCAAACGCGCGACGATCTCGATCTTGCCGCGATCTGCAACGCGGTCTTCTGCGACAGGATCTCCCGCTGCCCGACCAGGAACGTAAAGAGCTTGATTTGTTGCCGGTCGAGCGCGTCGTGCACATCGCGCAACCACTCGTATTCGTTATCGTTGTAGCGCTGCGCCTCATCGCAAAACAGCAGCAGCGTCCCACTGCCCTCCCGCTCGGCCGCCTCGCGGATACGCAAGGTCAGGCGCATCCGTTTGGCGGAGTTGATGCCCGCATTTGGCGCGTGGTCGCCGACCGCTTCCAGCAGGTTCACGACGAACGGCCCCTCCGCGTGAGAGGGTTTGTGTTCGCACTGCGCGTGGTAGCTCGTCAATTTCGGCAGGTCGCGGGCCAACAGCAACCGCATACTCGATCGCGCGGGTCTTGCCGATGCGCGGGGGACCGTAGATCAACGCGCCCATGATCGGGTAGCGCAAGCATTTCATCACAAGTTCGTGGAGCACTTCGATCGCGGGCGTCGCGATTCGGTAGTTGCCGGTCGCCAGCGGACGAAGCGAAGGATCGATGGGACGTGGAATCTCGACGGACATGATGCCCTCCTCTCGGAAGCGGTGGATCAACCTACCTGGCCGGTACCGATCTTCAGCTTGCGTGGATGGACCCTCGCCCGGGAGGTTTCGGACTGCCCTACATTGGGAGCCATGTCGGAGACGGCGGTCTGTCAATGCCGACCGTAATTTCCCCAAGGGGGATTATTTATCCGACAGCGACAGCCTGTCGCTACGACGCAGGGACGTGCGCGGTGCCGGCGATGCCTCGCCAGCCGACGGTGGCCGCAATGATTCGAAATCCGGCTGCGCCCCGAAGCCCGACGGTGTGCTCGCCTTGGCCGCGGCGGCGGCCCCCGAACCGGCGAATAGCGGGGCGGCGGATGATCCATTGGCAGGCGACGCAGCAGCCGAATTGGTAGTTGAAACGGCCGTCGAAGCATCCGGCGCAGTAGCCAATGAATCCTCGGCGCCGAGTGCAACCGGCGCGGCGAAGTCGGCCACCTGTCGCACACCGGCGCCCGTGGCTTCGTGCGCGGGCACGGTCTGGACCGGTGATGCGCTCCACGCGCCGCCCGGAGCTAAGCTCCGTGGCGCCGTGCTGCTGAAATAGGAGGACGCCGGAGACGGCTAACGGTAGGCACCGGCGGACAACGGCGTGTTATCGCTCATGACGAGGGTCTGGCTCGCCCTTCACGCGAATAAAGAGATGAGAGATACGTTATCTTTCAAACGTACCACGGGTAGACGGGAGCGCCGCCCACCCGTGGAGCATTGTTCTACATCTTTGGATGTCAGAATCGGTGACGCATACCGACAACCACCAGTGTCTGGGAGTTACCGTTTCCGGTCAGCCCATATGAACCCACCGATGCAACTGCGTCAACGAGCCCTCCGGCGACGGTTCGCTGCGTTCCGCTCGCATGCTGGTAAGCGGCAACCGCGTAGAAGTCCGTGCGCTTCGACAAGGCGTAGGTAACGCCCCCCGTCACCTGGTTATACGTTGCAGACGTATCACCTCCAGCGCGGGTGTAGATGTACCCGATTCCGCCAAGGACACTGGGAGTAATCTGATAGAGGGCATACACTTTTCCCGAATTGAAGTGCTCTTGCGATTTGAACGTCGACTGCGCGTCCGCGTTAAACGCCGAATAGCTATACACAGCTCCGAGGGTCAACGCAGAAAGCTGGTAGCGGGCCGCCGCATGCGCAATTCCGATCGATGCCGCTGTTTGATAGCCGTTGCTGATGGGTCCGTCAAAAATCGAATCCATCGTACCGCTCCAGTTGGTCCGCAGCTGTCCCGGGGCAGCCGCAGTATTACTTCCATGAAGATAGCCTGCCGCGATGCTCAAGGGTCCGCCGGTATAACTGGCTGCCGCAGAGTAGGTATTTCCTGAGCCAGGTTGCCCCGCCACACCGTTCAGTGCGTACAGTCCTTCGAACTGGATACCTCCAAACAAGGGGCTAACGTATTTGATTGCGTTCGAGATGCGCGCACTGTTGTCGTTGTTATCGACGTCTCCGGGGGTTGTGGCTGGAGATCCCAAGACGCTTTCGAGTGTCAACCCTTGAACCTTGTCAACCATCGGGTCATACTGCCGCCCCAGCTTAAGAGTGCCGACACTGGCGCTCGTGATACCGACCCACGACTGCCGGCCAAATTCGCGCCCACCTTGACCAAGTGTCCCGGTGCCGACATTAAAACCATTTTCAATCTGAAAGATTGCCGCCAACCCACCACCTAGGTCTTCTACGCCTTTCAAACCCCATCGATCACCATTGAGATTACCGTTCATCATCGCATAGCGGCTGCCTTGATTGGTGTTGACGTAGCCAAAACCTGCGTCAATCAAACCGTACAAGGTAACGCTCGATTCCGCATGGGCCACGCCAGCGAGTGCGGTTGACGCCAACACAACAGCAACAGACTTTTTCTTTTGCATTTGATCTCCATGAATCGTTGAATAATGACTGCGCAGACTGAGACACAGTGCCCTGTTTTTATATGTTGTACTAAGTTGATAGCCATCCGCCATGCCCCCCGTCGTGACCGGACCGCGTCTTGAACAAGTCCGACGTTCCCCATCACGTACACATGTCCATTTGAATTCGAACGGACACGGTCGACAGCGCGTCCGAATCAAGGTGACTCCTACGGAGTGGCGTTACGGCTGGATTGCGTCAAGCTCAAGCATCGCTATCAAACATGAACAGTTGTTGATTCATACAACGACGACTGTTACTGCCGACAACCGCGGACCCCGGTCGGCGGGGCAGGCATCCGTGCCGCGTCAGCGACGTTCGTCCCCACTCCGGAAGCCGAGCCGACGCATGGTAGAAAGCTCGCCTGCAAGGGATGAGCGTCAGACGCGGCACGCCGTCGGGGGCCAGCAGAGAGCACGCCCGCCCCCGGCCCCACTGTGACTCGCCAGGCCGTCCGGGACTGCGACGGGCTCGTTCTCAGGCGGCTTGTTGCGGCAAGCGGGGGGGGAGTTCGGCGGGCATCAGACAGGTGAATGGGTCAAGCGCACTTTGTCGCCGGAACTCATCCTTGATGGCCGTACGGAGCCTATCGTCCGTCAAGACGTCCGCTCCGGTTGCCGCCATGATCTTTGCGGCATAGGCCAAACCCTTGCGGGCCGGATCCGAATTGCTCTGCGCGGTCCATTGCCAAGTGTGGGACGGCGGGCCAATGACATGAGTCGCCGCCAGAAGCTGCACTGTTGGCACCGTGCGACTCACATCACCGACGTCCGTCGATCCCATGACCGGCTCAGTGACATCGCGCAACGGCCAGACTTCGTCACACAGCACCGTGTGCTCGCGCGGCGCGAGCTGCCACAACTCGTAGGAAGCAGCGATCGCTTTCGCCGAACAGGACGTCTGAAAAGGCGCTGCGATTGCGCGGTCACGTTCGTCGAAGCCAGTAGGCCCCAACTTCACCAAATTGGCGTGGAGCGCTTCTTCCAAGGGACGATTGCGAAGCAAGCTTGCGACCGCAGCGTGCACGTCTTCGCTCACCTCGGTCTCTGTCATCAACGCTGCGCCTTTGGCTACCTTGCGGACCCGTTCGGCCAGTTCGACCAATTCCGTCTGTTGGGCCGCGCGGATCGAATAACGAACCGTAGCGTGGCTCTGCACGACATTCGGCGCGATGCCGCCCGCATCGATAATGGCATAGTGTATGCGGGCATGGCGCGACATGTGCTCGCGCATATAGTTTACGCCGACGTTCATGAGTTCGACGGCGTCCAGCGCGCTGCGGCCGAGATGGGGCGTAGCTGCAGCATGGGCGGTGCGCCCCGTAAAGCTGAAGTCGATTCCGAGAGTGGCGAGAGAGCCAGAGTCCCATACCATGTTAAAAAAGGCTGGATGCCACGTGATGGCGGCGTCGACGTCGTCGAAGGCGCCTGCGCGCGCCATAAAAGCCTTGCCCGCTCCGCCCTCCTCTGCTGGACAGCCGTAGTAACGCACGCGCCCTTTCAATCCGTTAGCCGCGAGATAGTCCTTCACAGCCGTCGCCGCCAGGAGAGCCGCGGCGCCAAGAAGGTTATGCCCACACCCGTGTCCGTGTCCGTCCTTTTCGACCGGCGAGAACTCGGCCAGTCCGGCCGCCTGGCTCAGTCCCGGAAGCGCGTCGTATTCGCCCAGGAACGCGATGATGGGTCCGCCTTCGCCGGCCTCACCCATAACGGCGGTCGGAATGCCGGCGACATTTCGGACAATGCGAAACCCCTCCTGCTCCAGCATCGCCACATGCTCCGTAACCGATCTGAACTCGTTATAGGACAGTTCAGGCGTTGCCCATACTTTGTCACTGAGCACGAAGAAGTCTTCCTTTTTTACATCGACGAGGTTCCAGATTTCTTCCGCGACTGCCATTGATTTGCCTCTCTGCATCAGTTGAAAATAGGTTTGAAACTCTAGCCTTCCGCGGGACAGTCCGCCTTCAATCCAACACAACTCCATTCGCGTGACCGAATCGGTCAAGACCTTTTGGAAAGGCCATGATGGCAAACAGCATGACCGCGCTTGCCATAACCGCATAGAATGCGGGAGAAGCGGGATTGCCGGTGTGTTTCAGCAACCAGGTGACGACAACCTGTGCGGTGCCACCGAAGCTAGTGATCGGAACGGCATAAGTGACACTGAGGCCGAGAGCTCGCACGCGCGCCGGCAACGCTTCGCCAATCAGCATCAGAACCGAAGGTCCCGCCACGGCCGGCATGGCACTCATCAATATGGTGGCGATGAGCAAGGTCGACACGCTCTGCGAGAGAATAAGAAGGTGGTATGCCGGGTAGATTCCCGCGAGCAGGACCGTGTATGGAAGCGCCACTATGACCCGGACGTTATAGCGATCACAGAGCCACCCACCAAGCAGACCGAACACGATCAGCGACGCACCTAACGCTATCGCCGAAAACATGCCGATATGCGGCGGCATTTTCAGTACCGCGATGGAGTATGTGGTCATGTAGACCGCTACGTAGAAAACCGCGGTGCTAGCTCCCAGCATCGCCATACCGGGCAAAATGGCTCGGCGATGGCGCCACAAATCGCGCCATGGAGTGGCCGTCGTATTCGCCCCACGGCTACGGCCATCGAAGGTCTCGGGCATCTGTTTGCGCAAGTAGAGCGCAACCGGGACGAGTAGGAGCCCAAGGGCGAACGCTAATCGCCATCCCCAACTCTGCATGTTCTCCGGCGCCAGTAGCGATGTGAACGTGACGCCGACAATCCCTGCGGCGAAACCCGAAATGCCCTGGCTGGCGGTCGACCAACTCGTATAGAAACCGCGTCGCCCCTCGGGAGCAGCTTCCATAAGGAATGCTACGGCCGGCCCGACTTCGCCGCCCAAGCCGAACCCCTGGATGAGCCGGCTGATGACCACGATGATCGGAGCGGCGACACCGATGGTTGCCTGATCGGGAGTCAAGGCCAGTCCCATAGTGCCGACAATGATCAGCGCGATGGTAAGAAGCAAGGCCGGCTTGCGTCCGAGGCGGTCGCCGAGCCGGCCGATGAACAGCGCACCAAGAGGGCGAGTCACGAAACCCACCCCAAAAACTGCGACGGAAGCAAGAATTCCTGTCAGTCCGTCCAAGGATGGAAAGAAAGCCCTTGCTGCGTAGACCGCGAAGAACGAGTAGATCCCAAAATCGTAGAACTCAAGAGCATTGCCCGCGATCGCCGCAACAACCGCTCTCGTAGGCACTCGTCGTTCCGATTGCGCGAATCGCGAGTGTGGCGGCCGGCGCTCATCAAGCACAGTCATCTTCTGTCTCCATTGGGCGAATTCTTCGTTCGCGGTTCGTGATTCGTTGCTGTCCTCCACTAACGAATGCAGTGGCATCGATAGAAGTCTGCCTCGCTGATGTGAATGACACAATCCGGCCAAAATAGGTCATGTATTTGAAACCCGTATAGGGTGCGCCTCGATACCGATACTGGATCGACTCGCCAGCATCCGGTGCTTCACTAGGGTAGACTTGATACGTCCTTTGAAGTAATTCTCACAAAAGACCGTACCGACATTCGAACTGGCGAGCCACGTGAAAACATCAGACGGAGCGTGTCACTACGTCAGCATTCAATACAGACAACGACTGACTGAGGCTAGAATCGACCCGTCGGTCGGCAGCCGGCCGACGTCCGCGAGAACGCGCTGCATGAACCGATGAACGGCATCTCCAAGACGGAACCGTTTCATCGCCGCGCCCCTTGGAAAACGAGGGAATCCGTCGAATAGGCAACCCTGGAATGTGTGGGCTGGCAAGACCGTCATCGTCTGATGGAATCGCTCGGCTATCTCCCGCACGCTGGGGCTGAAGCAAGCTATTACAGCAAGTCTGAAGTGCCTGCATGTAGTTAAACCAACCAGCCTGCGGTTCAGCTCGCTTGCACGTGTCCGCAACACAGCGATGATCGGACTCTTGGATCGGAGCGACAATGACTGTGCGTGTGACTGTGCGTGGAAAGCACATTCAGCGGATCCTCACATCGGCCACACAAAGGGCTGTTAGCTTACTCAAAGCTATCCGGAATCATCTCCGTCTTTCCCGGCAATCGTACTCGTGGATAAGTCTTGTAAAGAACGTCGTCCGAAAAGCCTCTCACATTCGATTTTGAACGCCTCGATCTCTCGCCACTTCTCCGCAGAGGAAAGGCCAGGCTCCGTCGCTAGCACGGACGCTGCTTGATCGAGCTCAGCCTCGCTGAATTGACGCCGCCAACCAAGTCCGGTGCGCCGAAAAAGAAGATCCATGAGGGTCACGGCATGTTCTTTCTGTATGCCATGCTGGAGATCTGATAGTCGTGTTGACAGCCCCGATACCAATGCGGGCGAACTGTCGCTTGCGGGCGGCTGCTTTGGCGCATAGTCTGGTCGTTGCCGTCGGCGCCGGGGTCTTAGCCGCTTTGCCACCGCCTTAGAGCGTGTTAGGAACTTCGATTGAGACCTGGTATCCTGGCGGGATGAAAACAACCGACCGCAAAGGGTATCCGACTGATGTGTCGGATGAGGAATGGAGTTTCGCGGCGCCGTATCTGACGCTGATGGACGTTGACGCGCCCCAGCGCAAATACGAACTGCGCGACATGTTTGATGCATTGCGCTGGATGGCTCGTGCCGGCGCGCCGTGGAGGATGCTGCCCAATGATTTCCCGCCGTGGGAGTTGGTGTATCAGCAGACTCAACGCTGGTTGCAGGCTGGCTGCTTTGAGAGCATGGTGAGTGACCTGCGCTCGGTGATACGCGTGGCACAGGGCCGTCGGGGACAGCCCAGCGCGGTCATCCTCGATGGCCGCACGATACAGTCGACCTGCGAGAGCGGCCCGCGTGCGGGTTATGACGGTTATAAGCGCAAGCGCGGTAGTAAGGTACATATTGCAGTAGACACGTTGGGACAGTTGCTGGCGGTGCACGTGACCCCAGCCAATGAACAGGAGCGCGCACAGGTAGCGGAGCTTGCGCGGCAGGTCCAGCAGGTAACGGGACGAACGGTCAAGGTGGCATTTGCCGATCAGGGATACACGGGCAAAGAGCCAGCGCAGGCTGCGTTCGACGAGGGCATTGACCTTCAGATGATCAAACTCGAAGAAACGAAAAAGGGTTTCGTTCTGCTCCCCCGCCGGTGGGTGGTCGAGCGCAGCTTTGGCTGGCTCAACCGTTTCCGGCGTCTCGCACGTGACTATGAACGGCTCCCCGAAACTCTCGCTGGGCTTCATTTCGTCGTCTTCGCAATGCTCATGCTTGTCCACGCCGTGTCCGTACTTCAAAGTTCCTAACACGCTCTAGCCAATCGCGGTGCCTGCCGCCCGGAGTCTGGCCGGCGACAAGCGATCCCACGGACCACGGTAACCCTTATGCGTTTTATGACGCCGGAATGGGGTTAGTGCAGGCAGGAATTGCAACGGTGAAGGAGGAAGGACCGAGTTCTTCCACGAACTTTCGCAAACAGGCGATCTTTACGCTGACCGAAGAAGGTAAGAAGCTGCTGGTTACGAATGAGCGGCAGCCGTTTCCCAGCAAGCTGTACGGCGCATTCTGCTATGGGAAAGCAAAACTCACGAAGGTCCTGAACTGGGACGACCCGATGAAACTAGGCGGCGCCGTGGTCACGACTGTGACGTACGCCTACGAACTAACAGACGTACCGAAGTGGGCGGAAAACAAACAGCTTCAGACGTCATTCCCCGCGTTAGGCAACGACGTCACAGGCAAGGGTAAAGCGAACCTTGGTGTTTCGTTGACCGATGGGCATTGGCAGCCTGCCACCTGATTGGCTCGCTGGGGCTGAAAATCTGCCCAATGCAGCCTCACCGTGCCATGGGCGGAAATCGAACGTGGCCGGTCCCACAGAACGTGCGTGCTCGAAGCCAGAATCGCGAACTTTCGACCGTTACCGCCCTACGACCGAGCCCCTCGGTGATTCACCATTGACTCGCATTCGCTCACAACTGTATGGGCGTCGGGAATCGTTAATGTAGCGCCGAGCTTCATCGCAAAGGCCAATCGACAAGGGTCGACGATTTTCCGGCGTCGGCAGTGACATCGGCTAAGTAAGAACATTTTATCAATAACAAAACGGGGTAACCGTGAAGGAAAGATTTGAGGGAGAAGCGCGGTGCCAAAATCTCATTGACGCGCTTGAAATGCAAGGAATTTGCCGCGGTATTCCAGAGCTGCCGCAGCGGCTGGCCAATACGGTGAACTTGTCGAGTTTCAAGACAATGAAAAGCTCATCACACAGGGCGAGCAATCCAGCGACGTTTATTTTTTGTTGACTGGGACTACGAAGATCATTGTTGGTAAGAAAGAAGTCGATCGCGTTGATGCCGGTCGGCACGTAGGTGAAATGGCGGAAATTTAGGCACTGCCGCGCTCCGCGACTGTGATCGCTGACCGCGCTATTGTCGCTATTAAACTATCCGAGACTCAATTCATCGAGCTGTGCGATCAGTTTCCCCGGATCTACGAGCACCTTGCTGTGGAACTTGCGCGGCGGCTGGAGCGACGCAACAAGGCGCTTGCGCGCTCAGACGAAAAAGTGAATGTCTTCGCGATTTCATCAGTCGAAGCCCTGTCGGTCGCTGAGACCGGTGTCCTCGCGTTCGAACATGCGGAAAACATCAAGTTTTGGAACTGGCCAGACAATGTGTTCGGAGTGAGCAGTTATCCGCTCGACGACCTCGAGCGTCATCTGGACACGGCGGACTTCGCGATTGCCATCGCACAGGATGATGACCTCACTACATCCCGCAAGGAGAGGAAGCCAAATCCACGCGATAACGTCATCTTTGAATTGGGACTTTTTATGGGGAGATTGGGGTTCGCCGCCGAACCACCTTGATGAAGCCAAAGGGCGTCGCTGTAAAGCTGCCTAGCGATCTTGCGGGCGTGACTACTATCGAGTATCCAGCAAAACTGTCTGAAGACTCACCTGACCGTGACATGGCGGCGGCATGGACGAAAGTCCGTGCGCATATCGAGAAGGTAAATCGATGAACAATGGTGAGATAGCGAAAGTCCGTGATGCAATCGAGCAAGGTCTCGATCGCGCTGAATCCAATTGGGAGAAGGTCGGGCACCTGAGTGAGGCGCGACTGCAGAAGTCGGTCGAATCGTACGCTATGGACAGCGCCGACTCGAATATCCCTGGTTATCCAGTTGCGTCAGCAGATAGACCAAAAGTCGACGAGTTCATTGCGCTAGAATTGACATGCGGGGATCGACTCAAAGACTCAAGACAATTATCAAAACCGCAAAGATCTACGGACTGCAACGGGTCTATTACGAGACGTCTGCGCTTTTGCCTGCCGTCGCCGTTACCTGTGGCTTTCAAGGCGGGACGGTCACGGAATATTTGGGTGACGGCGGGTTGATATTGTTCGGGGTGGACAAGGACGACAGGGAGAAGTCTGTCCGGCTCGCATACCGTTCCGCGGAGAATTGTATCGGCCATATGCGGTCGCTGATCAACGACGCCATCGCAAAACGTTACTCGCTACCGGCAGTTTCACTTGGAGCTGGGCTCGCAATGAGCAAAGCAATGATCACCGTGGTCGGAATACAAGGAACTATCAGCCCAAAGCGATTGGTTCGTGTGTATGGGATGCCACGAAACTCAGTGGCGGAGTAAACGCCGTCCACGTTTCGCGCGATATAAACGGCGTATGGCCAACATCACAAGGCGGCTTAATGCGATTCAGGCAGCTTGATCTGAAACACGTCGAGGGGTACAAAATGTATAAGGAACCGGCGACAAGCCAACGAGCCCTCGCGAATTGAATGACCGTTTCCCGGGCAGATTGGAGATCTGTCCGAGCGACGTCGCAAGCGAACGACTACTGATGGCCGACTTTTGCCTAGGCGACCTATCCTTTTAATCTACAAGGGGTAACTGCGGGCCGCTGGTCGTATCGGCCACCGGAGATTTCCGCGGGGGAAGAGGGTATGCCTCCGCGAGCATTGCTTCCACTGGATAGAGGTTCAAAAAAGAGCGCGCCTCGTCGATCGATCGGGTTACCTCGCTTGCCCCGTGTCGTAAACACGCCTGTATTCAGGGGCATTCGCATTTGCTCACTGCACCTTCGCGGTATCATCGATCGCAGCAGGCGGACGCATGCTATGACCGATCGTCTGCATTCACTTCTTCATCGTCCTCCGGGAGCTCGAGCGGCGCGTTCGATTCCGCATCTGACCATGCGGCGGGTATGGCATCAATCGCTTTCAACCCATAATCCTCCGGGCACTCAACGATCGCATCGATCTCTTCAATGATGAGTTCGCGTACATATGCGTTCTCGTCCTGCCCGAACCGTCGCCACGCGCGCTCGATGAAGTGGTGCACCATCACGACGGATCGCGCATCTATCTCAATCGCTATGCGGATATTCAGAACTGGATTACTCGCCCGTGGAGACTGCCACCGACCAACCAGAAACTTCGCGCTCATCATTCAACCCGGGATGTTATTCGCACCAGCATACCCAGCGCAGACGGTAGTCAAGTTGACGTGCTTGCTCAATCGACAAGCGGTAGCTGCGGATCGCCGGGTCGGTCGGCCACTCGCAATTTACGCGGCGGAAGGGGATATGGTTCCGCGTGCATTGCTTCAACTGGATAAAGCTTCAGAAAGGACCGAGCTTCATCGGTCGATCCGCAGGAGAGCCAATCGCCATACTGCGCCGGCGGGACAATGACGACTGAGCGCTTCTCGGCACCGGGCTTGTGAAAGCGCTTCATCAGCGGATGCTCGTCTGAGTCAACGGTGAGCATCGTGAAGGAGAGGGTATGCGAGCCGTCGACTTCCTTCCAGGGAGCGCCAGAGCCCGGCGATCGCGAGCGGTTCACCGCTAGCTGTGCCGATTCTCCAACACACAGCCGTACCTGTCTCGTAGTTGGGTTCAAAGAATGCACTACACGGGACAAGGCAGAGTTGGAGATTCTTCCACGCGCCGCAGAAGCTGCGTTTCTTCCCGACTGATTCCGAACGCGCGTTCATCGTATCGAACGCCTTCACACCCGGAGGAATATGCCGCCGCGGAACGATGCCGAACCAAGCGCCAAACGTCTCGAATGCGTCGCCACCGCGGCGCAAGATCGGCGCGTAGTAGTCCTTGTAGATCTCGCGCTTGTAGTCGAAGTCCGGCTCCGGGAACAGGCTAAAAGCGTCCCAGGCGTCGTTAGGATTTGCGTCGTAGCTCGTGCACATCAGTTCTCTCCGATATTTCGCCACGTTTCGCCGACGCTCGATGCTTACGGTTGCGGCTTTCGCGCTCCGGTAGCGGCCGAAAAACAGTAAGGCAGCTTCGGGCGACTGGATACCGGTTCATTGCCGTGGTGAGCGTCGAGCCCCTGATCACTTCTGTATCTCATGCTTAAACATTGAGCAAGGCATTCAAATGGGTTGGCTCCCAGTGTCGTGCGCGGACGCACTGCGCATGACATGGTTCCGGCGCCGCCCGAAAAACCGGTGTGATCGTGCGTAGCGACCGTGGCGGTCACTATCGTCGCAGCCAGAGTTGGCGCAATCCCTCGGCGACGCTCACATTGCGCGCTTTCCGACACTGACATGGCGAATTGGCATACACCTGACAATATCGACACCATCTGGCCATCGCATACCTGCCCGAACCATCTCGGCACGTCTCTTGCACGTTCGCTGGCGTCATGCGTGAGTTGTGGAATATCGCTCCAGGCTGCGGCAATAGCGTTGCCGCGCGATGACTCCCGCTTGCCGATTGAACCGGCTCGTTTGGCTGCAAGCTGAAAAAAGCTTCGGATAACATAATGAGGATTACCAAATGCAAAGTAAACAGCACGTGATGGGGGACAGGGATCATCGCGCCTGGGTGGGTCCACCTGATTATTACGACCGCTTGGGTGCCGTGCAATTCGTTACATTGCTTCTGCTGGGGTTGAGAGAGGAACACTTTTTATTGGATATCGGATGTGGTTCACTACGTGGAGGCAGGTTCCCTTTGATGTACCTCAATCCCGATCGCTATTTCGGCATTGAACCGGAAGAATGGTGTCTTCGGCAAGGCATCGAGGCGGAGGTTGGCTCCACACTTGTCACTTTGAAGCGACCACAATTTTCATTCAATTCTGATTTAAATACAACCAGTTTCAATTGCCAGTTTGACTACATAATTGCCGCCGGCATATTCATGCACGCGAGCAAAACGCAAATTATAACGTGCTTAAAATCAGTGTCTCGGAGTTTGCGATCTAATGGGAAATTTGTGGCGGCTTTTCTGGAGGGAGGTTCAGACAGCAGCTGCGCACACTGGTCGTATCCGGCAGTTCAGTATTACAAGGCTTCAACCCTTCGTTTGCTCGCGGGGGAATGTGGATTAGAGCTCGTCCTCCTCGATGCTCCGCACCCACTAGGGGCATCAATGGGTTGTTCTAACGCATATGAAGGAGCAGCAACACGTTAATCATCACCTTGGACTCGATGCGTTCTCGTGGGAAGAATATCTTTCGTTTCAGTTATCGAAACGAGGAATAGCTCCCAAGAGTCATGAAGGCTATTTGCGTCATGACCTGAGCAGGGTCATTCGCAGCGACGACGAATCTGTTGTTCCGCAAGCGAAATTGTCGTCATCAGAGCCACCAATCGACGACGCTGCGGCTCACACAATGGAGACTTAGGGCGCGCGCCAAAGCGCCGTTGTGGCGATTGTCGCCATGCGATTCTTGACCATCGGCAACGCTGAATGTCCGTGCGGTAGGCTCGCGAGCGCCCGGGGCGCATAACGTTCTTGCTTCCCCTCGCTGTTGAGAAATCGGTAGTTGGCTGCGGACCCCTGAACCAGGGGCTAACTGTTCGCAAGAGACGTTGCGACAGCGCATGATGGGCGGGACTGTTGGCTACGCTTCGCCGTGCGATTTGAAAATACACACGGTTGGCACAACCGCTTTCGAATCTAGCAGTTTGGTGGAGCCCAATTCACGGAAACGGATGCAGACGCTTTTTAACGTGTAGCAGGCGACGGTCTTAATGCTTCGCTCCGAGGGAGGTCTTTGATGTCACAGGTAGCAAAAACAAGGGTATCAAGAGCTGGCACCGTGGACAAAGCGCCGTCAACCCGCTATCCGATATCGAAGATCCATCAGACGTTACGTGATCGGATCTGCACTCTGTATTATCCCCCCGGCACCGTATTGCGCGAGACGGCGCTTGCGGATGAATTCCACGTCAGTCGCACACCGATTCGGCAGAGTCTTCAGAGGCTCGCATACGAAGGCCTCGTGGAAACAAGAAATGGCATCGGTACGATAGTCACGGGCGGTGATCTCCGGGAATATCGTGACACTTACGCATTCCGGCTAAGGTTGAGCGAGATTCTTGGCGACTTTTGCTCTCCAGCAGACGCTCCCCACGCGCTCGAGCGGATGCAACAGTTGGCGGTTAAAGCGACGACGCTGCAACACAGGCCACCGAATTCAGGAGCATTCTGGAAAGTCCTCGATGAGTTGCATTCCGTAATCAACGGCCTCATAACGAACGTACAAGTGCGCCAAACGCATAACCGCTGTTACGTGCAAGTCTCACGGGTTAGGCTGAATATTGTGGAACTTGTATGGGACGAAGAACTTAGAAGTCTTAATAGGGAGCTGGACGAATGCTGCTTGGCGCTGCGCGCTGGGGACATGCGTGCTCTTGGACTTGTGCAACGCAACCACATCTCGTTCGGTCTCGCACGCATCGCTCGGCTGATCTCATAGTGTGCCGGACAGGTCGTGTAGTTTGGTCGGTGCCGCCGTGCTGTAACTCGAAAATGCGCCAATACAGAAATGAAGACCGGCTCACACAGCCTCACAGAATCACGATGTTCGCGTTCCTCGGGATGTCGCGTTCGACTGCTCTTGCCTGATATCGGTACCTGGGTAGAACTTCAGGCGCTTGCAGCCTATCGGAGCCCTCGGCCTGGCTACATATTCGGATAGTTCGGCCCGCCACCGCCTTCCGGCGTGACCCACACGATATTCTGCGTCGGGTCCTTGATATCGCAGGTCTTGCAGTGCACGCAGTTCTGCGCATTGATGACGAGCCGCTCGTTGCCTTCGTCATTCTTCACGAACTCGTACACGCCAGCCGGGCAATAACGCGCCTCCGGTCCCGCATAGGTCTGCCAGTTCACGTTGACCGGCACGCTCGGATCTTTCAGCGTCAGATGCGCCGGCTGATTTTCCTCGTGGTTCGTGTTCGAGATGAACACCGAAGAGAGCCGGTCGAACGTCAGCTTGCCGTCCGGCTTCGGATACGTGATCGGCTTGCACTGCGAAGCCGGCTTCAGCATCTCATGATCGGAATGCTGGTGATGCAGCGTCCAGGGCACGTTACCGCCGAGCAGCTTGTGCTCGACGCCGACCATCAGCGTGCCGAGGTAGAGACCCTTGCTCATCCACTGCTTGAAGTTACGCGCGCGATACAGCTCGGTGTACAGCCACGACGTCTTGAAGGTTTCCGGATAAGCGGTCAGTTCGTCCGACTGACGGCCGGCCTGTACGGCGGCGAATGCGGCGTCGGCGGCGAGCATGCCGGTCTTGATCGCGGCGTGCGAACCCTTGATGCGCGACGCGTTCAGGAAGCCCGCGTCGTCGCCGACAAGTGCGCCGCCCGGGAACACCAGCTTCGGCAGCGACATCAGACCGCCCGCGGTGATCGCGCGCGCACCATACGACACGCGCTTGCCGCCTTCCAGAATCGCGCGGATCGCCGGATGCGTCTTATAGCGCTGGAATTCCTCGAACGGCGACAGATACGGATTCGAATAGCCGAGGCCGACCACGAAGCCGACCACGACCTGGTTGTTGTCCATGTGATAAAGGAACGAGCCGCCGTAGGTGTCGTTCTCGAGCGGCCAGCCGGCCGTGTGCATCACCAGACCCGGCTTGTGCTTCGCGGGATCGATCTCCCACAACTCCTTGATGCCGATGCCGTACACCTGCGGATCGACGCCGTCGCGCAGCTTGAACTTCTCGTTCAGCTGGCGGCCGAGGTGGCCGCGCGCGCCTTCGCAGAACAGCGTGTACTTCGCGTGCAGCTCCATGCCGAGTTGGAAGTTCTCGGTCGGCTCGCCGTCCTTGCCGATGCCGAGGTTGCCGGTCGCGACGCCCTTGACCGAGCCGTCGTCGTTGTACAACACTTCAGCCGCCGGAAAGCCCGGGAAAATCTCGACGCCGAGCGCCTCGGCCTGTTGACCCAGCCAGCGCGTCACGTTCGCGAGGCTGATCACGTAGTTGCCGTGGTTCTTGAAATTGTCCGGCAGCGCCCAGTTCGGCACGCTCTTCGCACCCGTTTCGCTCAGAAAGAGGAAGCGGTCTTCCGTCACTTCAACATCTAAAGGCGCGCCATTTTCCTTCCAGTCGCAAATGAGTTCGGTGATGGCGCGCGGGTCCATGACCGCGCCGGAGAGAATGTGCACCCCGATCTCCGAGCCTTTTTCCAGCACGCAGACGCCAATCTCGGCGCCTTTTTCCGCCGCCCGCTGCTTCAGACGGATCGCCGCGGCAAGGCCAGCCGGGCCGCCGCCGACGATCACGACGTCGTATTCCATCGATTCACGCGCGTTCTGCACGGATGCAAGTTGTGAGGTCATGCTCAAGACATTTCTTGTAAAGGTTATTCTCAGCCTACCCGCTTTGAAGTCGAACAGCGCGCACATAAGCGAAGCTTATGGAGCACAAACTGGCGACGCTCCAGGATTCGGGACGGAGCTACCTCTAGCCATCAGCCGAAGAGATAGGCATATGTAGCGATTAAAACCAGTATTCCGACGATCTCCCCCACCACAGACGCTACTGGTTTCGGAGCGAACAGCCGTACGAGGCCTCTCGTCGAAAGGCCAGACAGAAATGCGATGGTGATCGACGCTATCGCTAAATATGCGCCATGCGCGAATGCCAGCAATTGAATTTTGCATCCCGTGGACAACCTTGACGACCCAAATAATGCCACGGGACAAAGTCACCGTACGTTGTCCTCGCCTGTTCGAACGACCCACTTATGACCTTTCATCAGAATTGCTTATTGAAGCATTGGCGAGCATCTTCGGGTGCAGACTCTGATCATCGTTTCTGTCAAAGGACATGGCCGTGAACAACTACGATGTTGTCGTAATTGGAGCTGGGGTGATCGGTACCTCGGTCGCGTTTCACCTACAAAAGCTGGGCGCCAGAAACGTGCTGGTACTCGACCGCGCGACCATTGGCGCAGGCACGACGTCACAATCGTCTGGCATTCTGAGAACGCATTATTCGGTAAAGGAAAACGTCGAATTGGCACGTAAGTCGTGGTCGGTGTTCAACGATTTCGCTGCCTATCTTGGCGACGAAGAAGCTTCTTGCGGCCTGGTCAAGTGCGGCTACATGATCGTCTCGGCGGATAACGAAAAACTTGAACCGCTCCGTGCATCGCTGGAGCAACAGAAGGCCCAGGGTATTCCCCTCGAACTGCTCGATGCGCAGCAGGCAAAAGAACGCATGCCGATTGCCATCTTCGACGACGCCGCGCTAATCGGCTATGAACCGGAAGCTGGGTTCGCGGATGCATATCTCACTGCAACCAGCTTCGCACGCGCCGCGCGACGTGGCGGCGTGACGATCCGCGAGAACGTTACTGTGAACAGGCTGTTGATCGAGAGCGGAAAGGTGGTGGGCGTGTCGACGAGCGTGGGCGATTTCAGTACCGGTGCCGTTATCAGCACGCAAAACATCTGGACGCCGGAGCTGGCTGGCTGGACCGGCAGGACGCTCCCACTTGCGCCGGAACGTCACGCAGTTCTTGCGCTCGAGTGCCCCGAAGCGCCCTACACTTTCCAGATGCCGGTATTCAAGGATCTCGCATCGGAAGGCATGCTGTATTACCGCAGTTACGGCGGGAACCGGATGCTGGTCAGCGAAGGAGTGGTCGGCGAGAAACTGAGCACGGCAGACACCGAACAGGGAGACATCCCGATGGACTATGTCGTCGATGTCGGCGCACAGGTCGCCGAGCGTTTCCCGGCATACGAGACGGCAGGCATCGCGTCTTCATGGACCGGTGTCTATGACGTGACGCCGGACTGGAATCCCGTGCTCGGCGCGCTGCCAGGTATCGATGGCCTGGTGGTCGGCTATGGCTTCTCGGGCCACGGCTTCAAGCTTTCGCCCACGGTTGGGAAGATACTCGCACAGGCTGCGCTGGGTCGGCCGATAGATGTCTCGCTCAAACCCTACTCTATCGAGCGGTTCGCCACCGGCGAGCTGCTGACCGGCAAGTATGGCCTCGGCGCCGTTTCGTGAAGTGACAGCGTCTGTCGAACTGGCGGTCCGGCCACTCGCTTGCATAGCACCGCAAGCCTGGCGCAATGGCCAAAGTACGACGCGTACCCTGGCAGAGGCCGCTGACGGAGGCTGGCGTATCAGCCTCGCCGACGTCGAACGCGATGGCTCATATTCGCGATTCGTCGGTATGAACCGCGTGTCGCTTGTCGTTCGGGGTGTAGGCGTCACGCTAAATGCCGGCTCAAGACGCATAGACATGCGACACGGATGTGTGTCGGCGGAATATGACGGAGACGCCATCTGGCAAGCTAGTCTGCTTGACGGGCCAGTCCTGAAACTGAACGCCATCGTCGCGCGAGAGCGCTACACCGCTCGCATCGTGGTTCTACGGGAACCAATGCATCTACCGTCCGGATGCCTCGCGCTCGTGCTGACCCTGCATGGAGCCAGCATGCTGCGTGCACGCGATCTCTGCGAAACGTTCTTGCTTCCTGAAGCATATGTCTACACGCGCCCGGAAAACGGCGGCGCGTTCGACATCGAGGCAGCCCGCGATAAGGAACAATACGAGTTGAACGGCGAGGCGCACGACGAAGCTCAGGCGCCCTACGCGGCACTCGTCATTATCGAACAGAAAGCGCGCGGATGACATGCGCGCGCTCCCAAATTCCCCCCCGAGCAACGAGGAAACCAGGCATGAAGGTCATGGCAGCAGTTAAACGCGTTGTCGACTACAACGTAAAGGTCCGCGTGAAGGCTGATCAGACGGGCGTCGACATAGGGAACGTAAAGATGTCGATTAATCCTTTTGACGAGATCGCCGTCGAGGCGGCGACTCGCCTGAAGGAGGCTGGAGTCGCTCACGACGTGATCGCGGTCACTTGCGGCCCCGCGCAAAGCGGCGAGACTCTGCGTACGGCGCTCGCTATCGGTGCCGATCGCGCTCTGCATATCCAGACTGAAGCTGAACTGCAACCGCTGGGGGTCGCAAAGCTGCTGAAGGCCGTGGTCGAGCGCGAGCAACCGCAGCTCGTCATTCTCGGCAAGCAGGCCATTGACGACGACGCCGGTCAGACCGGCCAAATGCTCGCCGCACTTCTCGACTGGCCGCAAGCCACATTCGCAAGCGCTATCGAGATCGAGGGTAACGTCGCCACTGTTACCCGGGAAGTAGACGGCGGCCTCGAAGTGCTTCAGCTGGATCTTCCGGCCATCGTAACGACTGACTTGCGGCTGAACGAGCCACGTTACGTGACGCTACCCAACATCATGAAAGCGAAGAAGAAACCGATGGACACGGTCACGCCGGCCGATCTCGGCGTGGATCCCGCGCCGCGGCTGAAGACGCTGAAAGTCGCCGAGCCGGCCGCCCGCAAGGCGGGAGTACGCGTGACGGACGTCGCCACATTGATCGACAAACTGAAGAATGAAGCAAAGGTGATCTGATGACCACACTCGTCATTGCGGAACACAGAGACGCGGCGGTCTCGTCCGCCACACTGCACACAGTCAACGCAGCGCGCCAGCTCAATAACGGCGTGCACATGCTTGTCACAGGTTATAACGCGCATCCCGTCGCCGAAACCGCAGCCAGAATCGAAGGCGTCGACGTCGTCATTCTGATCGATGCGCATATTCTGGCCGATGGCCTGGCGGAAAACATCGCCGCACAGGTGATTGCACTGGCGCCGTCTTATACACATGTGCTGTTCGCTGCGACTGCTGCGGGCAAGACCGTCGCACCGCGTGTTGCTGCAAAACTCGACGCATCTCAGATCTCGGACGTCATCGCCATTCATTCGGCCGATACGTTCGACCGTCCGATCTATGCAGACAACGCCATCGCAACCGTGCAGTGCGACGATGCGATCAAGGTAGCGACGATCCGCACTACCGCTTTCGACGCCGCGCCCGCGACTGGCGGCAGCGCATCAATTGTCACGATCGAAGCTGCCGAAGGTACACGGCGGGTACGTTTCGTGCGTCGCGAAGTGGCTGAAAACGAGCGGCCGGAACTAACGTCAGCACGAATCGTCATCTCGGGTGGGCGCGGTATGGGTAGTGCGGAGAACTTTGCGTTACTCGATCCGCTGGCACAGAAGCTCGGTGCGGCGGTAGGTGCGTCACGAGCCGCGGTGGACTCGGGTTTCGCTCCGAACGACTGGCAGGTAGGACAGACCGGCAAGATCGTCGCTCCGCAGTTGTATATCGCCGTGGGCATTTCCGGTGCGATTCAGCATCTGGCCGGCATGAAGGACTCAAAAGTCATCGTCGCTGTGAATAAGGATCCAGAAGCGCCGATCTTTGGAATTGCAGATTATGGGCTGGTCGGCGATCTCTTTTCTGTATTACCGGAGCTAACGAGCCAGATCTGACGCTCGCGATGAGTCCTTCATCATGGGCCGCCGTTCGCTACCGGTGGCACAATCCGTTTTTTTCGTCATTCCCCGCGATAGCTATCCGATCGCAAGCCAGCTAGCGCTACATGGCGGAATCTCCTGCCGCGTCAAGCTTTCGCTTCGCACGCCAACCAAGGCCGGCGGAAGCAGCACGGTCCCCATATTGCCGAATAAGACGCACTTGAGTATGCGCCGAACCTTTGGATAGCATGCGAGCACAGTTGCGGACAGCGAGCCGCGATCTGGCAGCAGCACTATCGGCAGTTTCGTGCTGCCGGACACAATCAAAAAACTACCACTAGGCAGTCTATACACCGGGCGGTTCGATATCGGATCAAGACTTAGCATGGACATCAGGCGGCCCTTTGCGCGGTCGCGCTGCCGGCGGGCTACCTGTATCTGCCGACATATCGGCGATCAATTACGGATGTGAAGGCTTGAACGATCGCGGCGAATTTGAGGATATGCCCCCCCGCACCTTGACTTGCTCAACGCGACGCATGTCAGGCGCGCGCCAACGAATTGAATTCCTGAAGCAGATAGCAGCAACGGCTGCGGCTCAATGCACGTGGGTGCTCTCGTGCGGTAGTCCACCCGCACGCCCTCTTCTGGCGCCTCAGCGAACATGCGCCGCTCTTTTTCTCAGCACGCCCATCAACCACATCAAAACAAGCGAAAGCACAATCCAAAGCGTTGCCGCTGCAAGAATAGCCGGGCTGATCTGCTCCCGAAGTCCAGACCACATCTGTCTTGGCAGCGTGAAATACTGCGGACTTGGAAGAATGAAAAGCGCGAAAACTACCTCGTCAAACGATGTGATAAACGCGAGTACCGCGCCGGCCGTCACGCCTGGCATGATGAGCGGAAGCGTTACCTTTCGAAACACCATCCAGGGCGGCGCCCCCATGATGGCGCCCGCCCGTTCAAAGGACCGATCGAGGCCGCTCACAGAGGCAAGCACCGTAACTACAACGAAGGGGATGCCAAGCGCGGTGTGCGCTGCAATGAGACCCCACAAGTTATCAACGAGCCCTACCTTTGCGAATACGAAGTAAGTTCCCGCTCCGGTGACAATCGTTGGTACAACCATCGGTGCGAGAATGAAGCTCATGAGGAGCGACCTGCTGGGCAGCAAACGCTGCCTCAGGCCCAGCGCTGCTGCTGTGCCAATGGACGCAGAAAGAGCCGTTGTGGCAACGCCCACAATGAGGCTGTTCTTGACCGAAAGCAGCCACCTTGGGTTGTCGAAAAACGATTCATACCACCGAAGCGACCACGCATCAGCTTGCAAATGCAACATCGCTCGAGAGAACGTGAAATAGGGTTCCGCGTTGAACGAAAGAGGGATGATGACAAGAACCGGCGCGACGAGGAAAAGAAAGATTGTCGTGCACATTACGGCAAAAAGTATGCTCCATCCCTTTTCGACGGGAGAACGAAACGGCTGGCTATGGACGTTCATGGTTACCCCATCTTGAGATTTTCAGCGCCAACCATTCGGTTGTACACGAAGTAGAGCGCGAGCACCGCAACAAGTAGTACGATGCTAAGCGCTGCCGCCAGCCCCCAGTTCAACGAAGTCTGTACGTTGAAAGCGATCATGTTCGAAATCATCTGGCCAGACTGTCCGCCGACAAGTGCAGGCGTGATGTAATAACCCAAAGCAAGGATCAGTACCAGCAAACCACCGGCGCCTACTCCTGGCAAAGTAATCGGAAAATAAACTTTCCAGAACGAAATGAACCGCCCTGCTCCAAGAGATTGTGCAGCTCGCATGTAGCTAGGTGGAACCGCAACCATTACGCTGTATAGCGGCAGAATGAAGAACGGCAACAGGATATGTGTCATGGAGATCAGTGTGCCCGTCAGGTTATAGATCAACATGACACGGTTGTGGTCATTGACCACTCCGGCCAGAACGAGAAGATCGTTGAACACTCCTTGAGATTGCAACATCACCATCCATGCAGTGACGCGAACAAGCATTGACGTCCAGAAAGGCACCAGCACCAGAATCATCAATTTGTTCGCAGTGGACTTTGATCGTGTCGCCATGAGGTAAGCAATCGGATACCCCAACACAGCGCACAACGCGGTAACGGCGACGGAAACCAGGAACGTTTTCAGGTAGAGCGAGCGATAGATTCTGCTGTCTTCCGGTTGTGACTCGATACTGCCTTGCTCATCGCGTCGGAAGTCTAGCGCCGCAAGGTAATTATCTAGCGTGAATGGTCGCGTTGCGCGTGCAAGCATCGGTATCACGCCGGGATCAGTCCATACCGGATCCACGTTCGCGAACCACTGAGCAGTCGGTACTTCGTCAGCAGTAGCAGCGCGCCGCGCCGTACGTTCAACGACAGATCGAAGCCCCGAGCGTTCGGTATTCAGTCGCCTCGCGACCAGACCGAGCTTGCCATTTTCTCTTGCAGTAACGAGGTCACGGGCCAGAGCTGTCCACATCTGACCTGCCGCGTCCCTGGAACCGGCGTCGAGGGCTCGAGCGGTCGCCGGAAGAAGGTCGCGCAGCGTTGCATCGTAGACGCTGACCTCAAACATCTTCGCGATCGGCACAACAAAGGTCAGCAGCAGGAACACGATCACCGGCAGGACAAGCAGAAAAGATTTTCGCGTCTCGCGGCGCCTCGCCTTCTGAACCCGGCTCTTTAACGTAGCGCCACATTGTTCGTCATGGGAATCGTCAGGGCCGCTCTCAGCTATTGTCACCGGATTCATGTCGGGCCTCCCGCAGCCAACAGCGCGCGGCTGTCAACTGAGCGCCAGCCGATGGGTAGCGTCTGTCCTGAGCGAAGAGATCCGAGGCTGGACGTGTTCGCGATTTTCACTGAAATTTCGTTGCCGCTCGGAATCTTGCATGTCAGTCTGACGTGATCGCCATAGTAGGTCGACTCAATGATCTCCGAGTTCACACGGTTCTCGAACGCCGTTTCGTGCGAGGCAATCACTACGCGCTCGGGACGCAACACCAGAGACACGCGCGACCCCGACGGCAGCGGCTTTGCAGTGCGTGCCTCAAACTGGCACTCTCCGTGAGTGACTTTTGCGCGGAAGTCGCCGTCCGCCGACGCGTAACATTCGCGTACGACACTGTCCAGCAGATTGTTGTCGCCAACGAACCGCGACACAAACTCGGTGTTTGGGGATTCATAAATCTCGGTCGGCGGACCGATCTGTTCTATGATTCCATTGTTGAAGATTGCGACCCGGTCAGACATGGCCAGCGCTTCATCCTGATCGTGGGTGACATAGACCACCGTCACGCCAAGCATCTTGTGCAGATGCTTGATTTCCGTTTGCATGTGCTCGCGAAGCTGTTTATCCAGAGCACCAAGAGGCTCGTCCATCAGCACCAAGGTGGGCTCGAAGACCAAGGCACGGGCCAGCGCGATCCGCTGCTGCTGGCCGCCAGAGAGCTGAGCCGGCCGACGGGAAGCGAATGCATGCATCTTCACCATTTCCAACGCCGTTGCTACTTTTTTCGCGATCTGGTCTTTGGGAACCTTTCTCGCTGCAAGTGGAAAGGCCACGTTGTCTGCGATCGACATATGAGGAAACAGCGCATAGTTCTGGAAGACCATGCCAATGCCCCGTCTATGCGGCGGCGTCGTTGTCAGATTCACACCGTCGATGCTAATCGTCCCAGCAGTCGGCGCCTCAAAACCCGCCAGCATCATCAAGGTTGTTGTTTTGCCGGATCCCGACGGGCCAAGCAGGGTCAGAAACTCACCCCGCCTGACCGCAAGGGAGAGCGATTTCACCACTTGGGTGCTCCCGTCGTAGCTCTTTTCTACCTGCGAGAATACGACGTGGTTCCCGTCGGCCACTCTCGAACTTCCATTTCGTTGCTGGGAAACGTTTCGCATTTGCGTTACCTTGATCCTTAGCGGGCCATCCAGGCGGCCCAGCGCCGGTTAATTTCGTCCTGCTCATCGTTCCAGAATGCAGTGTCGTTCGCGAGGCCGACCTTCAGATTGGCGGGCGACGTCGGCAGGTTGTCCCGCAAGGACGCGTCAACAAGCTGAAGTGCCGAGCGGCGCGCCGGCGCGTAGCTGATATATTTCGTCTGACTTGCAAGCTGCGGCGACGATGTCGCATACCGGATGAAATCGAGTGCGGCCGCCTTGTTTTTGCTCGCCTTGGAGATCGCAAAGACATCTCCGTTGATGATCTGTCCTTGCCAGACGATGCCGAACGGTTTCTTTTCTTTGGTAATAGCGTCGGTGAATCGTCCATTACCGCCTTCGGTCATCGCGACTTCACCGTCGGCAAGAAGTTGAACCGACTGCGCCTGCGCTCCCCAGAACACCGCACTTGGCTTGATCGTGTCCAGTTTCTTGAAGGCGCGCTCAAGTCCTGCCGGCGTTCGCAGCGTCGCGTAGACCTTGTCGCGAGGCACGCCATCCGCCATCAGGGCCCATTCCAGATTTCCGTTCGGTTTATTGCTAAGTCCCCGTTTCCCCGGGAATTTTTTCAGATCAAAGAAGTCTGCGATCGTCGTCGGTTGGGCTCCGGAGAACTTTCTCTTGTCAAATGCGATTACGTTGGACCAGAGAATGGTTCCGGCACCACAGTCCAGCAATGATCCGTTGACGAAGTCGGCCGATGCAGGCTTGCCATCCGGTGAAGGAGCAAGGGAACTCGCCTTGATGGGGTCGATCAACCCCTCGTCGCAGGCTCGCGCGGCATCCTGAAACTCAAGGTCAATGACGTCCCAAGCCCCAGATCCGGCCTGTACCTGGGAGCGCAGCTCCGCGAGACCGCCGTTGTAATCGGCCGGCAAGATCTTGGTGCCGGTCTTCGCGGTGTAAGGCTCAAAGAAGGCCTTGGACTGGCTGGCGGTATATGCCCCACCGAAAGATGCGATGACCAGCTGTTGAGCCTGAGCCGATGTAGCTGGCAGAACTGCTGCCAGGACGGTGAACAGGCACGCCCGTGCTTGCTTCGATGTGTTTCCGATTTTCATACATACCTCTCTCGACGATACGTTAAGGGTCATTGTCACGAGCTAGCAGGCGTTTAGACCTGCGCCAAGTCCTTCTCCAAACGCCGGGCCAACTGGAGAACCCACTTGTCGGCACCTGCGGCGCCAACAAGTTGCACACTTACTGGGAGCCCTCTGTCATCCTGTCCTGATGGCAGTGCAACTGCGGGCGCTCCGACGAGGTTGAAAAACGAGGTGTAAAGTGTCAGCGCATTCCCGACGGGACACAGTTGCTCGCCGATCGGCACCCTGGTGCTCCCGATCTCAGGGGCGACGATTGGACAGGTAGGTGTGAGAACTACGTCGACATTGTCGAACTGGCGCGAGAAGGAGCGTCGATATTCGGTCAGAAGCCTTTGACATTGCACGTAACTCTCAGCGGACAACTGCTGACCTAATATAAAACCACTCCTGATATCGGCACCATACTTTTCCCCGCACGTCTCGATCAACGGCGAGTGATAGGCGAGCGCCTCGGCGAGCTGGATCGTGAGCGACACTGTTCGAGATTCGGCGGCATCGGGCAACTCGATCTCGTGAAAACGGGCTCCCAGCCCGCGCAGCGCAGCCAGAGCCGACTCATAACCGGCTCTGACCGAGGGTTGAAGAACGAGAGCTGCGTCGGGCAGTACGCCCACCCGGAGCGACCTTGCGCACTTGACGGGACTGAATGTGTCCAGGTCGGTCAGCCATGCCGTAACAATCGACACGTCGTCCGCGCTTGCAGCAATGATCCCCACGTGGTCCAACGTCCAGCAAAACGGGATTACTCCCGTCGAGTCGAGCAGTCCAAAAGACGGCTTGAATCCGGTGACGCCGCACAGCGCGGCAGGAACGCGCACTGAGCCGCCGGTATCGGTGCCCAACGCAAATGGCACGATGCCGGCTGCCACAGCTGCGGCGGATCCCCCGCTGGACCCGCCAGCCAATCGACTCCGGTCCCACGGGTTGACTGTTGTGCCAGTGAACAGGTTTTCGCCGGTCGCGCCATAGGCAAACTCGTGCATATTCGCTTTGCCAATCAGGACAGCGCCAGCATCCGCAAGCTTTCGAACGACTACGGAATCTTCCGTTGGATAGTGCTCCGCATATACCCGGCTCCCGGCCGTTGTCCGGATGCCCGCTGTGTTGAAAGCATCCTTTGCGACGTAGGGAACGCCGTCCAGCAATCCTAGCGAAGCCCCGCGGCGACGCCGATCATCCGCCGCCGCTGCTTGCTCCCGACCGCGTTCACTGGTCACGGTTATCAGGCATTTCAGCCATGAATTGGTCGCCTCCGCAAGCGCCAGACTATGCGCGATAAACTCAGACGACGTAGCGTCGCCATTGGCTAGCACTCGCGACATATCTCTGAGGTTTGTGCCCCGTACCGGTGTCATGATTGCGTACCCTCGGCCCACGGCGGCGCCACGTCGCCGAGATCTTTTGCCCGAATCTCCGCAAGGCGCCCGACGAGACTGGACAGGTCCGATACCACGCCGAAACGCGGGTCCACCAGCTCAGTGAGGTCCTTTTCGGTCCAGCGACTGCCGAAGAACTCCCGGTTGACCGCGATGAGGGTCTTCAGTGCGATTCCATCAGCCATAATCTTCACGCCACCGCCAGCTCGCGAGGATAGTTGGTCAGGTATTCGAAGCCATCCGTCGTAACAACTATCGAATCGCCGACTCGCCCGCCAAACTCGCCTTCGATGGTAATGCCGCCATCGACGGCGAACGTCATGCCTGCCTCAAGCGTGCGCTGTTCGCCGCGCTTGAGCTCTGGCGTTTCGAGGAACGAATATCCGATCGAACGTCCGGTGCGATATCCCGGCGCAAAGCCCGCGTCCTTGTACACCTGCTCAGCAGCCGCATTCACATCTTCGCACCGTACTCCGGGCCTGATCTGCGCCAGTGCCGCCTGTTGCGCCGCTACCGCCGCTTCGTAGACGCGAGCCTGCTCGTCGGTCACCGACCCAACGAAGAACTCGCGGTCGAATCCAAGCTTGTAGTTCTTGAAGTTGGCGATTCCGCAGAAACACAAATACACCGGGTCGCCTCGCTTTAACGTGCGAACCGAGGATCTGCGGTGCACGAGGCAGACGTCGCGCCCCGACTGGAGGATCTGCAGGTTGTAAATGGTCGGGGACACAAATCTGTCCTTGTGCTCATCCAGGAATGACGCTGCTTTACGCGTTCCGGCGGCGACGACAGCCAACGCGATTTCATATTCGGGTACGCCTTCCCGGATCACCTGTTTCGCTGCTTCGACCATTGCCACTGCAACGTGACCTGCCTGCTTCATCGTGGCGATTTCGCTCGAGGTCTTGATCGTCCGAAGATCGAGGATGATCTGACCAACATCGACAATGTGGTCCGCATCGACAAGCAGCGCCGCTGCCACGAGCGGCGGCATCTTTGCGCGCTCGACACCGAGGCGTTTAACCTTTGACGCCGCGAGCACTTCCCGCAGCGGCTTGCGCCACTCGTCGTCAATGCCGTCACACCAGGGACGGATGTCCTTGATCCATGTCATCAGCGAGCACATCTCCGATTCCATCAGAGGAGTAATCAGCACCGGGTCGCGATCTTGCGGAACGACCAGCAAAGTTGGCCTGCCGAAATCCATTCCAAGGTAGTTCCAGAAGCCGCCGAAATAGGCCACTGCATCGGGGTCGCTGATCAGAGCAACGTCAATATTCGCGACGCGGAGTGCATCGCGCAGTTTGCTTACCCGGCCTTTGTATTCGCTCACAGTTCCTCCGTCTCGTTAGCTGTATGCAGCAAGTACACAGCTCCACTCTAGGAACAACAATTTTCACTGTCAAGTACGGGATTCGTCTAGGATAAGCACTGTATTCAACCGACGGAATCGGTTTGATAAACGCAGAAATCTTGTTTTGGTTCCGTCACTTAATGCAGAATCACGTCAAGCGCCCCCTGTAACCCACGGCGCGCGGACCTATAAGTGAAAATTATTTCCCACTATCGCAGATCTCGACTAGTCTGTTGCTGTGTACAGGTTGCGTATAGCTGTGGCTTGTAGTTATCATTGGGCACACGCCGCGCTGGTGCGGCACTGACCGGACGCTCCATCACCGCAACAGCGTCCAGCGAGGAACATCAATGGCACGCGTGGTTAAATTGAAGGGCCAAACGCCGCGACCGGCAGCCAAAGCCACGGCTCCTCGTGGCCAGGCGTCTGACATCTACCTGACAGTTCGCGATCGCATCTGTAGTCTCCACTATCCGCCGGGCACCTTCCTCGGAGAAAACGTGCTGGCTGAAGAATTTCAGGTGAGCCGTACGCCCATTCGTCAGGTGTTGCAGCGACTTGAATATGAAGGCCTAGTCGAAACGAAAAACGGCGTCGGGACGATTGTTAGTGGGGTCGATTTCCGCGAGTACAGGGACACGTACAATTTCCGCCTGCGATTGAGCGAGATGCTGGGAGATTTTTGCTCGCCGCTCGACGCCCCACAGGCGCTTGAGCGCATTGAAAGCCTCATCCCCCGAGCCAACGCGTTACTAAACGGTCCCAGGAATTTCGATGAGTTCTGGTCGGTCTTGCATGAGTTACATTTCGCGATCAATGAGCTGATCAGAAATAAGGAGCTGAGGCAGACGCACGACAGGTGCTATTTTCAGGCATCACGCGTTTGGTACAACTTTGTCAGAGACCTCTGGGAAGAGGAGGTTGAATACCTTAACCGAGAACTCGAAGAGTGCTGCCGCGCGCTGCGCGCCGCCGATATGCGTGCTCTAGGCCTGGTTCAGCGGAACTACATTTCATTTGGACTCGCGCGAATCGCCCGCTTCATTACGGGTTAGGCCACCCCTCCATCGCTGCAGGCGTCAAGAACATCTCCCTCATTTGCAATCCTATATAAAGGAGTACGTATTGTGAGCAACCTTGTTGAATTCAAGGCTGAGTTTGACCAGGGCCGACACAATCGCGCCAAGGCAGGCTTTGTGCTGCTCGCGACCGAGCAAACGATCGAAGATGACATGTTCACCCTTCTCCCGAAAGGCGTCGGAATCCATTTCACGCGAGTCCCCAATCCTGACAGCATCACGCGGCAATCCCTCGACAACATTGCTAGCAGTCTCGCCGAGTCTGCGGCGCGGATTCTTCCGGACGGCAGTCTAGATGTTATTTGCTACGGCTGCACGTCTGGAAGTCTGGTTGTCGGCGAAAAGAAGGTCTTTGCAGAATTGTCGCGAGGCGCCCCGAATGCAAAGACGACAAGCATGGTAACAGCCGTCATTCGCGGTCTGCGGGCGGTCGGCGCGAGGCGTATCGTCATCGGCACGCCGTATCTGGACGAAATCAACGAGATGGAGAAAATCTACCTCGAAAACGAGGGCTTCGAAGTTCTGGCAATCCATGGCCTCCAGCTCGAAAAAGACAGCGACATGGTGCGCGTGACTCCGAATAGCATTGCGCAAATGGCGCTGTATCTCGACCGTCCGGACGCTGATGCAATCTTCATTAGTTGTGGGGCACTCAGATCGATCGAAGTCATCGAAGAGATCGAGCAAATAACCGACAAGCCCGTCATTACAAGTAATCAGGCTGTTGCGTGGGATGTTATGCGACTCGCTGGCATCCAGGACCGCATCAGGGGCTTCGGACGGCTGCTGTCCGAGCACTAGGCAACACTCGAGCGGTAGCCGGAGGTCTGTTTCGCATGGTGGGATTGATGCCGGTGTGACGACGAAATTGCTATCTTTTTCCGACTTTCATCGGCATCACAAACCCATCGCATGATTTTTGACCAGGCAAAATCCGATGACACGACCTCGACCAACCATCGACTTGCGGGCTCTGGAAGCATTCGTCGCCGTCTGCGAAACGGGGTCGATGACCGCAGCCGCCAAGCGGCTGCAGGTCAGTCAAAGTGCCATCAGCCAATCAATCGCATCCCTCGAACGCGAGCAGAGCACGGAGCTTTTGGACCGGGAGAGCCGGCCGCCCCGGCCCAATCTCGCCGGCCGCGCTCTGCTCAAGCTCGCCGAGCCCCTGTTGAAGCAGGCACAAGATGTCAGCAGCAAGCTTAGGGACACGTCGCGAGGCGAGACGCTGCCGGTTCGACTTGGATGCGTTGACTCGTTCGCTGCCACCGTCGGTCCGGAGCTGATTCGCGCCGTGTCCGGATCAACCCGTCAAATTGAAATGTGGTCTGGGCTTACGCCAGCCCTTTCAGCGCAAATTCATCAGCGCGAGGTTGACGTCGTGGTTTGCACTCAGACCACAATTACCGACACACGACTGGTCGAAGTTCCGCTTTTATCAGAGGCTTTTCTCGCGGTCGCTTCTCGCCGCTGGTTCGAGAGGCATAAGGGAGCAAATCCCGAATGGGGAAGCCTGGCTGCCGAACTGCCGCTGATTCGATACACGGCGCGTTCAGTAATTGGGCAGCAGATTGAGCGGTTAGCTCGACATCTGAATATCGGCAGCGCTCGTCATTACGAATTCGATGCGACGGACCCGCTGCTGAGCCTTGTCAGCGCAAACCTCGGTTTTGCCATTTCCACACCGCTCTGCCTTTGGCAAGCGCGCCACTATCTTGACACTTTAGTCGTATTTCCTCTTCCCAGGAGCCATCTCAGTCGGCGGGATTTTTTCATTTTGCACAGGCGTGGCGAGTGGGACGAACTCGTGGACCAGATCTCGGCTCTTACCGGAAACGTCCTCGACGAGCTGATCCGTCCAGCGCTCAAAAAACTGTTACCGCAGATGCCTGCGACCGCGCTACAACAGTCAAACATAATAAAGGCTCATCGTGACAAAAGTATATGATTTGACGCGAGGGAACGCCCCGCTACTTATTTCGATTCCCCATCTCGGGACAAGCATCCCAGACGACCTACGAGAGAAATACACCGACTCCGCGCTAAGGCTTTCCGACACTGACTGGCATCTCGACAAACTCTACGAGTTCGCGCATAAGCTCGGGGCGACGGTCACGAGTGCGCACTTGTCCCGCTATGTCATCGATTTGAACAGACCATCTTCTGACGAGAATCTTTATCCCGGGCAACAGACCACCGGCTTATGTCCGGAACAGACGTTCCGTGGCGAGACTGTCTATCGCGATAGGCAGACTCCGACGGCAGATGAAAAGAATTTGCGAGTAAAGTCATACTGGCAACCGTACCATGATCGCCTTGCAGAAGAACTGCGTCGACTTCGCGAGGAACATCCGCATGTACTTCTGTGGGAAGCGCATTCGATTGCGAGCGTTCTACCGCGGCTGTTCCAGGGCAAACTCCCAGATCTGAACATCGGAACGCAGGACGGCCGCACTGCGGCCGATTCGGTACTTCAAGCTGCAATCAATGCAACAGCGGAAAGCGGGTATTCCTGGATTAGCAACGGCCGATTCAAGGGCGGGTTTATCACCCGTCATTACGGAGTGCCGTCATCCGGTATCCATGCCATCCAGCTTGAGATGTGTCAGAGTACTTACATGGACGAAGATCTTCCGTTTCACCTAATCCCGGATCGCGCGCGGCTGGTTATACCAACATTGGAAACAATGGTCGGTAGGTCACTGGATGCAGTCAGTGCATTGTGAGATCGTCCCGTTGCGATATTCAAAAAAGCGTCCGGCCACTGCAATGTCAAATCGATGTGGGCAAGCAGCGAAGGCCCAATTACCGGAACTCGCTGTCCTAAAGCACCTGTTCGCAAAGACGTCGGCTCAGGTGAACAATCGCGCTGAAAATAGTCACCCGCCCACGCGCCACAATGCGGGGTTTCCGCGAGCGACGTCGCAGGCAGGCAGCGTGCCATGGAACAGAGGCCTAGCCGGGATTCGTAAAAATCCGCCACGGCCTAAGCGGCTGATTTGAATGCGAAATCGATAGTCGAATCGAGCGGTGGGACGGAGCGCAAGAGATCCAGCAGATAGTCCCCGAACCGGTTGATGTGCTCGCGCCGGTACGGCGACAGCACCTTGAGGACCTCGGCATCGACCGGATGCCCCTTTTCCTGCAGTTCCTTCAGCTTGCGCGACATCCACTGCACGTTGTACAGGATCACCATGTTCGCGACGAGGTGGTTGTACTTGATCACTTTGCGCTGCTCGTGTCGGACGTTTTCGGCGATCACGCCTTCACCACCGAACATCAGCCACTGAGCGAAGTCGTTGAACTGCTTGCTCTTGTTGGTCGCCGCGTGAATCGTGCGACGCAGGTCCGGCTCATTGAGATATTTCAGCAGGAACAGCGTCCGGATCACGCGCCCCAGCTCCCGGAATGCGAAGTAGAGCTTGTTTTTTGTGCTCTCCGATCCGAGGCGGCGCAGGATCGTCGACGGCGTCATCCTGCCTGCTTTGATCGACACTGCAACGCATCATGTCGGCATAGTGACGTTCGATTAGTGCCCAGTCAATCGCCTGACGGCACAAGCTGTCGATGTGCTTGTATTTGCGCCGTCGGTCCGCCTTGTACAGCACGAGATCCTTGATGTTGCGCATGCGCGGCATCAGGTTGATGCCCACTACGTACGACAGACCGAAGACCGGACCGCTTTGTGCCTGCGTATCGCCGTGGATCGTATCGGGCTTGACGTCGGCGCCGTTCAGGATCAGCCCATCGAGGATGTAGACGGCTTCGTGGACGCCGCACGGGATGAAGTGACTGAACAGGGCGATGTACATGTCGGATACGTGATAGTAGCCGATCCCGCCGTATCCCCCATAGCGAACGTGATACTCGGACAGCAACCTCCCTCAGACACGGCGTGGTAATGCCGCCGGGTTCGTCGAGATGGCCGATCAGCGGCGTATCCGGTGCCCAGCGTGCGGGGCTCACGGGCAGGCCGCGCTGCATCAGGTACTGGTCCAACGCAAATCGTGCGAGTGGCGGCAGCACCACCTTGCCAGCCTTCGCCCCCTTACCGGTGAGGTGAAGCCACCGCTCACCGCGCGTGCCGGTCATGATACTGCCGAGTGTAACGCTGACCAGTTCGCCCCGGTCGCCCAACCGAAATCGAGCAGAAAGCGCAGACGCTGTGCGGCGGGAACCGCCCAGCCATGCGACCTTTCCAGGCCATCGGCAATCGTGCGGATCAGTTCCCACTCTCCCGCCGTAAAGGCGCGCGAAATGTCCAGCTACCCATTGCGCTGCGCGCCGCGCACCCTGAGGCCGGCAAACGGATTCGCGAGCACGTAGCGCTGCTCGATCAGCCAGCGAAACATTGCACTCGAAACTGACAGCGCATAGGCGATGGAGTCTGGCGACAGCGCGCCCGTGAACGGCCGCCATTCGGACGACGATCGCGGGCGCGCCGGCGCGACCCACCGGGCGCGGGGTGTGGGATGGCGCAGGAAGGCAGGATAAGCGGTCGCATCCTCGCTCATGAGCGAAGACAGCGCCTTGCCGCGCTCAGCAATCGCCCACAGCAGCAGGCGCTCGGCTTCCCGGCGATAGGCACGCTGAGTTTCGGCGGCTTCGTGCCGGTCGAGCCAGGCGCTGATCGCCTGATAGTCATTATCGGCCTTGAGCGAACACATCGGCTTCGGTGCGCGGAAGACACCACACGAGCCGTCGACGTCATGTGGCACGTGGATGTTTTCCCACGGCACCACAGGCTCCGGCGTCGCCACCACGATCAGCGCGCGGGCGCGTTCGGTGAGCGCCGGGTGGGCGGCAAAGAAGGTTTCAATGTGCCGTGCGCTGCGCATGCCGAGTCCGTAAATCGTGCGCCACCCAGCGCCGGCGACGAGGGATGCGTACAGTCAGATCAGCCAGCGTCCGGATGCCATGCTGATGCAGCACGGGGACAACACGGGCTGGCAGCCAGACATCGATCACATCGCTCACCTGTGGTTGTGGGATCTCAAGCGTTGGCAAGATATCCAGCGCCCGGGTCGCGGCCTTACGGTGATGGGACCGTTCGCCCACCGCGCACTGGAACAGCTGGGCCAGATCGGCGCGATGCCGGCTGAGGGCGAAACCGACGAGCTGCCGACGAATCCGTCCGATCACGCCGCGCGCAGACTGGCCGCCTTCGAGCGCCTGCGAGCAATAACGTTCGACCGCCTCGCGAGCGCTGACGCCTGCGTACCACGCGCGCAGCGCGGACAGGGACGCAGGCTCAGGCAAGGACGGGTGCAACGGAACGTTCGGCATCCAGAGATTATAGGCAACGAGATGGCAGGGGAGCGGCGCGTCAGAGGGGTGGCACGTTTCCCGAAACGGGAGTTTCATCGAAAAATGAAATCCTATCGATAACAAGGGTTCGAGCGCGGTGTCGTTGTCAGTTACGAGACGATCCGCCGCTGGTGCGACAAATTCGGCGCGGGCTTCGCACATCGCGTCAAAGCTGCTCGCCGCAAGCCTGGGAGCACATGGCATCTGGATGAAGTCTTCGTTATGTTGCGCGGTGAGCCTTATCTGCTCTGGCGGGCAGTCGACCAGCACGGCGCCGAACTCGACATCCTGCTGCAGAAACATCGCGATAAGGCCGCAGCAAAGCGCTTCTTCAACCGCGTGCTGGCCGCCTGTGCCGACGCGCCACGAAGGATTGTCACCGATCAGCTTCGCAGCTACCCGGCAGCCAAGGCCGACATCCCCGAACTGGCAAACATCAAACATGTGTTCGTCAAGGCTGCGGCCCGGGTGAACAACCGGGCAGAGAACAGTCATCAGCCTACGCGTGAACGTGAGCGGCGCATGCGCGGATTTCGTGACCCGAAGCGCACGCAGGCTTTTCTCTCCAGCTTCGGCCTGATCCGGCAGCACTTCGCGCTCAAGCGACACCTGCTACGGGCTTCACGCTATCGCAAACAACTCGCATCCCGATTCGCTGCGTGGCGCGAATTCACCGGCATCGCTCAAAATCCGTCGACTGTCTCCTGAGCGATTGACTCTTCGCAGTAGTCCGTGCCACTGCCGACAAGTTGACAATGCCGGTTTCGCGGCAAAGATGTGGGTAATTGCAAGGCTCAAGCACGCTTACGTTGCTGTCGGTGCATGGGCACTAACAGGATGCGGAAATACCCCCGCCCGGAATCGGCCTTCCACGATTTGAGCGCCCACCGTCGCTAAATCTTTCGCATTGTGCAATTTCAACGCGCATCAACCTTTTTAAAGCACTGTGAGGCCGGCTTCTGGCCTCATTGCCGCCTTTTCCAGCCACTATGGGCGGATTTGTGCCAGGGATCGCATGCGCACGAGGTTATAGGCCGTCATGTTCAACACGAACATCTGGTCCACCTTCTTCAAGCCGCGCACCATCACCTGGCGCATGCGCCCTACGGTCTTGGCCCAGCCGAAACCTTGTTCGATCAACTTCCGCTTTTGCTGCGAAATGGCGTAGCCCGCGCTCGAGGCAATCGTATCGGGCACTGCCGAACGTCGCCCCGAGGTGTTTTGCGCAACGTGCGGTGTGACCTTCATCTGTTGGCACGCCTCGATGAATTCCTGAGCGTCGTAACCCTTGTCTGCACCCAACGTAATTTCTACGTTCGGATCCTCTGCCGCTTGCCGCACGTCGTGGATCATGATCTTGGCGGCTCCACGCTCTGCATGCCCGTCGGCGCGTGTCACGCCCGCATTGACCACCAGGCCGTGCCGGTTATCGGTCAGCGTATGGCCCCTGTACCGCAATTCGCTGGCCGTTTTGCCTTTGCGATAGAGCTGCGCATCTGGATCGGTCCTCGACTGATGTGTCTCGTTGCTGCGTTTCTCGCCCTTGAAGTCGCCCGCGCCGCTACCATCGTTGTCCTGATCGTCACCGTTCTTGCGTACGAAGCTCTTGTGTCCGGCCCACGCCTGGATCAACGTGCCGTCCACGCTGAAATGCTCCCCCGAGAGCAGGCACTTCTTCTCGGCGATGGCCACTACGGCGTTGAAGAATTCGATCACGGCATCGTGCTTGATCAGACGCTCCCGGTTCTTCGTGAAGACCGTGGGCACCCACACCTCGTCATCCATGGCCAGGCCGATGAACCAGCGAAACAGCAGGTTGTACTGCACCTGCTCCATGAGTTGGCGCTCCGAGCGAATGCTGTAAAGGATCTGGATCAGCATGGCTCGCAGCAACTTCTCTGGCGCGATGCTCGGCCGTCCACCCTTTATGTCAGCTTCGTACATCCCCGCGAACAGTCGATCCATCTTCGCCAGCGCTTCGTTCGCCATCACGCGGATCGAACGCAACGGATGCGACTTGGGCACGAAGTCGTCCAGCTTGCGTACGGAAAACAAACTCTCGGTGAACGTGTCGGCGCCGCGCATGATCTCCAGTGGGCAAGTGGTGGTTCATCTATCAACGCTTCACGAACTCTGCGCGATGACGTGTTTCAGCGGTACTTCAGCAACCTGCTAAGGGCTTTACAGATTCCAGTTGGTATTTGGCATTGGCTTGCCGGCATGGATTTCGCTTATATGGTCCAGGCTAATCTCATGGGAGTGTCGATATGGGTAAATTGCGGAAATTCAGCCTTGTCTGCACAAAAATGGATAGTCGATGCATCTGTGCCTAAAAGGCGATATGGTGTGCGGCGACTCAATGCCACAAATCGATGATCCACATTTATGACATCTCTTGGTTAAAAAACGGGGCGTTTTATATGGATTCGACCAACTTCGCGCTTATGAGTGGGCGCATCAATACTCGCGAATTCCGTCTTTTAATGACGCGATATAGCATTGGACATTTGATGGGAAGATTACCAAAAGCAATTTTAATTTCGTGGTGCTTTTCGACCTGTTCATTTTTGTATGCCGCCGAATTGAGGGTCGATTTTGGCGACCAACGACAATATGTAAACTCCTTGAATGCGGTCAGAGTCGCATTGGGCGATCCTGTGTCGCTCCCGAATATTCCCGTCGGGAGAATATTGTATCAATTGAGGCCAGATGCGTCAAATATCGTCGAGGGAGATGTAGTTGAAATAATTGGAGTTGATCGCGAAGACCAAAATCCGGATCTTCGATTGGTGATGAAGCCATCTGACTTGTACTTAACAGGATTCATCGTTGGGCGCGTGTTTTACCGATTCTCTGATTTTGCAGGCTCGGCCGGCGGAAGAGCGCAGGTGAATGCGCCACGGCGGCTGGTAAATTCTACGGTAAATCTGGCAGTAGAGTCTGGCTACCTCTCGTTGACAAGGATTGCTGGGATAAGGGAGGATAGGACGGATTTGTCAATCGATAGAAATTCACTAAAGGATGGGTACAAGAAACTAATGAAACATGGTTCTTCGACTAAGACGATAAACAAAGCGGAGGCAAAGGCCTTGCTTTCATACGCAACAGTGCTATCAGAGGCGATAAGGTTTCGCAGTATTCAAGGGAAATTTGCTGGGGCTGCATTGGGCCGTTATGCTTACGTTCCCTATCGATTAAGTGCCGAAGATTCACAGAGAACTGTACGGTGGGGGCGACTAAGTGACGAGATACGTAGCGTTAAGGGAGGCGCAACAGAAATCGGTGCGTCTTACGGGGACCCGATTCCAGTAAAAGACGTCAGAGACATTTTTGGAATGATTTCATCCACGATGAGCAAATAATATCGCATCAACAGCTCTATCCCTTCTATTAACGATCGCGTTCAGTAGTTTTTGCAGGGGTCGTTATGTAGGTCACGATCGTTTCAATTCGGCAACTGCGGCACCTACCGGGCCTTCAGTCCGGCATTTCTTAAGTTTCTAGCGGACGTGCGAATTGTGGGTCAAAAAATAAGTTCTTTCCATTTCGATGGCTGGCGTGGTGTTGGCCTCCGGTCTCGCGTTTGGCGGGAAATATGCGCGATTCACAGAATTTTCCGGTAGCAAGGTCAAGTTGACGCTTGCAAGCTATCCGAGCACCGCGCTCGTCACGTTGGACTTGCTGCATACCATATTTGAGACGCCAACGGTGCCGAAGGCGCGCGTGGCGGCCGTGATGGTGGCGAAGTAGCGGAGGCGTCGCAGTGTTACAGACAAACAGGCATCCGCAACGTAGCACGCAGCCGGTCCGACCGAGCGACACATATGCTAAAACCACTTAGTGTTCCGTCCCAGAAATAACTTTACATAGCCGAGCCACTTTCTGAAGGATGGGATAGGCGGTTGCGGTCAAGATGGACGGTTGTGGTGGTTGTAGCGTTCGACATAGCGCTCGATGCTGGTGATCAGTTGGCGCACATTTCTGAAGGATCCGCGTCTGATAGCCTGCTGCGTGATCATGCCAAACCAGCGCTCAACCTGATTGAGCCAGCTCGAATAAGTCGGCGTGAAGTGCATGTAATAACGCTCGTGTTTCGCCAGCCATCCCTTGACCTTCGGGTGTTTATGCGTAGCGTAGTTATCGACGATCAGATGCACGTCAAGATCCTCGGGAACTGCGTGATCAATGTGCTTCAGAAGGGCCAGAAACTCCTGATGCCGGTGACGCGACTTGCATTGTGCGATGACCTCGCCGGTCGCCGCATTGAGCGCAGCAAACAACGTTGTGGTGCCATGCCGGATGTAGTCGTGCGTCACACCTTCGAGATAGCCCAGACCCATCGGCAACACTGGCTGCGTGCGCTCAAGTGCCTGGCATTGGCTCTTCTCGTCGACACACAGCACCAGCGCGTTGGTGGGCGGACTCAGATACAGGCCGACAATGTCGCGCACCTTCTCGACGAAGTACGGATCGGTAGAAAGCTTAAAGCTCTTCGAGCGATGAGGCTGCACACCGAACAGCGACAGATACCGGGCCACCGAGCTCTTCGAAATGCCCGTTTGCGCAGCAGCTGAACGCGCGCTCCAGTGCGTTGCGCCACCCGGTTTCTCGTGCAGCACCTTTGCCAGTAGCTCGGCCACCGTTTCATCGTCGTGCGCGCGCGGCCGCCCCGGACGCTTCGTCATGCAGACCGGCGAGCCCCTGCGCGACGAAGCGCTTCTTCCAATGCGTGATCGCAGGAGAAGTGACTTCACATCGCACCGCGATCTCCCGGCTCGTATGGCCGTTCGCTGCCATCAGGACGATCTTTGCTCGGCGCACCAGAGAATGAGGCAGCGAACACGAACGGCTCATTGACAACAATTGTTCTCGCTCCAGATGGGAAACGACAACCTCGATTCCCTTACGTCCCATGATCGTCTCCCACACACCATGAGTCGATCATAGAACACGCTGGATTTACGTAAAGTTATTTCTGGGACGGAACACTAGCCTGATCCGATCATGATGGTTTGCAATATGTGTCGCTCGATTACGCCGATCCGGGAATGGCTCGAATATGCCGGTCAGTGATAACATTCAGTATGCTTGATTGTGGAGCCCCCCCCCCCAAGTCAAAGTCCTATCACCTTTAAGATTGCTTCGGGCAATCGGTCGCCTCTCACCTCGATCCTCGAGATTCTCTCACTGATCTGGCTCACGTCTTCCTCAGTCAAATCGACGTCGAGGGCGCCAAGATTCTCCTCTAGGCGGTGCAGCTTCGTTGTGCCTGGAATTGGTACGATCCAACTTTTGCGTGCCAGCAGCCACGCCAGCGCGATCTGTGCCAGCGTGGCGTTCTTGTCTACAGCGAAAGTCTCCAGCACCTCGATCAGTGCCTTATTCGCCTTGCGCGCTTGCGGCGAGAACCGTGGGACGGAATTGCGAAAGTCTGTCGGATGGAGTCTGGTATTTTCGTCGATCCTGCCGGTCAGAAAACCGGCGCCTAGAGGACTGAACGCCACGAAACCAATCCCGAATTCTTCCAGAGTCGACAATAGCCCTCCTTCCGGCCCGCGCCAAAATAGCGAATACTCGCTCTGGACGGCTGTCACAGTTTGCACGGCATGGGCGCGGCGGATCGTCTGCACGCCTGCCTCCGACAGCCCAAAGTGCCTGACCTTGCCCTGAGCAATAAGGTCTTTGATCGCACCGGCAACATCCTCAATTGGAACAGTAGGGTCGACGCGATGCTGATAAAAGAGGTCAATACGGTCGGTGCGCAGGCGCTTCAGGCAGGCATCCGCCACGGCCTTGATATGTGTGGGCCGACTGTTCGTACCGCCCCTGCGCTCACCCGTCGCCATGTCGATGTCGAAGCCGAATTTCGTGGCGATAACCACCTGATCGCGGATTGGCTGCAATGCCTCTCCGACAAGCTCTTCATTGATAAACGGCCCATACGATTCGGCTGTGTCAAACAGCGTAACGCCGCGCTCATAAGCTGCTCGGATGAGGCTGATCATTTCCTGTTTGTCGCCCGGCGGCCCGTATAGGGCGCTCATGCTCATACAACCAAGGCCGAGGGCAGAGACTTTCAAGTTGCTCCGTCCAAGTTTGCGTATCTGCATAGATCTTCCGCCCGTTGACCGGATGGCAATTTTCAATAAGTCTAGCCAAATATCAATACTGCTCACGAACGAATTGTTCGATTCGATAGCACGCCTCATTCAGTCTCTGCTCATCCACCACCAGTCCTAGCCTCACGAAGCCATTCGCAGTAGGACCGAAGAGACTGGCATCCAGCAGAGAAACGCCCTTCTCTCGAAAGAGTTTCCAAGTGAAGTCATATGTGCTCAGTCCCGTTTCGCGGATGTCGATCATCATGAACATGCCCGCCTCGGGAAGCAGACATTTCACATTTGGGACGGCATGCAGGCATTGAAAAACCGCATCACGCCGACGGCGATATAGTTCTCGCATCTGGGCAATGACGGATTGACGTTGTTCAAGCGCCGCCACGCCGGCTTGCTGAATAAAACCCGGTAGTCCATACGACATACAAAGTGCCAGTCGACCCAGATGACCGATCGCTGGTTCCGGTGCGATAACCCACCCTAGGCGCCAACCGGTCATTGCATACGACTTCGAAAAGCTTCCCAACGTCATCGTTCGGCTCGCCATGCCTTCCAGAGAGGCGATGCTAGTGTGGTCGCGCTCAAAAGTGAGGTCTGCATACACCTCGTCAGCGACGACCCATAAATCCCGCTCGCGCGCCAGCGCAGCGATGAGTTCAAGTTGCTCACGCGACATCACCGCGCCAGTCGGATTGCAGGGCGTCGCGAAGAAGATTGCGCGTGTGCGCGCACTGAGTGCGAACTTAAGCGCCTTGCAGTCCAGATGGAAGCCATTCGCAGCGTCCACCGCTACGGGCACGAGCGTGGCGCCCGAAGCACGGATTGCCGCTTCGTACGTCAGATACATCGGCTCAGGCACAATCGCTTCGTCGCCCGGCCCGCAAACGCAGAGCGACGACGCGAACAACCCATTCTGAACGCCGGCACAGACAAACACATTCGACTTGGTCACCTGACGGCCCGTGTCGGCCTGATGTTCTGCCGCGATCGCCTCACGCAGATTGTCTCGACCAACGCCGCCGGTGTAATGTGTATCGCCGTCGCGCAGAGCGGAAATGGCACGGTCAACGATGGGAGCGGGAGTTGGCAAGTCGGGATCGCCGACGCTGAGCACGATCACGTCTTCGCCCCGAGCGGCTGCGCGCCGGGCCGCCTTGTGAATGTCCCACGCCGACGTTCGCGCGCCCTGCAAACGGTCGACGAGATTCGCGAATTTCAAGTTAACCTCCTCTAAAAAATCGAGGCGAGTTCCACTCGCTTTTTTTGATCGTGCGTGTGTCTATACCTCTTGGGATGGGTCGATAATGTACGGAGGAAACCGAAGTATCAACCTCGACCGGCCGATGATTTCAAACGTTGGCTCGCAATGCGATAGCCGGATACACAACCTCGCTAACGAATTGGACAATAGTTCCATACCGCTTCGCGGGCCGCTAGGGCAACGACTTGCCGCACACATACGACAACGCAGTTTTCCTAAAAATGGCCATTTCAGCGAGAAGCTGCGTCCAGCAGTCGGTCGACTATGCATCCAATAACCGCTGAAACATCTTTGATTCGAGTTCTCGAAAGCGGACATAATCTCTCTCCAGAGCCTGATTGTCGTTGGATAAGAGAAAGGCATAGCCCGGTCGGCCGGCGCTGTCGTGTGTCTTTGGCAGATAGTCGCCGATCTCTGGAAATACAACCATCCGCTCCAGTGTCGCTAATTCGGCGAAAGGACTAAGATCGGGATTATTCATGACATGTCCAGCCCTATTGGAACACATGTAGACAAACCTCAGGCCTTCTTGTCTTGACGCACGCAATGCGTTCGCTCGCCAACGGAACTGTCCCGGGTTTAATACTGTTTCAACCGTCACAGAAAGTTGACTGTACCCTTGCGCTTCCTCGACGGCCGCGAACAGTTGAGCGCCGCTCAGGCGCGCGCCGCACTCAATGAGTCGCGGTCCATCGACTGTCAACATTACCTCACAGTGTGCCGCGCCGTTCCGAATTCCGAGCGCGTCAAGTGTATCAAGAACATATCTCTCGACCTTTTCGAAAATTTCGGTCCGCCGCATTACGAGTTCGGCATAGTCATCTGTCGAGATTCTGTCTTCCAAGCCACCGACACCGATCCACATATCAGTGACAAAGTGATCGCCCTCGCAGCTGACGCTATTTACCATCAACTCGTCACCTTGAAGACGTTCTTGAATCACGAACTCGGTATTTACTACTCCTGTCACGTTGGTTTTACCATGATTTGCCGCGAACGCGGCTTTTATGTCGTTGTTACTCGAACATAGCACGACACCATCCGACCTGGCTCCCATTGTTGGTTTGAATATGACCGTGCCCAACTCCGACTCACTGTACCAAGTGAGAAGCTCGCTGAGCGACTGTGAAGCAAACTGCCTCATGCTGGGTACACCAGTCTTTCTGAGTGCTTCGATCATATGAAATTTGTTTCTGCGAGCGGACGTTGTTGCAGCGTCATTTCTCGGAACAGTGAAATTATCAGCTAATAAATCCGCGACCACGACACCCGACTCGCAACCGGGCATGATTGCTTTGACTGAATACGCGCGGAGCTTCGCGAGTAGCTCCGACAGGGTATTCCGTTCAAGACTGAAGTTCGCGATATAGTCGAGTGGGTTGTAGCCAAAACGCGACGTTCTTTCGGTGGAGCTAACGTGTATGCACTCATATCCATGACCGACGAAAGCAGGTGCCAAGTATCGTCCAGAATACCATCCGTTAACAATCACTATCACGTTCCTACTTCTAGTTTGCATTTAGCGTCCTCGCAATACTAGACACAAAATTGAGATGTGCAGTGCACCACGCTGGCGAGACCAAATAGTTATTGCATATGACCAGCTCACATAGGAAAGGAAACAACTCGTTGCTTATTGTCGAACTGGAGTCCACAGGTAACAGCGACGCTACATTGTCTATGGCAACGACATCAACGGCGATTTCTCCTGAACCGCATCTTCGTATCGGTCTTGAGAAATCGGTTGGCTCCCGATATATACGTATAGGATTATATGGACTCGCCGCGTCGCAACTTACGTCGCCAACCATCGAAAGTCGATGTGGTTCCACGAGCATTTCTTGATTAAGCAGTACGGGTGTTGTCTCGTCTGACCGTATGCAGTTGAAAAGGATGTCAAAATCTAAAATTTCTCTACGCAAGCCCGAACCAGTCTCCGCTCGCCCCCACCATTCATGGCATAGACCAAGGACATTCATCAGGTGACGTACTCCCGATCCGGTCATTCCTTTTGCACCAGCTATGACAATCCTCGCGCTTCTTACCTTTTCAATCTTCCGCTCCAAAAACTCCACGAGATCTTCAAAGCTGCCATGGAACGGTTTCTCGAGGGATACTTCTGCCATATTATTCATCTTTCTTTCCATAAGTTCCAGGGTCACAGCAGCACCACACACGCCCGCCCAGAAACTTACCCCCCGGCTTACGAGTTCTGCGCCCCTAAAGTCTCGAAGATACTCAAGATCGAGCAGTGTTCCACCGCCTCGAATGAACCTGTCAAGCAGATCACCCGCGCGCATCTGTTGTTTGAAGACATGGCCGAAATAGATGTGGGTGTGCCGGATCTCCTTGACATCTTCACTGAGCTCTTTCAATCCTAAGATGTACGCATCTGGAGGCGCGTATTGCCAAGTCTGCGGCTTTACGATCTCACAACCGACCATTTCATATTGTACGTCAGAGAAGCACCGCATCGGAGATTGCTCTACAGTGACTCTAATCCCTTTCTTGACTAGCATCGCTGCATGAATCGGTATAAGCGGCGTGCGGCGCTCAAAATGTTTGGTTTCGCATCGAAGCCAGAAGTGCATGAAGTCCTCTTGAGCCAGTGGAAAATTACGCCTATCGTGAAGCTCGACTACAGCTATGACAGACACCCAGACACCCTCCGATAACTCCGCCTTGGCGCAAGATTTACGTTCTTCTCGCGAAGCGACACAGTTAATGTGTAATCTTGCCTCGTGTTTGTAAATGAACTCATTGAGCCGCGCCAGTAGTATTGGCATACCGACGTACACTCACCAGACAGAGTAGTTTTCCGGAAGGGCGAACCATAGAAAGTGGAGACACTGCGTACTCCCTTTAAATTGAACGTGAAAGTAGATTGCCAATTTTGCTGGCCAAGCACCGCGCTGCAAAAACGGGCAACATGTGCTCAGCTGTCGGTGTGGTCTGTCTTCTTCTGTCGCGTTATGCCTCGACGGAATTGTGTCCACGCGGACCACTCTTGTGCACATTTTGTGCCAAATTCGCACGAGTCGGCGAATCGCTAGTCGATTCGGCCTTCCGGCGAGTTTTGCGTTCCTGCGGACTGTAGAATTCTGGGTGTCGCCGTTACGACAAACATGCTTAGTTTTGTCGCAGACGCGACGTTTGAGAACGTTGTGAGCGCGGCAATGGCAGAGATCATCAATCCCCGAAGCACCATCGTTGATATGCTCGCCCGCCTCCAAGCTCTGGTGCGCTGGAAATTGTTTTTGTATCCTTCACGTGGCTTCTGCGTGCGCTAACCTTGTTTGCGAAGAACGGAATCAAATAACCTCCGTCGTCGCTGCAGATGGTTGCATCTCTGCGTATATCTCAGAACGCCTTTTCTGATCGAGCATTGACTTCGCCGTCAGAAGAAGCGACTGAAAGACATCGCCCGATATGCGCATGCGCTGCCTCGACATCATCCAAGGTAAGGCCCGATTGCTTCAGGGTCGCCGCCAGCGGCACTACGAAACTCTCCTTCAGATGCCGCTCAAAACGTTCGACTTTGCCCTTGGTCTTGGCCCCCCGTAGGGGCGGCATACTTTCGGTGTGAAGCCGTACGTTGCCGCCAGTGCAAGCAACTGAGCATTCCATCGATGCTGGCTTTCGCCGAAGGGATCGCATTCGACAATTACTGACTTCGCGTTATCAAACAGCACTTGCTCGGGCGTTCCACCAAAGTGGAAAAACGCTTCGTGCAGGCACTCGCACAGGGTCGTCGCATCCTCGCCGGCGGTGAAGCGCACGAAGCTCGGACGGCTGTAGCCACGCGTCGCCACCAACGCCGGCAGTGGCACTGCGGCCCTGCGAATGACCGCAAAGTCGGCGTGCATCTGCTTGCTCGGCGCCGTCTCGAAGCGAACCACCGGCTCCGCTTCGGCGTGCTTATGCGGCGCTAGAAATGCCTTCAGTTGGCTGATGCCGCCTTCATAACCGGCATCGCGCAGTTCTCCAAGCAGCACCGTCGCCGGAATCCAGTGCGGCGAGCCGCAAACAGTTGCACGAATTCTTCGCGACACTTCACGCGTGCATAGTGGTCATGGAATCCTGTGCCGGCGCGCACTACGTCGCTCGCAAGCGGGCTGATATTAGCCATCAGGTTAAGCTGATCTCGCCGCAGTTGTGAAGCCTTTCGTCAACAGTAACAAAAACGACTTTGCGGATGCCGAGCCGATCTGTGAGGCAGCTTCGCGTTCGTCGATGCGCCTCGTGACGCCGAAGACGGAATCCCAACAGACGCTGTCGGTACTGCATCGGGTGCGAGAATCTCTTGTACGCGACCGTACCAAGACCGTGAACGAGATGCATGGCTTTCTGCTCGAGTTCGGCATCGGGCTACCGACTGGCCTGGCAGTTATTTGGCGCGTGCGGGCCATGCTTGCCGAACATATGTTGCCGCCCTATGTGGTCAGCACGCTGCAAGGTCTACACGCCTACTTCAAATACCTCGGCGGGCAGGTCGACGAGATTGAGAAGGAGATCCGGCTGCAACTAGCCGACGGTGATCTCGGCCAGCGTCTGCTGAGCATACCGGGCGTGGGCCCAATTACCACAAGTGTACTTGCAGCGGAGACGGGCGATGGCCAGCAATAAGGATGCAGTCGCGATTTTTCCGCGGCCGTTGGCCTCGTACCGCGGCAGTACAGCACAGGCGGTCGATCCAATCTACTAGACAGCAGCAAGCGCGGGGACAAAAATCTCAGGCGCTTGTTGGTGCAGTGTGCCCGAGCCTACATGCAGCGCCTGGACCGACAGACCGGACGGCTGGCCGCCTGGGTGCGCTCGATGCTCATGCGTCGACATTCCAACGTGGTGGCCTGTGCGCTGGCCAACAAGCTGGCGCGCACCGCCTGGGCACTAGCGATGCACCAAACGACGTTCAATGCAGGATGAGGCGAAATGCGCCCCCGAACGTTTACGCCTGATACGTCAAGAATCAGCGTTGCAAAAAGGGAGGGGACGATAGATTTACATCGGCGCTCACACCAATCGCCACGCGCACCGGTTCATCGTCTCATCGGTTCCGGGAAAGCGTGAGAAACCCAATGCCACTCGCAACGCGACGACAAGCCATATTGATCAGTCGTCACGCTGCAAGGGCGGACAGGATAACCTCTGCTGGGCCTGCCGACCAAGTTGATGCTCGCCAAAAATCGCGCAGCTTAACGCGCACCGAAACCGGACGTCTCACATGGTAGATACCACACTGACGCGTGGTGCACCGGAGGCGCGTCGTCGCTGACGATGCGCGGCCACGCCTATCTGTTTTGCGAATGGCTAACCGTTATTGGCTACATTGTTTCAATTTTATCCACGGCCTAGAGAATGAAAGGGACTTCCCCGTCCCGAGGCTGCGGCGGAAGCCGCGAGTCGGCATCAATGTGCCAGGATGAAGTTGCGAACGTTCATCGACACCAGCGAGAGGGGAAGTCCATGGCTATTATCACTGTCGGAATCGATCTTGCCAAGAATGTATTTGCCGTTCACGGTGTGGACGAGACCGGTAAGGCGATGCTGATCAAGCCGCGTGTTCCGCGCGATCAGCTGGCGACGTTGATCGCACAGTTGCCTGCGTGCCTCATTGGCATGGAAGCGTGCTCCGGCGCGCATCACTGGGCCCGCATGTTCCAGCGGCACGGCCATACGGTCAAGCTCATGGCGCCCAATCTTGTCGCGCCTTATCGCATGTCGGGCAAGCGCGGCAAGAACGACGCGGCGGATGCTGCTGCAATCTGCGAAGCGGTGACGCGCCCGAGCATGCGTTTTGTGCCGCTGAAGGACGAACATCAGCAGGCAACGCTTTGCCTGCATCGGACACGACAAGGTTTCGTCGAAGAGAGGACAGCGACCTACAACCGGTTGCGAGGCCTGCTCTGGGAATTCGGCGTGGTGCTGCCACAGAGCCCGGACAAATTGCGCAGGTACATCACGGAACATCTGGACACATTGCCTGGCTGGGCAAAGCGCAGTATCAGCGATCTGCTTGAGCATGCCGGCCATATCGAGGATCGCCTGCTCGAATACGACCGTGCGATCGCTGAGATCGCGCGTGAGGACGCGCGTAGCAAGAGGCTGATGCAGTTGCGCGGCATCGGCCCAACCACGGCAAGTGCGCTGCTCGCCAGTATTGGTGCCGGGCACGACTTCAGAAACGGCCGACAGGTGGCAGCCTGGATCGGACTTACGCCCGGTCAATATAGCAGCGGCGGTAAGGCGCGGCTGGGCAGCATTACGAAAGCAGGTGACGCCTATCTGCGCGGCCTGCTGGTCAACGGTGCCCGCGCTGTCATTGCTAACCTCGGCGAGAAACAGGATCGCTTCAGCCGATGGGCCCGAACCCTAGTCGAGCGCCGGGGCTACTGGCGGGCAGCCATCGCGATAGCCGCAAAGAACGCGAGATTGGCGTGGGCTGTGCTGAAATATGGTGATGACTTCAAGCTCGAACCAGTGGCAGACTGACTCCGATTCGAGGCTGTCGGCCAACCTGCAACGGGAAACGGGCGCAGACATCATGAGCACATAGAAACGATCACTTTGCACTGCCAGCGGTGATGTGAAGCGGGTTGGACCCGCGCGGAGCGTACCTGAATAACACGGCGGGGATATCCATTCCCGGCTAGAGAATGAGGCCTCTGCGCGCGTCTTTCATCAGGGTCCGGACCATTGGTCCAACATGACCGGTTGTAGAACCGCAGTCCTTCACCTTCTCACACGCACCAGCGCGGCATTGCAGCATGTATCAACAGCGAACCTCGATTGAGCTTGTGCTCAACGGGGAAGCCCTTGTAGGGTGTTATGAACTTTCAGTTGGACCTGGTATCGTGGTGTGATGACACCACGCAAGCCATACCCGACTGATTTGACGGACGAAGAATGGAGCTTCGCCGCTCCTTACTTGACCTTGATGAACGAAGAGGCACCGCAACGCCGATACGAAATTCGCGAAATGTTCAACGCGCTGCGCTGGATGGCGCGAGCCGGTGCCTCGTGGCGTATGCTGCTGACCAACTTCCCGCCGTGGGAACTGGTCTATCAGCAAACACAACGGTGGCTGAACGCGGGTTGTTTCGAGGCGATGGTTAGCGATTTGCGTTCGGTGCTGCGTATCGCCCAGGAGCGCCGGGGGCAACCCAGCGCGGTTATCCTGGATGGACGCACGTTGCAGTCCACGTGCGAAAGCGGCCCGCGTGCGGGCTACGATGGCTATAAGCGCAAGCGTGGCAGCAAGGTACACATGGCGGTCGATACGCTGGGCAATCTGCTGGCTGTGCACATTACGCCGGCCAACGAGCAGGAGCGAGCGCAGGTTGCCGAGCTTGCCCGCCAGGTTCAGCAGGTAACGGGTCAGACAGTGAAGGTGGCATTCGCTGACCAAGGCTATACAGGGGAGGATGCGGCGCAGGCCGCGCGTGATGAAGGCATTGAACTGCAGGTTATCAAGCTGCCGGAGGCGAAAAAAGGCTTTGTCCTCCTGCCGCGTCGCTGGGTGGTCGAGCGCAGCTTTGGCTGGTTGAACCGCTTTCGGCGGCTCACACGAGATTACGAGCGACTTCCGCAGACGCTTGCAGGGCTTCATTTCGTCGTCTTCGCAATGTTGATGCTCGTTCATGCTGCGGCGATTATCCAAGGTTGCTAACACCCTCTAAGTCGTGATCGACCGTCCGGCCCATGTCGGCGGGTATTCTTGCGCTCAAGAGCTCCGTTCACCGGGTTTCGGAGCGCTTGTGCGGTCGGCTCCGTTGTGCGTCATTCGCTCCAGCGCGCCGGCATTGATGCGCCGACTATGGGAGCACACCAGTTTCGCCACGGATTGGCCACCGAGATGCTGTGCCACGGTGCGTCGCTCGGCGAGATCGGCGAACTCCTTGGACACCGGCATCCACAGACCACGAGGATTTACACGAAGGTCGATATCAAGGCGCTGCGTACGCTGGCCGTGCCATGGCCAGGAGGTGTGCGATGAACACGCTTCGGCAAGCAGTCGAGGAGTACGTCACCGTGAGACGTGCCCTGGGATTCAAGCTGAATGAGGCAGACAAGGGATTGCGCGACTTTGTCGGTTTCATCGAACAACGCCGTGCCTCGTACATCACGCAATCGCTCGCTCTCGAATGGGCTCAACAACCATCACACCAGCGACCCGCAAGCTGGGCACAGAGGCTGGGCTTTGTCCGTTTGTTCGCGCGCTATCGCAGTGCAACCGATCCACGCACCCAGATCCCAGCGCAGGGCCTACTTCCGTTTCGGCCGACGCGGGCACGACCATATCTATATTCGGACGGCGAGATCCGGGCGCTGCTGGACGCAGCACTTCATATGCCATGCAGGTTCCAACGGGATGAACTGCAGCCATGGACGTATCATTGCCTGTTCGGGCTCCTCAGCGTAACGGGTATGCGTCTGGGTGAAGTCAGAAACCTTGAGCTTGAAGACGTCGATCGGACGACAGGAATATTGACGATTCGCGGCACCAAGTTCGGCAAGTCGAGACTCGCGCCTTTACATGCTTCGACCTGCAAGGTATTGGCCACCTACATTGCACGCCGGCAATGTCTTTGGACCGGGCGAACCGTGTCATCCTACATGTTCGTTTCCAACAGCGGAAACCGGCTGGACAACAGCGAGATTCATCGCGCCTTTTATCGACTCTCCCGCCAGATTGGGCTGCGCGGCGAATTCGACAGTCACGGGCCACGGCTGCATGACATGAGGCACGTCTTTGCGACGAGAACGCTTTTACATTGGTACCGGTCCGGACAGGACCCCGAGCGTCGTCTGCCCATCCTGTCGGCCTACCTCGGTCATGTCCATGTGGCCGATACGCAGTGGTACCTCAACGCTTTGCCGGAACTCATGCGCGAGTCGATGCGCCGACTCGAGCGGCATTGGGAGAACCGCTCATGAACACGTCTGCCAGCTTTGCTCCCCTTCTGGAACGCTTCTTTATACAGCGCCTGATGCAGCAGCGGCAGGCCAGTCCTCACACCATCATCTCGTATCGAGACACCTTCCGCCAGTTTCTGAGGTTCGCCGAGCAACGCCTGCACAAGCCGCCGTCAGGTATGGACTTCAGGGACATTGACGCCCCGTTGGTCGCGGCGTTTCTGGACGACCTGGAGAAGCACCATGACGTAAGCGTCCGCAGCCGCAATCTCCGCCTCACGGCAATTCACTCGTTCTTCCGGTACGCAACACTCGAAGCCCCGGAGCATTCCGCACAGATTCAGCGCGTGCTTGCCATTCCCAGCAAGCGCTTCACCCGCACGCTCGTCAACTTCCTGACCCGTCCGGAGGTCGACGCACTCCTTGCCGCGCCAGATCAACGTACCTGGTCCGGCCGACGCGATCATGCCTTCCTGCTGGTGGCTGCGCAGACCGGCCTGCGTTTATCCGAGATGACCGGACTCAAACGTGACGACCTCGTTCTGGGTGCCGGCGCTCATGTGCGCGTAGTCGGCAAGGGCCGTAAGGAACGCTGCACGCCGGTCACGAGGTCCACGCGAGCCGTATTGAAATCCTGATTGCATGAGCCGCAGCGCGGTGATGGTGATGTGCTGTTTCCGAACGCCAGGGGAGGACGTCTCAGTGTTCACGGCGTGCAGTATCTGCTAAACAAACATCGAGAAGCGGCCTCAAGAGTGTGTCCCTCCTTGAACAAGAAGCGGATCACAGTCCACTGCTTGAGGCATACGGTGGCTATGGACCTTCTTCAATCGGGCGTTCCTCGCTCAGTGATTGCGTTGTGGCTCGGGCACGAATCGGTAGAAACAACGCAGATCTATCTCGAGGCGACGCTTGCAATGAAGGAGCAGGCCCTTGCGAAGATGTCGCCGCTACGCGGCAAGGCGGGGCGCTTCCGCCCGACAGACCAACTGCTCGCCTTTCTGAATAGCCTGTAGGTTCACGAAACTATGTTGGGCGATCGGGGCGATGCTTCTGTTCTGAGGCGCGCAATCCTTGGGCCAATATGAACTCTCATCGATATCGCCCGACATAGTCCGGCAGGGAAGATAGAGCAGAGATTTTTTTGGTTGGCGATCGCGGCTACTGGCGCGTGAAGAGGCCGGTCGGGGCCAGTCCGCGATCGGTAATCAAAAAAATGTTTGTGCTAAACCGCTCCGCAGGCGCTGGCGCTTATGGGCATTGAATGATCGTCGCGGTGATTTGTGATGCGCGATGCACGGTTGACGCACGCCGGAACCCCGCGGTGGTCCGGGCCTGTTGTGCGAACGCAGCGGGAATGCAGACATCAAAGGGCAAGGAATGCGGAGTTTCGCGACACGGTGATGGTGCGAAGACGGCAAGGCACGAGTCGGTTCGCGTTGGCCACATGGGAAAGACCAACGTGCTGGGGGCCTGTGCTGATGCAGCTCAGTTTCCATCACCGGAATCAGGCGGAGCCCGGGGAAGGATGCCAGGCACACCGCCTTCGATACGGAGCATGTGGCCCTTGCCACACACGGGGCAATCGCGGAGTGACCTGCCGGTGAGCCGCTGGTAGCGGTCACGGTAGTCTTCCGCGATGGCGGGTGACGCAGCGGCGGCCGGCTCGACGCCGAGCAGCCGTCGGCAGGTGGCGAGGCGGGCTGTCCGATGGCGGTTGGCGAGCCACCCGTAGCTGCGGATGCGCTTGAAGCCGGTGGGGAGCACGTGCAGCAGGAAGCGGCGGATGAACTCGTCGGCCGTGAGCGTCATGGTCCTGTGGCGGGCTTCGTGACGGTAGTCCTTCCACCGGAAGAGCACCGAATCACCATCAAGGCGTAGCAACCGGTTATTCGAAATGGCAACGCGATGCGTGTAGCGGCCCAGGTAGTCGAGCACCTGGGCGGCGCCACCAAACGGTGGTTTCGCGTAGACGACCCACTCCGCGTGAGCCGCGGGCGCGAGCCAGGCGGCGAACCCTCGCGGGTCACGCAACGACTCGAGCTGGCCATGAAAATGCAGCGTGCCGGCGTAGAACGCGCGGCGCAGCTGCTCGAGAAAGAGGCGCCGGAAGAGCCGCGAGAGGACCCGCACGGGCAGGAAGAAGCCGGGTCGGCAGGCGATCCAGCGCTCGCCGTCCGGCGCAATGCCGCCGCCAGGTATCACGCAGTGCAAGTGCGGATGGTGAAGCAGATTCTGCCCCACGTGTGCAGGACCGAGATGAAGCCGATCTCCGCACCCAGGTGCTTCGGGTCGGCGGCGATCGTGCGTAGCGTTTCGGCGCTGGTGCGAAACAGCAGATCGTAGAGGGTCGTCTTGTTCTGGTACGCGAGCGCTGCGACGGGCTCGGGGAGTGTGAAGACGACGTGGAAGTACTCGACCGCGGGAAGCAGCTCGGCGCGCCGGCGTTCGAGCCATTGTGCGCGGGCAAGCGACTGGCACTTCGGACAGCAGCGATGGCGACACGAGTCGTAGGCAACGCGCTGATGGCCGCAGGTATCGCACCGCTCGACATGACCGCCGAGCGCCGTGGTGCGGCACAGCTCGATGGCGCTCATCGCTCGGTGCTGGGCACGACTGAGGGCGTCGGCAGGGGTCTGCCGGTACTGAGGGCCGCAGCGGCGGAAGATATCCGCCACCTCGAGCGCCTGTCGCATCGCCGGCTTCAGAAGTACTCGGGCGCAGGTGGCTGGGTGCAATGGGTGCGGGATGTGGCAGCAGGTCGAAGGGACTGGTGGTGGCGCACACGGTGCTCGTCGCCAGCTTGAGGTACCGTGCCGTGGTCGCCAGGCTACGATGTCCCATGAGCAGCTGGATCCTGCGGACATCAGCACCGGTTTCCAGCAGATGCGTGGCGAAGGCGTGACGAAGCGAATGCGGGGTGATGGGTTTCGTGATGCCGCTGCGCTCACGTGCAAGCTGGCATGCGTCGCCAACGGCATGGCGGCTGATGGGCCGCCCCGGAATGGTCCCAGGAAATAGCCATTCCCTCGGGTGGGCATCCTGCCAGTACAGTCGCAGCACCTCGAGCAGACGCGGCGAGAGCATTACGTAGCGATCTTTACGGCCTTTGCCCTGTCGCACGCGGATCATCATCCGCTGGCTGTCGATATCGGTGACCTTCAGGTGTACGACTTCGGAGACACGCAGGCCGGCCGCGTAGGCCGTCATCAGGATGGCGCGCTGTTTCAGGCTGGGAATCGACTCGAAGAAACGCGTGACTTCCTCAAAGCTCAGGATGACGGGCAGCTTCACGGGCCGTCTGGGCAAGGGAAAGTCCTCGTCGCTCCAGTCGCGTCTGAGCGAGACTCGATACAGGAAGCGCAGCGAGCCTACGGCGAGCTGGACACTGGCTGGCGCGAGCTTGCGTTCGTTGGTGAGGTGGATAATCCAGGCACGGATCTCTTCAGGACCAAGCTCCTCAGGTGACCGCCGGAAGTGTCGGGCGAAACTGGAAACCTGCAGGACATAGGTCTTCTGTGTGTTGATGGCAAGGTTGCGGATCTGCATGTCGTGCAACATGCGTTGGCGCAGTGGCGTCATGGCGAGCCTCCTGGAAGCAGTGGGTGGAATGCCCAACCGGGCGTTCACATGCTGCTCCTGCCGACACCGCTCACCATCTCGCCGGGGCCCAGCGCCGGACGACCCTCTTCATGAAACCTCAGCCATAGACGTGTGCCCACCTCCCACTACCGCGTCAGCGGTTTAGTACAGTGGCGCCTATCTCTTCAAAGAGATAGGAGGCACAGTCACGCAAGTCATGTGCTCGCCAGCGGGGCCAAACTGACCAGTGCGCGACAACCTGCGCCATGCGTCAATCGCGACGACGTCGATGTACCTGCACGGCGACGAAATGCAGCGTGCGAGGGATATGGATCAGGCCTTCTCCGCCCCAAAATAGCTCGCTACCTTGTTGATCGAAGAATTTCGAAAATATGCGGTTCCGGCTTACAACCCCAAAATCGGTGAATCATAGTGGCCTACTCAGCGGGAGGTTCCATCATTGGACTACGCTTGATTCGCATCAATGAGTCTGTCACTGGTCGGGACTATGCTACCTTCATAGTGAAGAAATGGGTTTTTCCCATTCCTACCCAGTTCGTCGGAGAAAGCGCAGTCTGCGCAGTGGAACGGAAGCGAAGGAATGCAACCGGCCATTCCACCGCGCGTGCCCAGTCAATTTAATGATTTTCCGCGAGATCATCATGTCCGGAACAGGAGTTCATGTAGATACCGAAAGCGAAATGTTTCGCGACACAACCGACCGCGAACAAGTACGCATCGGTAACTGTCTTTCCGAGCGCGAATTTGAAACTGCGTGCGTGACGGCATATGACGCTCGTCTGGACGCTGTGCCCAACGGCGGCAAGACGAGCGCCGGTGCCGCGCCCTTGGCTTTGATCGAAGGCCGACGCTCAAGCCGACCCGACTGACGGAGCTTGGAAACTGAAACACACTTACTTTAACGGGAGGGCGTTATGCTGCAAACCGCTGCCGATGTTTTCTCCGGCCGTCCTAATCCAACTTGGATCGTCTCAGATGATCAGGAAATCCGCGCCGCGCTCCGCGATGCAGCGAAAGTCAGCGCAGCGTCGATCTCCGCCGCTAGCGAGTCGGGAGGCCGAGGCGAGCTGCGCGGCTTCTATCTCAACGCTGCCAACGATGAGCTGGCCGCGGATCACGGCATATCATCGTCGTTGTACGTTCCGCTCGGTTCCGGCGGCGGCTCGGGCACGTCGCGTGAGCTCGCTGAACGCCTAATTAATCTTGCCTCCGATCAAGGTGTCGCGGCCGGCGCACTTGCCGATGGCGTCGAGGAATCCAATGTCATCAACCATGAAATGCTGCGCGGTCTTCTCACGCAAAAGCTGGGCAAGGAAACAGGTGTGAGTTCCCCCGATTCGAACCCGGCAGCGGAATCTGAGGCTGCCGCCGAGCTTGAGCGTGCGGCGCCTGCGGTGACTTGCTGGGTCGAGTATGCTGCCTATTATCCCGGCTTCTGGAACAACGATCCCAACATCCGGGCGCCCAACAACTGCTACAACTACGCGAGTAATAAACGCACCGACACGTTCGCCCGACCGGGCCGCAGCAGTGGACCCATCAACACGGCCATCACTTGCACCGCAGTGTGATAGGGGGCGCTGAGCGACGGCTTGCACCGGCGATACGTCTGCTTCCCAGATAGCGAAAAGCCGCGTTATCTGGTCGCGCTCGTTATCGCTCCCAGCCCGGGCTTCGTGGATTTTCGCTGGTATCGCAAGAACAAGGAAGGTTTCTGGTGTCACAAGCCCGGCGGAACTGCCGTCAGGAGCGTGGACAATAGCAATCGGATCATTACCGATCCTTCGACGTGCGACCGCGGACCCTACACGCAGTTTTGTGGTTACTTTTATACCTGTCGTTCGCAACGCATTCGCTGATCGCAGCACGGCCGGCCACGCATCAAGGCGCGGCAACGTCGTCTGCCTGCGAGTCGCCGGTCGGGTCGCGGTTGCATGCAGGCTACTACGGAGCGCACAGCGCAATGAGATTTCAGATCGACCTTTTCAGCGGACAGCCCAATCCGTCGTGGGTATTGACGGAGTGCGAAGTCCTCGAACTCCAACGCCGCCTAGGCGGCCTACATGCAAGCGCGAAGAATGTCCTGCCCGATCAGCTCGGCTATCGCGGTTTGCTTGGCACGGTCGAGCCAGCGTCGGCTGATGCGCGACCGCCCGCATCAGCCGACGAGGTCGTTGCCATCGAACTTGGATGCGGCGTGGTTAGGGTGACGCGCAGGAATGGCGCGGTCGAGTTTCTGGCGGACACCGGCCGCTCGGTCGAGCTGTGGCTCTTGACCACTGCTCAGGGAAACGTCGACGAGGCCATCCGGAAGGTAGCGGTCGCGGACGCCGGCCGGGTGTGCTCGTAGGCCGTCCCGCCATCAGGAGGAACCGAAGATGAATTCCGAAGTAAACCAAAACGTCACGCCCGAAACCACGGGCCGATTTATCGTGACCTTTCGTGAGGGCGCGCACAAGGATGCATTGTCGGTACTTGCCGACAGCACCGGTGTGGCCGAGTCAAAAATGTTGAAGAGCGATGATTTCGGCGCGTCCGGTTTGGATGTGGAGCGGGTTCCGGCAGACGGTGGCGCGGTGCTGGATACCCTCGGGATCGCGGTGGTCAACATCGACCCAAGTGCCGCCGGCTCGCTGGCGATGACGGCGGGCGAGGATTCCGCTATCTTGGCGGTCGAACCCGAGGGCGTGATGTATGCGCTGGGGGAACCGAGTCCGATGTCACTCGACTATTTGCGCGGTTTCCGGGATGCTGCTCAAAGCCTGTATGCGTCGGCCAGCGAAGGGCCGGCGGGGGAAGATCTGCTCGATGTCGAAGCAGCGTTTGTCGACACGGCAACGCTGACCTGGGGACTGCAAGCCACCAAGGTGGCGACGTCGCGGTATTCAGGCCAGGGAATCAATGTGGCGGTGCTGGACACGGGGTTCTTCTTGACGCATCCAGATTTCGTCGGCCGCCAGATCGAACCGACATCGTTCATCGCCGGAGTGGGCAGCGCCAACGACGGCCACGGCCACGGCACGCACTGCATCGGCACCGCTTGCGGCCCGCTGCATCCCGCTTTGGGGCCGCGCTACGGCATTGCTCACAAGGCCACGATCTTCGTCGGCAAGGTGTTGACAGATCAGGGACGTGGCGTTGACGGCGACGTCCTCGCTGGCATCGACTGGGCAGTGAGGAACAAGTGTCATGTGATTTCGATGTCGCTGGGCGCAAACGTCGCCACGACCTCGGTGGCATACGAAACTGCTGGCCAACGCGCCTTGGATGCCGGATGCATGATCGTGGCCGCCGCAGGCAACAACGCGCAGCGCTCCGCTGGCCAGTTTAGCTTCGTTTCGCGACCAGCTAACAGCCGATCGTTCATGGCGGTCGGTGCGCTAGACTCGGGCTTGCGCATTGCCGACTTTTCGGCTCGGGACACGGTTCGCCAGCCCGGCACGGCGGTAGACATCGCAGGCCCGGGCGTCGCCGTGTACTCGTCGTGGTCGATGCCCACTCGTTACCGCACCATCTCGGGAACCAGCATGGCGACGCCGCATGTGGCGGGGATCGCGGCACTCTGGGCGCAAGCTAGCGGCGCACGCGGCGCGGCACTGTGGCAGCGTCTCATCGCCAATACGCGCGGACTGTCGTTGCCGACGTCCGATGTCGGCTGGGGTTTGACGCAAGCTCCCTGAACTTTAGTGACGAATAAAAGACGCCCTTCCATCGCGGGGCGGAAGGTCAGAAGCTAGGTGTCCACGTGGACGCCTGCACACTGACACTGATGACAGAGAACAAAGACCTCAAGAGCCGTCTGGTGATTGGCGAGAAGCGCGACGGCCGACGCGAGTATGACGAAGCCGCACGTGACGAACTGGTCAGGATGTGCCTGAAGCCCGGTGTGTCAATCGCGCGCACGGCCATGGAGCACGACGTAACTCCGAATCAGCTTCGCAAGTGGATTACTCGCTACGGCTTTGTCCGGATGGGGGTATTGCAAAGATGCTGGGGGGTGTAATAGCGCAACATCATGAAGCCAGCTTGAATAATGCCATATAAAGCCAGACTAAAGACGGTGAACGGCGCAAGCGCAAGAAGCCGGGGTACCGGGTGACGAACGCGCGGGCGTATAACCAGAGCCTGAGAAAGCGCGGCATGATCAGCCTGTATGTGCCGGGCGGCGATCTGAAGGCGCAGCTTATCAACGCAAAGATCCGTACGCCGGGCGTGTCGGGGCGTGAGCCGACCTACACCACGGCGTACATCGAGCTGATCTTTACCTTCTACCGGCTGTTGGGTTGGGGGATGCGGCAGATCACCGGCTATATGGAGGACTACTGGGAGACTCGCGGGCTGGACATCCCGGTGCCCAGCGCCAGTCAGCTGGGCGAACGGTTCGCTTCACTGGAGGTGAGCGTCACGCAGCGTTGCGAACAGTTGGCCCGGCGTCTCGCGCGCGGCGGGACGATCAGTCTCATGGTCGACAGCACGGGATTGAGCTTTGGGCGGGCGAGCCAGTGGTACGAGGAAAAGTACGCTCAGAAGGCCGCGCGCACGCCGTGGCGCAAGATGCATCAGTCGATCGACGCTGACATGAACGTACACGCGATCCGCATCACCACTACAGAAGTATTGGACAGCGAAGGAATGGACGCCGTGTTGCCCGCTGATGTGCCGATGGATCGGGTGATTGCCGATGGCGCGTACTACAGCATCGAGCGTACCGAAGCGCTTTCAGGCGCGGGCGTGACGCCCGTCATCCCACCGCCAGCTCACGCGGTCGTACACGGCGAGGAGCGAACCCGCCGGCATGACCAGATCGTCAGATACATCGAGGTCAAAGGCATCTATGCATTTCACAAGAAATACGGCTACGGTGTGCGCTCGCTGGTCGAGGCGCAGATCTCGCGCATCAAGCGCTGCATCGGCGAGCGCCTGCTGACGCAGGAGCTTGCGTCGCAGGAAGGCGAAGGCGTAATCATCGCCAACCTGCTGAACCGGTGGAACGCCTTCGGCAAACCGGTTTGCGTCAAAAATGCATAGTCGCGTCCATGGCACGGGAACTCGTACCCATCCGGACAAAGCCGTGGAGCATGACGTAAATCCGGATCAGCGCCATTTGATAAACTGCCACCAGGGCGGGGCCGGTGTCCACGCCGAGCAAACTCACACAGTAGAGAAGAAGCCCATGCTCAAGAGTGTCACACGGACATGTACCCTGCGGACGGTATTTGGCCTGCTGGGCCTACTAATTATGCATCCAGCGTTCGCTGATGGGCCGTCATCCTATGACGACTGCATGCTCGTCGGTTTGCGCGACGCCCGCAGTCAGGGTGCATCAAACTATATCCAGCGCTCATGCTACGCACTGTATCGGAACAGCGAAATGTTGCTGCCGCGCGAGAAGGCGTACTACGAGTGCATACTGCAAAATATGCCTGGTGCCAAGGAGCGGTTCGCGATCATGCGGATCAATGCGATCTGCGAACGGCGCGGGCAGTTGTAAGTCCACAGTGACGTGGATGATCACAACCGATTCACCTGATCGACACGCTGGATCTCCGTCACAACTTGAACAGTTCGTCGGGAGCGGCTTCGTGTGTCGGTCGTCGCGTTTCTCGCCAATCACCAGCGGTCTCTTGAGGTCCTTGTTCTCTGTCATCATTGTCAGTGCGCAGGTGTCCACGTGGACACCTAGCTTCTGACCTTCTGCATTTCGACCGAAGGACGTCTTTTATTGACCGTTTACGATGAATCGCGGGGCAGCTGACTTGCCTTGCACACTGTCCAATGCGCCATCGGTGATGTCTGCGTGAGCAGAGCGCGTCCGCCGGTGGCCCTCGCCCCAAGGAGCGACCATGAGCGGCCCCGCCGATCAACCGGGTGTAGAAGTCGTCGTAACCGTTGCAGAGGATCATCTGCAACGCTTCAGGCAACTAGCATCGGAGTTGGAGGGCAAAGGCCTAAAGATCAACAACATGATGGAAGGGCTCGGAATCATTTCGGGAGCCGCCTCCTTAGCCGACGTGCAGCAGCTCAAAGGCATGAAGGGCGTAAAGTCCGTTGAAGAGGCAGGGAACGTTCAGTTGCCGCCGCCTGAATCCGATATTCAGTGACGAGGGGGACGCTTCAGGAAACGGAAAATAAAGCACGTTTAGCCCGAGTTAGCGGGCGGACGTGCCTGCCAGGATAGGAGGCGGCGAACCCGATGAAGGGCAAGGGAAAATTGCTACGCCACAGGCGGCGTACAAACCGGGCCCGGGAATTCCCGCGAACTAGCGATCTTCGTCTGGGACGAATGGGATGACGCCTAGGCGAAAGGCTTCTTCCTGCAAATTGCGTGGGATGCGGCGCGCGTCGACGATCATGCCATTGATTTCGATAAGCCAGACGAGTGGATTTCTGTCGAGCTGACTGGGAAGTGACCAGCGAGGATCGAGCTGACCGATCTTCAGAAGGTTCAGAATTGATCCTGAGCGGGCCGAACCGGTCTGGGCGCTTAGCCCGAAGTGCTGGCACAGTGCATCGGCGCGCATGGGGGCTTTTGGGACTTGTCGAAGAGGAAGTTGACCCTCCCGATCGCGTAGGCCACGCCGCAGGCCCAGGAGCGCGCAGGACCGGTCACCGGTGGCGATGGCCGCTTGCGGCACAGGGTGGCAACGAGACGTCGGCAGAGGTCGCGGTATTCATCGGTCAGGTGTTGCGCACAAAAGGCGTCGGTAAGCGCAATGATCTCGTCATACCGGTCTTGCATGGCGGCTGGCACCCGCTCGCCGCGAAAGGTTGGCTTCATGGAATTCGCGATCCGTATGCGTCAGTTGCCCAGTTCGGCGAGCCCATGAACATCGCCCTCCCGCGCGACCTGGCACAGCCACGTGTCCAGCTTCTCGCTGCTGCCGTCAAGCAACCGGTCAACCAGGGTCCGGTCGTTCGCCTTGCCAAGCATGTTGTGTAGTCCCAGGTATGCCACGAGAAGGTGGTACATGGCGCAGCGCAAATCATCACGTTCGTCCTGACAGCGCCGGGCGTGGCGATGCAGATCCGCAATGGCGAGCCCGAGTTTTTCACCGACATACGAAAGCGGTATGCCGTCACGATCCTGTCGCGACGTGTAAGCGGGGCCATTGGCGCTCAGGGGAAGATCGGCATCATCCGGGATCTGGGGCATTGCGTGTCTCCGTAGCGGTGCTGCATGATCAGTGAAACGTCGGCGAGCTGGCCATGCAGCAATGCTTGCACTTGCGGCCACTACCGCACGGGCACGGCTCGTTGCGCCCGATCTTCGGCTCTTCACGACGCATGGGAACGCTTCGCGGGATGCTCGCCAGCGCGCGCCGGTGGGGCTCGAAGTAACGGTAGATGTGGGTCGGCCCGGCGATCATCGTCTCCAGCAGTCCCTTGCGCTTTTCCGCAGGGATCGATGGTGGCCGCATCTGCGGGTCGGGATTGTGTTCATGATGGCTTTGTCCGGATGGGGGTATTGCAAAGATGCTGCGGGTTGTGTAAAAGCGCAACATCATGAAGCCAGCATTGAATAATGCCATATAAAACCAGACTAAAGACGGGTGAACCGCGCAAGCGCAAGAAGCCGGGGTACCGGGTGACGAACGCGCGGGCGTATAACCAGAGCCTGAGAAAGTGCGGCATGATACAGCCTGTATGTGCCGGGCGGCGATCTGAAGATGCAGCTTATCAACGCAAAGATCCGTACGCCGGGCGTGTCGGGGCGTGAGCCGACCTACACCACGGCGTCCATCGAGCTGATCTTTACCTTCTACCGGCTGTTCGGCTGGGGGATGCGGCAGATCACCGGCTATATGGAGGACTACTGGGAGACTCGCGGGCTGGACATCCCGGAGCCCAGCGCCAGTCAGCTGGGCGAACGGTTCGCTTCACTGGAGGTGAGCGTCACGCAGCGTTGCGAACAGCTGGCCCGACGTCTCGCGCGCGGCGGGACGATCAGTCTCATCGTCGACAGCACGGGATTGAGCTTTGGGCGGGCGAGCCAGTGGTACGAGGAAAAGTACGCTCAGAAGGCCGCGCGCACGCCGTGGCGCAAGATGCATCTGTCGATCGACGCTGACATGAACGTACACGCGATCCGCATCACCACTACAGAAGTATCGGACAGCGAAGGAATGGACGCCTTGCTGCCCGCTGATGTGCCGATGGATCGGGTGATTGCCGATGGCGCGTACTACAGCATCGAGCGTACCGAAGCGCTTTCAGGCGCGGGCGTGACGCCCGTCATCCCACCGCCAGCTCACGCGGTCGTACACGGCGAGGAGCGAACCCGCCGGCATGACCAGATCGTCAGATACATCGAGGTCAAAGGCATCTATGCATTTCACAAGAAATACGGCTACGGTGTGCGCTCGCTGGTCGAGGCGCAGATCTCGCGCATCAAGCGCTGCATCGGCGAGCGCCTGCTGACGCAGGAGCTTGCGTCGCAGGAAGGCGAAGGCGTAATCATCGCCAACCTGCTGAACCGGTGGAACGCCTTCGGCAAACCGGTTTGCGTCAAAAATGCATAGTCGCGTCCATGGCACGGGAACTCGTACCCATCCGGACAAAGCCCATCAGCTCACGCGGTAACGCAAGAGCAGAACCAAACGCCGAGATCAGGCGTTTGCCGAACGACAGCACGATTTTCTATTTCGGTCGTTCCTCGAAGCACATGGAATGTGCTGCGCAAATGCTCGCACCCGTCAATGAGATTCTGGTGGAGACACGGTTGATGCTCGAGAGTGGTCGGTGGTCGATGCCACGCTGATTCCAGCGCCGAGCTCGACGAAAAACAACGAGGCGATGCGGGATTCGGAAATGCGCAGACGCAGAAAGGCGGTGAATGGCACTCGGGATGAAAGCACACATCGGCGTGGACGCGACGTCCGGTCACGTACACACCGTTATAGCCGAGGCAGCCAACGTTCACGATATCACCGAGGCCACGGCGTTGTTGCATGGCCATGAAATGGTCATGTATGCTTGCCTAGCCTCATCGCGACATTGCCAGCGTATCGCGTCAGTCTAGCAACGCTTTTCCATGCACTGACATCTGGCGTCGGCTCCCTGCCAAGGTCGAACACCCATTCTACGTCCTCAAGCGGCAGTTTGCCTAAACGAAGACCAGATACCGCTGTTTAATGAAGAACACTGCCCAGATCACGACGTTCTTTGCGCTGGACAACCTGTGGATGGTGTGCGGAGCTTTGCGGCAAGCTTGAAACATATGGAGCCAAGGCTGCGGGCCTCGACAAGCGGTGCCCCGAGCATAGTACAAGTGCAGATGTAGTGCGGAAAACTGTCGGGTCTGCAATTGGAAGAAGCGCCATACCGTCGGTCTTGAGTCAGAAGTTCGGAGAAGCACATGAGGATTACTTTCGAAGATGCATTTGCGAAGGCGCAGCAAACAAAACTGAATCGTCGCCTGCTCGTAGCGCTGATCGATCATACCGAGACCCGTTGGTGGGGTGGCCATGTCGATAAATGGAGGCCGAACGAAGCGTTGTTTTCCTCTGGCGCGTCCCTGAGGCGTTACAGAGGACTCGTGAGCCGGTTTAAGAGAGGTAAAACGGCCAAGGCACATATGTTAATGTTTCACAGTGATGGCACGTTCGGTACCGCCATCTTTGGCGTCGAGTCAGCAGAGGAAGCGCAAGAACTTCTACATGACACATTGATTGAAACCCGCATCAGAACTTGCAATTGACACGCAGCGGCACCGATGCTGGACATGCTGCGAATACGGCAGCCGACGGGCGGTAGCTAAGCCAGCACTTCAACCACGGGAACCGCCCCCGCCACGGGACTCGCGGCTCGAGCGGACAGAAATGCACCGGTGCAACGACTCGACTTGCACCGGTGCAACATTTCAATTTCTGGTCATTTCGTTGGCGCGTACCCGCGCACCGAAACGCGGCATGCAGCGAACTGCTCTGAACCTGTCGCCCAGTAGAAGCCGCAATCACGCATAGAAACAACCGTCTTTCGGTTACAAACGCTCGCATTAACGATATAGAGTTGATTCTCGTGCGGCGTCAAAAACCGAAAATGCGAGGTACGGCGTTGCGAGACCGCCCCTGCCCTCTAGTGTCTTGAGTTACAAATTCATTGAATGATGCCGATCACGTACTAAAGTGTTCTATGTGGCACTTGATGCGAGGGGGCAAGGATGAGCGGACGACCCAAAGGGGAACTGGTGCTGAGCGAATCGGAGCGCGAAGAACTGCAAGCGCTGACAATGCGACGCAAGACCGCACAAGCCCTCGCATTGCGGGCGCGCATCGTGTTGGCCTGTGCCGATGGCTTGGACAACAAGAGCGTTGCGGCGAAACAGAGGGTCACTCAGCAAACGGTCTCGAAGTGGCGGGCGCGGTTCGTAATGCATCGTCTGGACGGACTGCTTGATGCGCCTCGGCCCGGCGCGCCCAGGACGATTGATGACGCTCGCGTCGATGCGGTCATCGCAAAGACGCTTGAGTCCGTACCTCTCGGCGCGACTCACTGGAGCACGCGCACGATGGCTCGTGAGATGAAATTGTCGCAAACGGCGGTCACACGGATCTGGCGTGCTTTTGGTCTGCAGCCGCATCGGCAGGATACGTTCAAACTCTCCAGTGATCCGATGTCCGTCGACAAGGTGCGAGATATCGTCGGGCTTTACCTGGATCCGCCGCTTAAGGCCATGATGTTGTGCGTGGACGAGAAGAGCCAGATTCAGGCGCTCGATCGCACGCAACCCATGCTGCCGTTGGCACCCGGCATCCCGCAGCGACGCACGCACGATTACATGCGCCACGGCACGACTACGCTGTTCGCGGCGCTGGACATCGCTACTGGCGAGGTGATCGGCGAGGTACATCGGCGCCATCGCAGCAGCGAATTCGTGCGCTTTCTGCGCACCGTCGAAGCCAGCTTGCCATCGCACCTGGATGTGCATCTGGTGATGGACAACTATGGCACGCACAAAACGCCCTCGATCAAAGCCTGGTTCGCTCGACATCCTCGCTTCCATGTTCACTTCACGCCCACCTCGGCGTCGTGGCTTAATCAGGTCGAACGTTGGTTCGCCTCGCTCACTGAAAAATACCTTCGACGCGGTACGCATCGCTCGACACGTCAACTCGAAGACGCGATCCATCAATACCTGGATATCTACAACGCCAATCCACAACCGTTTTCCTGGAGCAAGTCGGCTGATGAAATTCTGGCCAGTCTCGAACGGTTTTGTATGCGGGTCCGGACGGCCGCGGGCGAAGCATCATGAACATCAACACCGACGCAATTGATGAAGTCGCCCTGGCACTTCTCTACCTGACCTGCATGACCGATACCGCGCATGGAAGGGTTTCGACTGGGATGTGCTGAACCGACTCTACGAACGGGGTTTGATCCAAGACCCGGTCAACAAGACGAAGTCCGTGATCTTTACCGAAGAAGGACTGCGCGAGTCCGAGCGGCTCTTTAATCAACATTTCGTCATTCCTGAGTATATAAGGTCAAAATGGACACGAACTTTCTCTGGTTGTCGGAACCTTCGGAGACCTATCGACTCTGGCAGAAGACCGACGCAGTCGGGGCCGACCGCAAACCGTTCTCTGCCCGCTCGCGGGTGCAACACGCCGCGATGTTTGACCGCTTTCTTCGGCACATCAAGGGGCAAAGTGCGTCGATTGCCACCTTCGACGCCGCGCACATTGAGTCATTTTTCAACGAGATGGATAGGCGTATCGCGCCCGGCACATCGACGCGGCTGCGGTACGCCAAGATGCTCAATCACTTGTGCCGTCACCTCGTTGAGATCGGGTTGCGGTCCAGTAATCCCGTTGCCGAATTGATCGCTTACGACCGTTGCCCGAGAACGAGCCGCGACCAGTCTTCCTTGATCCGGCCGCTGACCTACGACTCCAGGCGTGGACCACACCGTCAGCGTCGGATGATCCGAGAATGCAGCGAAACCGCGCGATCGTTGCACTGTTGGTGGGGACTGGTATATCGGCGGGCGAGCTGCGTCAAACTCAGCTGCGCCATCTAGTCATCGATGACGTGAGGCCAAACGTCTACGTTCCAAAGCGTGGCCCCCGACAGGAACGGCGCGTGACGATACCCGCCTTTGCGTTGGCAGCTCTTCAGCGATGGACGAACTCTCATAGGTCTGACGGCGACGCTCTGCTATTCCCCGCACCCGGCGGTGATAACGCGATCAACGATGTACTTCTCGGTGTGATCGTGAACGACGCGCTTGAAAAGATCGGATTTGCGGCGCTCGACATGAGCCCTCGCATTCTGCGAAACGCTTTCGCACGTAGACGGCTGCTGTCTAGTCGGAGCAACGAGGACACAAGCCGGATGCTTGGGCTCATGAGTCGGGTCTGAATAATTCGTTTTCGGCGACGACGCCGTTCATGGTGTCGAAGCGGAAGCCGCGGAGCGGTTGAGCAATGCGACAAGTACAAGGACGTAAAAACGCCGCAGCTTTCTGAGGATCATGCGCAGGTTGTGGCCGGCACCACATAGCACTGCGTTGATCGCATCCCCGAGCGCGCCCTTGAGCCAGTTCCGGTCGAGTTTGCCGTCGGCCTTCATATGACCGATCGCTGGTTCAATCGCGCTGCGCCGCCGGATCATGGCGCGCAACGTGCGCGTGATGCCGCGTCGCAGGCCGGGATGGTAGACCTTCACCCCGTCTGGCTCAGCGCCCCGGTAACCACGGTCGACGATCGCGATTTCAGGTTTGACATCGCTGAGAATCGCTGCCTGCTCCAGCGCTTCTTCCAGCGTATGTCCATCGTACGGATTGCCCGGCATCGAGCGGGCACCCACCACCAGCCCTTCCCGGTGTGTCGTCGTGATCGACACCTTGACGCCAAACTCGTATGGCGTGCGCGCCTTACCCTTGGCCAGGCACTCGACTTCCGGCGCGTGCAGCGCATACAGCTTATTTTTGTCCTTCGTCTTCTGCGTCAGGATTCGCTTCGTGCGGGCAATCAGTTCCTGCAGCTCAGCTCGCCTGTTATCAACCACCGTGTCGAGTTGCCGTTCGACATCGCGCATGACGCGGCCGACACGCGAGCGCAGGGTGCGCACTGCCTTTCTCATCCGCCGGTACTGCTTCGCGTGCGCGTAGCGGCTGATCTGGGTGGCCAGGCGTGGTGCTTCGCGGTTGTAGTTCTGACGCAGTTTCAGGCCGTGCCGCGCAGCGGCCTTCACGAGGTGTTCACGACAGCGCTCCAGCAGTCGCGAGTCAGTCGGATGTGCGATCGCCTTGGGCATCACGGTCGTATCAACGATTACGCGTTTCGCGCTCGACGCCTTGATCACTCCGGCACGCTTCGCCGCGTCGATCGTCTCGGCGAGCAACTCCTCGACACCGGCTTCTCCCAACCGTTTGCGCCATCGCGTGAGGCTGGACGGATCGATCGGCGGTTCGGCCTGCAAGTACGTCTCGCCCGTAAAAACCTGCCAGTACGGGTTCTCAACCCATTGCCACACAACATCCTCGTCCGAGAGGTCGAAGGCGTGCTGCAGATACAGCAGACCAGCGATCAGTCGAGGCGAACTCGCAGGTCTGCCTTTACCCGAAACGAAACTCGCGCTCATCGATGCACTGAGCCGCTCCCAATTGATCAGCTCGGCCAGCCGTACCAGTGGATGCTTGAGATTGATCTGTTCGCGCAGTGGATGCCGGAACAAATCCTTCTCCGTTACAGGCGCCTTCGGACCCATCTAAACCTCGTCAGAATTTGCAGGCTATACCCAGCAATATGCCAGATCTCTGCAATTCCAACAACACGATTTCCGCCGGAAACCCCCAACGCTTAAGGCTCTACGGTTTGTTCAGCTGGACTCATGAGCCACCGAACTGTCACGCGCCTGCGTGCCACGATTAGTGAGCCGGGTGCGGCTTGACTTTGCATACAGCTCCGTAGGGTGGATTACGCCGGTTTATCAGACCGGCGTAACCCTTCGAACGGAGTCCGCATGCCATATCAAACGCAATTTGCTGACATCGCGTATCCAGATGAATCCGGACAGCCATGCGCGCTGATGTTTCGCGTTGCCATCACGGCTTCATCGGAGCGTCTGGCGATTGTTCACTTGCTTCACTTTAATCCGGCATTTCAAAGCGCGATGACCTCGTACATCGTTCGTGACCACGTCCTCAACCCCATTCTCGACAGCCACTTGCGCGGCGTGGCGCTCAAATGCGTCAGGCTGAAGGTTCAGGACAACAAGCAGGTCATGTTCCCTATCGAGGTCGATTTCCACGACTACATCGAGCGCAGAAACCCGCATGAATCAACCCCTGTGACGACCGGCCGCGGACTCTACACGCAGCGCGTGAAGATCCGATCTGAATTCGTGCTTGCGGGCCGTACGCGCGTGCATACAAGCCATAGCACTCCGGTCGCGGTACCAAAGGATATCGCGCGCGCCTTGCGATGACCGAGCCAGTTCGCACTGAGCAGAACTGATTCGCGCGTGATCTGCGGTCGTGCATCGTTAATCGCGAAGTGCTGAGACCCCCGCAAAAAAAACAAGCCTGCGGTTTGTGAGAACTCGCGGGCTGGGTCGATAAAACGGATGCGGCATTCAGTGGTTGAAGCCAAGACGGAACTGGTCGCTAGTTGCAGGTGCAGCACGCCGTGAGGCGGCCGCCATCCAGCGATTCATTTCCGCTGCGCGGTGCGCAATCGTGCTAGAGATCCCAGCCTGTCGGGCCTTCACCCGCGCCGAATAGTCGGCGGCCATCGAGTCTACACTCGCCACCCAAGGATACATCTTGACCCTCGATAAGGCCTGCCCCTTGACGCCGAAGCAATGGACGCGCGCCCGAGCTGGAAGATACCCCTCCAGCCCCTCCAGTATGGCGAATAGCCCATGTTTGGGATCGGTCAGGTGCCGTCGACAGACGGACCCAAGGCCGATCAGGACTGGGGGCGCGATCCATGGCATCCATCGCTCCCACTCCTGCATCATGAGATCGATGCTGCGTCTGTAACGCATCGACCGTCCAGCCTTGAACCACACCTACGGGGATGCGAACGGCATTCTGGACCGCGGCCGCGCTCATCGTCTTCGACAGTTCATCCTGTCACGGATAGACGACACGCAACATTCCCTCGAGAAGCGTCGCCGTCGCGTTGATGCGATAGTCGATCGCAGCCTGATCCGCGGCAATCTCCGGCTCACAGCATAAATCGGGCTGAGAGACCCACGTCGCCCCGGAAAACGCGGCGAGTTCTACGAATTGCTCCATCGTCCACGGATAGACGCCAGCGATGCCGCGCTGCCGGCCTTTCAGTTGAAAGAGCCGCATGGCGGTGAATCCCGCACTGTCCAGAGCGAAATCCATCTCTGTCAGGTCTGTCGCTTCAGGGATGCGGAAGCGCCCGGTTTTCGGATTCCAGAAGGCAGAAGCGGAGACCATGCCCGCGTAGCCTTCATTGAACGCGTGGTATGCGAGTCGGCCGCCGCTGTGCGGGATGCCGACACGGACGAGCAGGCCTGCGTCCACATGAGCGTTGCGCTGGCGAACCGGCATGCCGGGTTTAGCTGCTTCAAGGTACATAAGCTACTCCAGATGGATGCGCGGAGCAGCCCCTTGCGGGGGCAAGCCCCGCAAGGGTGAATGATTTGAGCCGCTCACGCGGCCATCGAGAAGAGATCGAGCTGCTGCACTTCCTTGACCGCATGGCTGATCAGGTACTGATCCATTTCCGCCGGCGTCAGGTTCAGGCGCTCGGCGAGGCGCGCGAAATACTGCCCGCGCACTGCCATCTCCTGATATCGCTGGGACTTCCCGGTAGGCAGTGTCAGGATCGTTTCGTTGAGCCAGAAACGCGCCGATTCGATCCCTGCGTGGGCCTGTACGCGCGCATACCACTCGTAATCAAACGAGCAGGTTACGAACTCACAGGCTCTTTCGCCATCGACGTCGAGGTGGTCGCTTTGTTCGAAATACACAACGCGTTCGCCAGCAGTCGTTTGCGCATAGGTGGACACGCGACCCGGATGCCGGTACCGATTCCACTGCTCGGCGCCAAAATCCCGAAGACCTTCGGCGGGCGCCTCCGCGTCGAACTGTCCGACGCGGAACCATCCGTGATTCGTGATGGGTACCTTCGGAAACGTGTCGACTTTGGGGATGCGGTATCGGCGCCCCAGTCTGTGGACTTCGTACCAGGCTGATACCGCTGGAAACGCATGCGGTGCGTAGTGGTGCATGGACAACATGAAGTCGATCGCGACCAGTTGTGACGGCGTGATCATTTCGAACTGCACGTCGCAGAGGTCGCGGTTCTCGGGCGTATCAGGAATGAGACCAGCCGCGAGATCCGCGTCGTGCTGTTCGGCGCGTTCAATTTCGAGCGCGTCGAGCGTGAGCAGGTAGCGCAACAGGTTCATGCGCTCCCAGAACGACAGCACATCGGGCTGCACTCGCACATATCCGGCAGAACTCAGCGACCGACCCACCAGCTCGCGGCGCTTCAGATCCCACTGTGTCGCGAGCAGGTAATTGCGGAAATCGTTGAGGCCCGCCATGTACGCATGCTCCGGCTCCCGGATCATGGATTCCAGCGACTTGTCCCGATCGCCAACGACGCAGCAGAACACGCATCCGAATCGCGAACCGCACGCCGTACGCTGCCCACTTTCGCCGAGAACCACTCCGCACATGCCATCGTTACCGGCGCGGTACAGGTCCGACAGACCTTCGATGGATCGCACCGAAAACGCACAAGGAAACGGACGCTTCTCGTCGTCGGCAAACATCGTCAGCATCAGCCAGACATCATCGACCGACCAGTCGCGCAACGGTGAGATAGACAGTGCATCGTTGGCGTCACGCGTAGGCGCAATCGCGCTTTCCGCTCGGGCCAGCATGGCAACGCCGCGCGAGGCGCTTTCAGCGATGCGATTGCCGAGAACGGTACAGATCTCGCGGTCGCCCCGGGCCGTCGCATCGCGCTCGAGCGCCGCGCGCAACCGCCCCTGTGGGATGAGCTTCCAGTCCGTCGCGCACGCTCTCGTGCGTTTGCCGGCACGCACGCCGTTTTCGACCGTGCGCACCAGGGTGCCGCGGCCGATGGTGGAAACGACAAACTGCATCGCCAGCGACGGCGTGGCGATGTGCGTCGTCACGCCGAGCCCATATGCGGCCGCGTGATTGTCGACCTCCTCCAGCATCGTTTCGATATGTCGCGCAAGACTGCTGTTTTCAATCGTGGTGTTGGCCGATGAAATGTAGTGCGCGGGTTGGGCGAGGCCTTCATCCGCGACGCGGCGCACGGCTTCGAGCATGAGAATCGTCGCGCAAGTCGAGTCCTTGCCGCTGGCCGTGCCGCACAACGGATGGCCGGCACGGATCAGGCCCATGAGGACGGCGATTGCCGCCTCCATCTTTTGAAGAATCTCGTCAAACATGATTGCTCCGGGTTAATGGAGCCCGCCCCCTACGGGAGCGGCTCCCACAGGGGTTAATGAGTTGAAAGGACGGTCAGTGAGGCAGTGCAGACATCTCGTCGATCATCTGGCGGTACGTGATGAGACCTTCCTGATGCTTCTGCATGAGCGCTGCGCGGCGTACACCCCGTGCCCATCGGACAGTCGCTCCGATGCGATCGAGCGCTCCGGGATCGGTCACGCAGTAGCCCATGCGGAGCATTTCTTCGATCGCCTCGTTGAGGGAGTCGAAGCAGAGATGACCGATGAACCCGTCCAGGTCGAACTGCTGAATGCGCCACGCCTTTGAGCCTGACGCATCCGGAAGTGCGAAAGCCCACGACTCGCGATCCTCGATACGGCACTCGATTCCGGCCGGATGACCGTCATACGAGGACATGAGACATTGGTAGGCGATCTGCAGCGGGCGGGCGACGTCACGCAGGTGACGCCCAAAATCCGCGGGAACCCGGGTGGATGCTGTGCAGACCCGCTCCCAGGAAGCAGAACGGTAACGATTGGCGCTGCGTTGAGTGCTTTTCATGAAGGCTCCAGTAGGACGGGAGCCTTCCCCGGTGGGAGAAGCTCCCAAGGGGAAAAAGAAGCCCGCGAGGCGGGCCGGTCGATGCGCCTGTGGCGCAGAAGATTCACAAAGGGTAATTCCAGTGCGCGGGCGTGGCCACGGGAAAAGATGCGGAAATAGTGGTCTCTTTCGACCGAAGACGAGCCGCAAATCCGGCGCCGACTGTGCGAGCACCAAAAAAAATGCCCGTCGGGCGGACCCCAGGACGGGGACGCTCGACGGGCGGTTTCATGGTAGTACCGGTTAGCTGGTCCGGTATCCGAACCTCTCCAGATCGGGAAGACCGCCAATGGAATGGATAAACGCTTCAGCATCCACACCATTTTTCGCAGCCACGCCCCGAAATTCGTCAATCCTTTCCATTGCGTGCCTGATCGCCTCTTCCCGATCCTTCAGTTCCAGTGCCAGGAAATGGCCGTTCCCGCGTGCCAGCTGAACTCCCTGAAGCGCGGCTTCATGTTCACGCAACCGGCTCAGCGCCCATTTCACCCGGTCCCGGACATGATCGGGAACTGCATTGTTCATGTCCGCCAAGTGAGGACCGCATGGATTGCGCAACACCCCGGCAAACTTCTGCAACATGGCTTCCTGCATCGGCACCGTGAACCTGCCATTCATCTGCACGGCGGCAATCCAGTCGTCGCCGTCCAGAAGATGATAGAAATTCGCGTCGCCGTCCGCTCTGACCCGGATGGTCGGAACAGGCTGCACACTGACCGGGGTCGACTGGCGATTCGCGATCCATTCGATCAGCGAAAGCTGATCGCGTTTCCAGTCAATCTCATCGTGAGGGTACCCGAAGCGCTCGCAAAGCAGCCGGTGGAAGTTTTTGAACTCATGGTCCGGCGATCGACAATCTCCGCTTTCCAGCACTCTGCGGCTCTCCAGCAGAGCGGTAGCCCCAAAGCGAGTGTCGAGCTCATGCCCTTCCTTCCGGATATGCTTCATCCATTCGGCGGCCGACGGCAGTTGAGATACGAGCTCGACGATGCGACCGTCGATGCCTGCGTGCGCATCGACAGAAGTATCGTTGAGAATCGCCGCCTGCAGATCGAACAGGAAGACCAGCGCGTCGACACCGTGGGCCTCAGCGACCGCTCCTAACGTTTCCACTGCGTTCAGCAGCTCGCGCATGAAGCGTGCGAACAGGCCTGCACGATGCATCGCCACGATTGCCGCGGTCGCAACATCTGCGGCTTTGCCGGGGTCATCGGCAGGAATTTCGGCCTCAGTGATCGCCTGTGAGTGGACGAGACTGCGCATTACATCATCTAGAAAATCACTGCATGAGAAGGTCAATTTCGGCTCCTTGGGGGATGCCGGGCAGACCTCCCCAACCGGGAGGTCTGCCCGGTCGGGGTAAAGAAAATTTGATTGCGGCAGTCAGGCGCGACGAAGTTGCCGGTCGAATGGCGACAGACTATTGGCTGGTACGCGCGTCGGATGTCTGTGAAGCGCAGCAAACGACTGCTGTTCCCAGAGCAGGCATACAAGTGCGAGCATTGCCCCGATCACGGTTGCGGCTGCGATCTGCTTCTTCATGGGCACCTCCATGTTTGCGTACGAAGCCCCGACGCTCTTTCGAGGCTGGGGCTTCGCGCGATCAGGAACAGGTTTGCGGATGCGCGGCCGGGAAGACCAGGACGCGACCATCCTTGCAGAGAACAAAGTCGCCCGGCTCGCCTCGCGGCTTGCGGACAACGATCGTCGGTGCTGGCCTGGCCGGCTCAACGTGTGCCACAGGTTGAGCCGTGCACGCGCACAGCGACGAACTGCCTGCTGCGATGAGCAGCAACAACACGTTTTGCATGGGATTCCTCGTTGTAAAAAAGACGAGGGAACGCCCCTATGGGGACGTTCCCCACAGGGTGAAGAAATGACAGGAAATGACAGCGCTCAGGCAGCGAGCGCCTCGACGTCAATGACTGCATCCGCTTCCGCAACCAGATCGGGGGTCTGCGAGATGAAAAACTCCCGCTCGTACCCGCCCTGCCGCAGCACTTCCCGCTTCATCCGCATGAACTGCAGCTTGCGCTGCGGATCGAGCGGACCATCGGACTCGTCGCTGAACAGGGTCTGGTAGGGCTGGCCAGCATTGCTTGCCAGATACAGGGCGATGCCGCGTGTCAGGCACTCGTTGATCCAGACCTTCTGGCCACCGGACATCACCGTGACTGCCTTGGTGCTGTCGTGATCGGCGTCATGCACGAGGATTTCGAACCCCTCGCGCAGTTCACCGCTCGCCAGCGCCCGCTGCGTCTGGATCTCGACCGTGAAGCGCATGCCATAGCATGCGAGCAACAGGTCGTTCACCATCTTCGTGAGGGCGGGGCCCGCATCGTCGATCGTCAATGCAATCACGCCTTCGTTGCCGAGGCCTCTCGCGAGCAGCTTCCACTGGGCAATCTCATCGGAGATGCGGTTCGCACGCGACTGTGTCGCGTCGAATCCCGCAAGCTCCTTTGCGATCGACTGTCGCTCGACCTCACGCGTCGTCTGCGAGCGGATCAGTGATTCGATCCGGGCATCGGCCGCGGTGATGGCTTCGCGGCACTGCGTTAGCTGCTGGTCGATATCGGCGATGGCACCGGTCACGTCGTCGACGCCGAGGCGTGCGACTTCCGCGTCCAGTTCCTTCGCTTCCTCCGACAGACGGGCCTGCTGCGCCTCGCGGCGTGCACGCAGCGTGGCTTCCTCGGTCTCGAGCGCGGCCAGTTCTTCACTGGCTTTGCCCAGACCCTCGGTTGCGGCATCGAGCAGCGGCTTGCGTGCGGCTAGATCGACAGCTTTCTGAAGGTCACGGCGCGCGGCCGCGATCGCATCATTGACCGCCTTCAGCTCCGCCCGCCTCCCCGCAAGATGCTGCACCTGAGGCGTCAGCAGCGCGACCTCATCGCGTTTGGCGCGAAACGTCGCACGCAGATTCGTGAGCGAAATGCGGTGCTCCTGAACCTGTACGTCCGCCTGACGGGCCTGCGCAAGCAAAGGACAGGTGTTATGCATCTCATGACCGGCACAGGGCACGGTACTGATCACACTCGCCTGCTGTTCCAGCGACTTCAGGAGCGTCATCTTCGACGTGCCTTCCGACTCCAGACCGTTCAGACGGGAAGTTGCCGCCGTCAGCGCAAGCTGCTTCTCTTCGAGGGCAGAAATCTCCCTCTGGATAGGCTCGACACGCGCCTCCTCGCCCGCGATACGTGCCTGAGCGGTATCACGTGCCGTGGCGGCGCCCAGAATCGCTTCACGTTGCGCAATCACTGCGTTGTGTTCCGCGATGGACGTGCGGAACGAAGCGCGCCGCTGGTTCAGGCGTTGTTCATCGGCGCGTGCGTCGGTTACAAGGACCTGCATGGCCGCCGCAATCTGGCTTCGCCGCGTGCCCAGTTCCCTCAGTCGGGCCTGCGCACCGGCATTGGCAGTCTGCCTTGCAGCGAGAACGGCGCGCTGGTCGGTCAGGGTGGCTACCTTTGCGTTCAGCGTCTCCCGGCTCTCGCGAGTCGAGGCGACGGACTGTGCATCGGAAGCGATGGCCTGATCGATCTGCGCGACGCGATCGCGTTTGGATCCAAGCGCAACGAGTTGCTGTTGCGTGGAGTCAAGCGCACGACCGAGCACCTTCGCAACGTCGGCGGCTTTCGCCGACAGCGTGCGCAGGTCATCGATATGCAGCAGTTCCGCGAGCAGTGCCTTGATCTCGGTCGCACCATACGATGCGAGCGGACGCCGGTTCTGCGCAGAAAAGACGCTGGTAAAGAACGACTCCAGCGAGCCACACACCGACTCGACACACAGGTCATAGGTCTCCGCCTTGCCATCAGAGACAGTACCGTCACCTGTCTGCATGGGCTGCCAGTTTCCGTCCGCGTCGCGCCAGGCCAGGTAGTACTCAGCCTTGCCCGTCTTGCCGGGCTTGCGGAATGCGAATGACGAGCGGTACCGCACACCGCCATGCTCCCATTCGAACTCCTTGAGCGCGTGCGCGCCGTAGACGTGGTCCCAGTAAGAGAACGCATCCACCGACACTTTCGCGGCGCGCGACGGCATGATCCGGTACGGATGCAGATTGTCCATAATCGTGGACTTTCCCGCACCGTTCGGACCGGTCAACGCGATGAGGCCTCCCGGAAGCGATTCGAGATCGAGCGTGACGGTGTCGCGCTTCATGCCGTCACGAACACCAATAAAGCCCGTCAGCGTCAGTTTCAGTGGGCGCATGTCGGCACCTCCTGAAGCGGCGCATCGTACAGATAGTCCGATGGCAGCCACGGCGCATCATCGTCGTTGGACAACATCCTTCCAACGATCGGATCAGGCACGTGGGCAGGCGGTTTAGCAGCGTTTGTAGCCGCCTGAACGGCCACTCGAGCGAGCTCTTCCGCCGCCTTCTTTTCCAGCGACCCGTCGACGACTTCGCTAACGGTCCTGCAGACGGCGGCATAGGCCGCGCTGGTACGCCGGATAAGCGCGTCCCAGTTGTCGACGTCCGTGAGCGCGAGCAGCTCACGTGAGCCCCACTGGTTTGCATAGCCCGTGTTGAACGACCACAGCAGGTTTTGCAACTGCACGTCGGGCACAACGGCCAGATCCGCCGTTGCCGCATTGACGGCAGCAGTAAGGATCAGGAAGCGGTCCGACTGGGCAATGACAGCGCCGCGATGTTCTCCAAAGGGAAGATGAAAGATGCTCGCGCGATAACCCGCGTGGTCGGTGAGGACCTTCTGGATCTCGCGCGGCGGGCGGTTGGCAGTGAAATGCCGGACCCATTGGGCGCCGGCGGGATAAAGACCAAACATGATGACACTCCACAGAAGATCGGCGGAGTGTATCCCGGAGGGGATGAATCCCCGCCAGGGTTAATCGAAAAAGATGGATGCAGCAGACTGCGATCGATGCGTCAGGGACGCGGGTGAACCTTGTTCCGGAAGCCCGCGGTCCTCTGGTAGAGGGCGGGCTTCCGGAACACGGCTGTGTTCCGCGTGAGAGTGCCGTACAGGCCACTCTCACCATGGCGGCTAGGCCGCAAACAGATCGTCGTTGAGCCAGTCGAGCGACGCGGGTGTAACGGTCGCCTTGGTGTCAGTCCCGACCGGGGCGGCCGTGACTTCGTCCGCCGTCTCCAGCGATGCGGCGGGGTGCGTGAGCACCGTGGCGAGCGCCGGCACTTCAGGCGGCACTTCAGGTGGCGATGCAGGCTGCGATTCGGGCCCGGAAGCAAGACTGGCGAGCACACCGGCCGCGACCGCTTCCACGTCGCCGGAGGCGAGCAGCTGCAACCGGTCCTGAAGCGGGCTGGCGTCAACGCTGGCCAGTTCGCACCAGCGTGCGAGCTTCCCCTCGACGGTCGTCTCCAGACTGATGCCCTGGGCACGGCTGCGAACCACCGGCAATACGCGCGACTCGACCTTCAGACCCGCGGCACCGGAAAACAGCGCCTTGATCGCTTCACGATCGACTACCTGACGATGCTCCTCGTCGACCTGCCAGCGCACACGCACGAACTTGTCGGCCGCGTCCGCTGCGAGCTCCTGAAGCTTTGCCATGTCCGGTGGTCCGTCGAAGTCCATGCAGATCATCTGTCGCGAAGGCGTTGCGACGAGCGTTGCTGACGCGCTGCCCGGTTCAACGTCCCACGACAGATAGCCCTTCTCGCCCTCTTCTCCATAATGGAAGCGGCCAATCGAGCCCGGATATGCGACCAGCCTGCCGTCGCGCTCCCACTGCTGCTCCTTGTGAATATGGCCCAGCATGAAGCCATCGCATTCGGCTTCGAACAACGCCGTGAGCGAGAACTCATGATCGAACCCCGCCATCGTGACGCCGTGCTCGGTGGTGCAGCCGTTGACTGTGCCGTGCGAGACACCGACCGTGCGAATCCCCGCTGCGCGAAGCTGCCTGTTCACACGGCCCGCCGCCGCCAGATATGCGGCGAGCACATCGCCCAGTTCCGTACCGGCCTCGAGCGCGCCAACGCTCGCAGCCAGTTGGCCCTTGTTGACCGTGGGCAGGCAGGTGAACACCACTTCGGGCATGACGCCGATGAACTGACGCAGTTCGTCATCCGAGAAGCCAGGTCCCTTCGATGCCCAGAAACGCCCATCGACGAGCGCGACCTGAGACACGCGATCCGCAACGTGGATCTGATGAACGCCGCCCATGAGGGCGAAGTTATCGAGGGTGCCTGGAGGCTCGTGCGAGAACGTGCCCTGCAACATCAGCACTGGCATCGCGTTGGCTAGCCGGTGAATCTGGGTCGCGAGCGCGTGCAACGACGGCGCATGCGCATCGAGCCGGTGATCGGTCGAGTCGCCGGAAACCACGCCAAGCTGCGCGCCGCTGTCGATCGCGTTGCCAACAGCAAAACTGAAACAGCGGTCGGACTCGGCCAGATTGTCGGGCGCGTAATGCAGGTCAGAAAAATGTGCGAATCTCACTTTCGCCTTCAGAAATTAAAAAGGCCGCCATACGGCAGCCAATATTGGAATGCGCGCCCGGATGGACGCAGGGGTATGGAGAGAGCCAGCCCCGAAGGGCTGGCGGAAGGTTGTGGAACGGGATGAAACCGGTCAGTCGAAGAACGTCGTCTGCCTGGTCGCCGCGATCTCGCGATCGAGTGCTGCGCGATCAGTCAGTGCCTTCTCCAGACGCTCGTTCATGCTGTCGACATCCTGCGGCCGCTCGACCCATCCACGTCCATAGGTGGTGTGCGCAAAGACCCGGAAATCTTCCTTCCGGTTTTCCGCGCTTAACCCGAGACGCTTCAGCAGGTCCGACATACGGTCCAGCTTGTCGGTGAGCGTTTCGACTGCATCGTCCGCGCTGCCGTCAGTTTGCGACGACGGTGCGTTGGGATGTGCACGGGCTGCTTCGGCCCCGCCTGCAACCTGTACCGGCTGTTGCTGCCCGGATGCCTGTTGATCTGGCGTTGGGTCGCTGTGGTCCACAGAGCTCTCACCGCGCGTTCCCTTATCAGCAATGACGCCTGGAAAGCCACCGGCAAGGGGAACAACGTTGCCACCGGCTTCGAGCAAGGCAACCGCCTGTGCGGCCGCTTCGATTGCCGGCACCGCATCATCGGCGCCGTCAAGCAGCGCCCCGATGTCGATGTCGGCGTCGAGCACCGTGAGCAGCTGCTTTGCCCGAACCGCTTCGCCGTTTTCGTTGATGCGCGTGATGTCGAACTCGCGCTTCGTGATCCAGAATCGCGTCCCGGTCAGTTTGCCTCTGGCAAGCTGCACGGTCTGCATGGCCGAATATGCCTTCTGAAGCACGTAGATGGAATTCGTCGGCAACTCGATGAGGCCCAGCCCCTTGATGTCCGGCACAGCGAAGATGAAGCTCGCCGACAGGTTGCAGTGTCGCGCCTGGTACTGCGGACACTGTTCGGGGTCGCAAATGCCATCAGGAATCGCTTCGTCCTGCCGCCGGATCACGGTGCGGCCGCCGAAGTGCCGAACCGCGCGTTGCGCCCGCTGATCCCGCTCCATCTTCGCGTACATCATGCAATAGCGGATGCCATCGCGTTCGTACTGGGAGAAGAACTTGCGACCATTGGCGCCGTACACGGCCATCTGGTTGGGCAGGTTCTGCATCCAGTCGTTGAACGCGAACAGCACCGGAAAGCGATAGAGCCTGAGTCCCTCGCCACGATCCTCGCCATACAGCCTGAGGATTTCGTCGGCGACGTCGGGATTGGTGAAGTCCGAGCGGCGACACGTGAAATACGGTGTGTTTTTGGGCGCGAGTGCGTTTTTCAGGTTGCACTTCGATTCGATCACCTTGCCGATCGTGTCGAACGAATCACCCGCCGCAACCATGTCGTTGTAGATGTCAACGGCGCGACTGTTGGCTCGGGCTTTCGATGTGAGCACCTTGATGCCGGGCCGGATGTGTCCGATCACCGGCGGGCGCAAGGCCCGTTCTTCAACGACACTGCGCACAGGGCCGTTGAGCATGCTGGGAACTGCATTCATGAGGGTTTTCTCGCAAGGAAAAAGATCGCTGTGGTGCGCAGCTCGCTGGCCGACTGCTCCAGTTCGTGCGCCGCCGCCTCGCCGCGGCGTTCAGCAACATGTGAAAGAAAAACGCGGCGCTCGGGATCGCTGAACGTCGCGAACCGTGCTACCTCGCACCGCGTGCGCCATGCTGGCAATGCGGTGTCTGCAGATGCGCGTTCCTGGGCGATCGTGTCGCTGATCGCCTGGGCAATGCGCTGGTCAAGACGGTCGGGAAGCATGGAAGACCTCCGTACGGGACAGGAACTGAAGGACGAAAAAAAAGCGCGTTCCTCGGTCAGAGGAGCGCGCTTCGGGGATTCGGATGAAATGACCCGAGCGCCACAACCCTTCTGGGGTCGTGGCGCTCAGGGAGCCGTGAGGCTCACAGTCGGGAACGTTAGGTCGTTCCCGCGCGGCATGGTCACGCCGCGCAACAGCCCATTTTCGGAAAATTCATTCCGCCGCAGGATCACGGATCAGTCCACTACGATCGTTCAACCCAGACGGGCTCTGGAGAGAGAACACCCGAATGATCCGGGTCCAAACGATGTCGCGGCGCAAATGAATGCGGCCGGCGACGAGTTTTATGACTGAATGAATGGGGAGCACAGGCTAGGCGCTCATCAGCAGAAGATTCCACACCAGTTGCCGGCTGGTCGGAGCATGCGCAGGGCACGACTTGGACAGAAGATGGACTCCGGGCTAGCCGGGTCAGTGTCGATGCGTCAGGGACGCGAGAAGTAGAGTCAGTATTGCCCAAAACGCTGCCGCAAATCCCCCGAAAGATCACGAAAACGGCATAGCTTTTGCCTGAATTCGTCAGAGGACTCGCGTTGACAATGGACGGTGAGAGAGACCACATCCGAATAGACCATGGCCGCAGTCCTTGAACTTTCCCCCGAGCCCGACCGGCAGCCGGAAGGCAACACCGGTCGTCCAGCGCTCAGTGTTGCCACACCTGCTTCCGAGGCACCCCCGTCAGCATCCGGTAGCGGCCTGAAGCCCATCGAACGCCTGACGAGCGACGGCCGCATTGAGCGGATCAATCCGGAGACCGATGCGAAAACGGTGCTTCGGTACAGCTCGCAGTTCGCCCGCAACTACATCAGGTCCGACTACAACTTCTGCGCATCGAAGATTGCCGTCGCGCGCGGAGGCAAGGTCAAGGCTCTGGAGAAGGCGTTGCGCGACACCTCGAACTGGCTCGGCAAGACCGATGAATGGCTGGCCCGCCACGAAGCGCGTCGGCTCGAAATGCCGCACGAACTGATCGAACTGACTGTCACGCGTCCGCTCGCTGGTCTGCTGGTGCGATGCCTGACGCAGTATGACCGGATCTTTGTGCGATCCACCGAGCGGATGATCGAGCGAAAGATCACGGACCAGGATCGCGCGAACATTCTCGCGAACGCGGAGCGCCGGCTCAAACACATCGTTCAGGTGTGCATGCCCGACAACGACCAGTACGACTTCGACGGCCAGCGCCGCGAAAGCTGACTGCTTCGACCTCTCACGCCTACTTCAGATCGCGGCCCACTTGACTTCGTGGCCGGATGGATACGCTCGACTTGTCACCCTGTGAGGAACATATGGATCTACGGCAAATTCAGGCACTGCACGCCCAGTATTCGGGGCAACCCGTCGTCATCGACATCACCCGCCACACTGCCGCGATGCCGGCGCTACCGGCACCCGAAGGCGGCAAATCGCTACGCTCCCAGGGTGCCGCAATGACCGCGGCACTGCGCACGGCAAGACGCCCTGCCCTGATCGCTGTGGCCATTGCCGCGCTTGCTGGTCTGGCGGGGATGAGTGCAGCGCGGGTGTGGCACGCGACGCGCGAGAATATTCATCCGGCGCCGATCGCCGTGGCTCCCGCATCCGCTCAGGTTCCTGCTACTTCGCAATCCGTGGGCGACGGCACGATGCCGATCAATGCGGCGCCCGCGAAGCCATTGACCGCGAGTGACCTCGAAGTGCCAAAGGCAACCGGACCGTCCGGCCTCGCGAGCGTCGACGCGCGGTCGCTCGCGATGCCGGCCGCGGCTGCGGGAACCGATCTTCGCGCGGCCCCCCAAGCCACCAATCCGGAACAGGGCGCCGCGGCCTCTCCGATCCACGCGCAACGCCCGACTGCCCCTGCACAGACAGCCCCGCTGGCGATCACACCGCAGGCTCAGGCACCGGCACCGGCACCGGCGCCATCGCCATCGCCATCGCAGAGCGCGCCGACACCCACAACCGCGACTCCAACCACAACGGCGGCCGCGGTGGAGCAGCCGCATGGACCGGCCAGGCCAGCCTTGCGGCCATTGCATCACCTCACCCGTCACCAGGCGACGGCGAACGACGAGCCCGCTGCGCCGTCGACCACAACGGCCGCGCCGTCGAAAGCGCCCGCCGCGAAATCCGGCGACGTTCAACTGTTCTAGGAGCCCCCCCATGAAAACACAAGGTCCCAACGTCACCCTGCTTTGCGCAGGCCTGTCGGTTCACGGCAACGTGATTCTCGACCACGGTCTGAGCCTTTTTCGGCATCGTCGATGGTGACGTAGTCTCCAATACCGGCCTGCTGCACGTCGGTCAGGGCGGCATGGTCAAGGGGCAGGTTCAGGGCGAGCACGTCCGGATCGACGGCATGGTTGAAGGCGACGTGCACGCGCGCGGCATCCTGGAAATCAACGGCCGCGTCAAAGGCAACGTGTTCTATTACGGCACCATCCGGCTCGGCCAGCACGCATCGCTCGAAGGTCAGGTCAGACGCAAGAGCGATCTCACGATCGAAAACGGGGCGACCAACGTCCAGCAGCTCTCGCGAACCGCGGCAGCAGTCTGAATCGCGAGAGACGTGAACGGCCTCGAAGCCACCAACATGACGGTCGATGTGGCCGATGGCCAGAGCGTGGACGTGCCGCTCGGCGACGCTCACTATTGCCTCGCGCTAAAGCTCCACCACGCGGACCTGTAACTACCGGGCCACGATAGAACAAAGGGCGCTCCCCGTCAGGGAAGCGCCCTATTTTTTTGCATGTGCGCCGGACCACGTCCGCGTCCACGTCATAGCGGTGCAGGAGCCCTATGGAAAAGCGCACGATAGCCCGGCAGGTTGATGAGAGACCGCTCCCGTTCAACCGCCAGGCCGCGTGCTTCGAACCAGGTCGCGAGCCAGTCGATGGCCCTTTCGAGTGCGTGCTCGTTCGCCTCGCAGGCGAAACGAAGGGCGTGGTGACGCAGCAACGCGGCATACTGCGCCGAATTGGCCAGAAAGAAAAACGGCGACGCGACACGGGCACGCTGCCACGCCAACGCGAACAGCTCCGCGATCTCGCTGGCCTCCAGTAACGGCACCTGATCCTCTCCGATGTCCGTCACCATCGCCAGATTCATCGGCGACACGGACTGCCGGTCGGGTCGCGCGCCAACCTTTGCGAACACCGGCCGGTTCTCCGCGTGCCAGGATTCCAGCGCGTCCGTTCCGACCCAGACTCGCGAGCGCAGGTTCTCGTTCAGCCATGTACGGCATTGCGGCTGGCTCACAAGCGAAAAGCCTGCGACGGCGAGCGGCGCCCAGTCATCGCGTCCGACGGCGAGGTAGGAGAAGTCGCCGTCGCTGTACGAATAGCAGAGGGCATCGAGACTCGCCCTGTCGAACTCAAAGGCCGATGCCCGGTGTCGATGCGGCGCAACCGCTGCACGACGACCTGCGAGGCAGCGCCAACAGGCATGAGGGATGAGACGGGCACATAGCCAAGCCTGCGGAGCAGTCGATCGAGCATGGAAACTCCAGATATTGATCAGCGTGCTTCCGATTCGATGACGAATCGCGACACGGGATTTTTCTTGATCGTGGCGATGACAAGGCTGTCACGCGCCCGTGTCATCGCGACGTAGAACAGGCGCCGCTCCTCCGATTCGGTGCTTTTCTCGTCCGGTACGACACCCTCTTCGGCGCGCGTGATCCAGACGTGGTCCCACTCCAGCCCTTTCGAACTGTGCATCGTGGTCAGCACGAGCGCGCCGTCTGCGGGCTTGTTGTTGTCCCGCTTCAGATACTCGATCCGCTCGGCAAACGTGCCGTTCAGTCGCGACAGCACGTCGTACGTGCCCTGGATTGCGCGAATCGCCGGATCGGCCTTCGCATAGGTCATCATCAGTTCCAGCACGCCATCGAGCGCAAGCGAATAGAACTGGCGCTCACACATCAGTTGCCATTCGCCCAGGCGCTTCATGAACGCGCGGTACGCGGTGGCCGTCTCTTCGGGCAGGCCTAGCGCGACCAGATCCTTTTTCTGTCGTTGTACAAGCGCCGAGCCCATGTCGCGGTGCAGTGAGCCCAGGTGCGCAGAATTCATCCCCATGTAGCCCAGGACCGCATCAAGCCCGTTCTGCTTGCGGCCCTCGACGATTTCGAGCAGGTTGCACATGAGCGCGCCCTGCGGGCGGTTCAGTACCGAACTGCCGGACGCACGGAAGTACGGGACGCCGTGCGAGCGGCAAACCGCCTCGATCGGATCAAGGATACGGTTCGTGCGTGCAAGAATGGCGCACGACTTGCCGGACGCGAGCAGCGGTTGCAGGAATTCGACTGCGGCAATGGCGTCTGCATATTCGTCGTCGGACCGCCTCGTCGCGACCGAGCCGCCGGCGCCGCGTTCGGCCTGCAGCACCTTTGGAATGCGATCGGCGTTATTGCGGATCACCCGGTCGGCGGCCGAGAGGATTTCGCTGCGGCACCGGTAATTGCTGCCCAACACGACCCGTTGCGCATTGAAGGATGCGGCGAAGCTCTCCATCCCGCGAAAGCCAAGCGCGGCACGGAAGCCATAGATGCTCTGATCATCGTCGCCCACTACCGTCACCTGTGTCCCCCCCTTCGCGTGAAGCTCGACCCACCGGTACTGCAACGGGTCCGTGTCCTGAAACTCGTCAACGAGGAGATCCGTGAAGCGATACGGTGTGATATCGTCCGCCTCCATGCCTGCAACCGCGAGGCGCAGCATGTCCTGGAAGTCGATCTTGCCGTTGCGCTCAAGCGCTGCCTGATAGGCCTCATAGAGTTGCGCATCGGCGGTGCCGGCCTCGACGCGACCAAAATTGGTCTTGATCCGCTCGATCACGGGCACGACTTCTTCAGGCTTCCATTCGAGGCCGAGCTCGGCGATGACGCGGGCAATCAGGCCCATGCGATCGCCATCGGATGCGATGTCCCGCCGTTTTCCGCCGGGCTGGCCCAACTGCCGGAACGCCAGCGAGTGAAAGGTGCCGGCGATGAGCCGATTCTTTGCCTGTGCGCCCGAGAGCGCCAGGATGCGATCGCGCAGTTCCACGGCCGCATCCTTGCTGAACGTGACGGCACCGACGATCGCGCCAGGCTGCGACAGGAGGAGCGCGGCCTTGGCGGCAATCGTCTTCGTCTTGCCCGCGCCCGGACATGCGATCGCGACGCAGTGCCGGCGGTGCTCGGCAACCTCGCGCTGCTGGGGATTCAGGCCGTCAAGCATGATTGCGTCACGCCTAACGGCCACGAACCGTCGTCATCAGACGCAGGTGGGTCATGTACCCACGCACGCCAATCGGATGGAACTTACGCAGAAAACGTGCCGATTCCTCGTCGACGTCCGACTGGTCGCGAATGCCGTTCCAGACGAGAAAGTCGAAGTTGTCCATCACCTTGTCGAACTTCATCAGCAGCGACAGCAGACGCATCGAGAAACGCGAATACGCCTCAACCTCGATGGCGAGCGACGGCTTCGTTACCGTCGGCGCGAACACGATGTCGCCCTGATCGCGCAGTTTCTGCTCGGTCTTCTCGCGGAAGTCCTTGGCCACGCCAAGCTGTTCATCGACATACGCTTCGAGTTCGGCAACCTGCTTCTCGAGCCAGGAAGTGACCGTACCCTGATCCTCAGCGCCAAACGTCGAGCGGCCAAAGCGCTGCATGTTGATGCTCATACGGTTCAGGTACGGCCACCACTGTTCGAACAGCGGCTTCAGGCGGGTGTGATTCAGCCGCACTGTCGCGGTCACTACTGCCGCGCCGGAAAGCTGGCGCGCCATCAGTTCACGGCCGATTTCCCGGCGGCGTCGCACGATCGCTGCGCGCTCGGCCGGAGACAGCTCGCGGAACAGCTTGCGCGTACGGGCGACCTGCTCACGCTTTTCCTCGGCTTCGGACTCGCTGATCATCCCTTCCTTCTGAAGGGTGTTTGCCGCGTCTTCCATCTGTTGCAGCTCGAGTTCGATCTCGCCGCCGTCCGCGCCATCCGTCGTCGCATTCTGGTTTGCCGCCGATGCACTTGCGGCATCAGCACCGGTAGCCGGGTTTTCCGCTGCTGCAGGAATGTCGGTCGCCGACGGCTGGCTCAGGGCTTCGGTATTCGTCTCTTCGGAGATGGTGCTCATAAGGGTGTCCCTTTGGAAAGGTGCACGCGCACGCGCGCGGCATGTCCCTATTGTTGCGAGCCCCATCCCGCCCGGGCCGTCAAAACATGTGTGATTTGAAGCATCTTTGTGACCAGTTGATGAGCCGGACGGAGTTTTTGAGTTCCGTAGGCCGCGGCGCAATGGACGGGGCATTCGCCTTTTTGAACCGGATGGAGCGGCGGTCCCCACAGCGGGCGGGGGGCAGACTGATCGTCTCTGGCCGGCCCAGGAGCGGTCATTCGACACAGGGCCACAAATCGCGGACAATCGACCAGCCGCCCCCCACCACATCGCAGGAATCATGAAGCAGCGTGTACGGATAAGGCTTGTTCAGAGGCAACAAGCACGGTGTCATGCGGCCGGCAAGCCTGCAGCTGGAACCAAGGGATATTTGGAAGATGACTATCGGTCGCGACTTGCCGCTATCTACTATCAACACAAAGAGTTGTTCAAGCGATTAGAAGGCGCGTGAGCACGAGAAGCCCACATATGGGCCGCGTTCCGTCTCGTTAACACAGCGCCGACACGCCGCACGACCGTGCCGAAGAATGTCGAGACAAAGGCAGCCTATGCCGAAGCTTTCTGCATCGGTAGGCGCTCCGCAAACGCGCTCGAAGCGGTGTCAATAATCCTCCGGTAGTACTCTTTGACGTGCTTATCCCGCGCACCTGGGTGGCATGTCCTAAAACACTCGATGCCATTCGACCGGAAGTGCCTAAAAGCCTTTGGCTCAACCTTCACAGTCTCACGCTCCGGAAGCACGGCTTTCAAGGCGCGGTCGTATGTGTGGCCGCTACCGAAGATGATTAGATCTGGCTTAAGCAGTTCGATTTCAAACTTGACGGCTGCCACCGAAAAATCAAACAGATGAGCAGAATGCCCGATCGAGGCCCGAGAGTAGCCGCGCTTCGGGCGGTGCCAGTCCATCTTCATCAGGTTGTTCCAGCAAACAGCCGCTCGATCGCCTCCAGCGAATGCATCAGCGAACCGCTTCCACTGCCGCAATAACTCACTATTACCGGTGCCACAGGCGTGTTGATTCTCATAGCGAGCCTTCGCGATGCCGATCCTGTCCGGACGCTCGTAGAAGGCTCCCAGCTTGTCACACCAACCGTTAGTTTCCTTCCCAATGAACATGACGCGGACGGGCGCATCGAGGTAAGCCTGCGATACGCTCGGAGTTCTAAAGAGGCGACCCTCCAGATCACGCTGTGTTGGCTTGGCGGTGCGTTGGGAAGGGTAAAGCCCGGCCTCGGTCCGTCATGGGACACCCGGCGCGATTCGCCGCGCGACGACTGCGGCCGTCAGCCGGCTGACGGCCTTAACCCGAAATGATGCGGTTTTCCTTATAGCTTTCGGGCTAGCCGATCACTGGTAGGACGACGCGGCGTGCCACAACAGCGCACCGAGCACCGCGGCGATGGCGATCCAGCACGGCGCGAGCACCGGGATCGGCGCGACGAGGATCGCAAAGGCAACACCGAACACCAGCAGGATGCCGTGGCCTGCCAGGTGAAACGACAGTGGACTGGCGAAGCCCGCCGCTGACGCATTGATCTTGCGACGCATCGCGCCGTCGAAGAACGCCGCGACGCAGAAGATCAGCGTGCCGAAAATCCAGAGCTTCATGACGCTCGCGCGGTACACGAGCCGATACAGCTCGCGCCAGAAGTTGTGGACCCAGGTGTGGGCGAACTCGGACACTCCCCCATCGCCAATATCGCCGCCTCCCGTCGCGTCGATGGTTGCGCGGACAAGACCCGTTTGCACGAACCACGCCTTGAACCGTTCGTTGGTCTTCTCGACCACTTCGTCGGCCGTCTCCACACCGAGAATTCCTGCGACCGACTCCGCTTCCTCGGGCGGCACCGAGAAAAGCGACGGCTCAGGAATAGCCGGCATGATGAACACGGCAAGCAACGGCACGAAGAAGAACCACCACTTGACGTGGGAGACGAACCGGCTACTGGCCATGGATGTGCATCCCCCACTCGATCAGGAATGACCCGATCCGCACCAGAAGGTAGACCGGAAAGCCAACGAGCCCCGCGAGGCCAAGATAGAAGTGCACCGGGCGCCGCGCCACAAAGAGTGCCAGTGCGAACGCCATCGCGTTCGGCCCGTGCGAGAACTCGGCCGGTCGCCCGCCTTCAATCTCGTCGATCGCGCTGGCCGTCGATATCGCGCGGCGCACGACGTCCGGTTCAACCCTCGATAGCTTCGCTATCAGAAAAGGCGTGAGCGACATCGTAGTCCTCGAAATAGAGTCGGAAGTTTTCGCCCGTCAGCGCGCGCGCGGCCAGCTGGAAGGCGGCCGAGCGCTGCGTGACCGATTCGGGGCAACGCTCGTCGAACATGCCCGTTTCAAGCTTGCCGTAGCGTGCCTCGAACGTGGTCACCGGTTCGAACATCGGCGGCCAGACGTGATAGCGATCGCCGTCGATCGCCACGTAGCGGCGCGCATACAGCAGGTGCGCGCGGGAAAATAACCCCTGCATGAATGCGATGTGCGGGTTGCCCGTCTTGCGGGTGCGCTTGTAGGCGGCGAGCCCGCAGTCCAGCATCTCCTTGACGAGCGGCTCACTCTCGCCCATGAACTTCTCCCCGATGAAATCGGCCACGCGGGCGCAGGCGAGTTCAAGTTCCGGCGCCACCGTAAAGACGGGGATCAGACGGGAGGACAGCTTGTGTTCGCGGATGATTTTTTTGAATACGGCATTCATGCGTAGGTTTTCAGCCTTGAAGGATGGGAATACGGCCCTGATAGACGGCGGCACCCGAAATGCGCATGAAGTATTGCAGGTTGGGCAGGCCGTGAATCAGGCGGGTTGGGATCAGCGGAACCTTCTCCAGTTGAAGCGAACGTGAAACGGACCCGGTAAATTCACCGATATGCGCTTCGCTGCCCGTGCTCGTACTGCCTGTGAGCGTCAGGTTGCGAATCGCGGTCTCCCCGACCTTGTCCGAAAACCACTGCGCGGTATCGCTGTCTTCCAATCTTAGGATTATCTGGTTGTTCAGATTGCCCAAAACCTGCAGCATTTTGGCGGCGTTTCCGAACCGCGCTTCCAGATCCGCTCGCGCCTGGAACGCGACGAACGCCTTGAAGCCAGCGCCGCGCCCCTTGTTGAGAATCTGGATCACCTGTTCGTTGATCGCTTCTGCGATCTCGTCGATGATCAGCACCACTTCCGGTGGCGAATCGTAGAAGTTGTAGATCGAGCCGCACACGGCAGCCACGTCGGACAGGATCATCGACGCGATCGCTTTCTGCACGATGTTGTTCGACAGCGAATCGAGGCCCATGTACAGGACAGCCTTCTGCTTGATGACCTTGTCGATGTCCCAGATCTCGCGCTCGTCGTCGAAGTCATCCGCCTTGGGCGCGAGCATCAGGCCGGTTTCCCCGGTTGCGAGCATCTGCAGCAGCGGTAGCGCCGACGCGATGATGCGCATGTAGTGCTCGCGGTCGTGCACGTGCGTGGCAATCAGGCCGTCGATCGCTTCGTTGCCACGTTCCTGTAACGCGAACTGCGCGTTGTAGAGTCCGATCATCCCGTCGACGAGCGAGGCGGCATTGTTACGCTGACCCTGCCGGGTCGTTTCCGTGGCGACCTGTTGCTCCCAGTCGGTGAGCCCCTGTTCAACGAAGAAGCGCTTCAGTGCCTTTTCGAGCAGCGACGTGATGCCCGACTGCGCGTACTTGAGGATCGAGCGCAGGGTCGGCTTGTCGCCGATGTAGAGTTCGCCCTTCACGGCACGGTCGATGAACAGGAACGCGAAGTCCCGGAACGGCCCCTCCTCCATCAGCTGGGCGATCCGGCTCGGGATTTCCGACGGCTGCGACCAGTTTTCGATCGGGTTCAGCCGGATCGACTCGGACGGCTTGGCCTGGTTGAAGTACAGGAACTTCCGGCCGGCGCGCTGGCATTCCTTCTCGACGCGCCGCTTCCACTCCGCGTCGTTTTTCGGGTCAACGATGATGAGCACGTCGCTGAGGTGAATGACCTGGGTGGAGATCACCTCATAGGTGCGGGTCTTGCCGGCGCCCGTCGTGCCGCCGACCAGGGTGTGACCACCCATCGCCTTGTAGTGAAACGGCACCAGCGCCTTTTTCGGTTCCATGCCGTGAATCCACGACGAACCCTGCGGCATGCGATCGCGGATGCTGTCTTTCGGCGCGAACATGCCCTCGATGGCTTCTTCAATCCTGCGGCCCGTCTTCGTCCTGTTAAGCCAGCGCGGCAGCCCGGGAATATCGGTCGTCGGCATACGCAGGATGTCATGGGCGATCTGGCAATGCTTCTGCGTCCACTCGTAGCCGATGCCGAGATACATCGAGTTCGCTTCACTACGCATCCGCTTCTGGATCTGCAGCAGCTTTGGCACCTCGAGCGTCGTCAGCCATTTGGTCGAGATAGCCATGCGGAAAGTCAGCGCGCGCCAGATCTGCAGGGAACGCAGCGCCAGAAACGCAAGTGCGACCAGTGCGAACGCCCAGCCGTAGGGCATGCCCGAGATGGGCAACAGCACGATCGCCGCCAGCCAGAACACCGCTGCGCGAACTTCGTAGATCGGCCTGAAATGGTTGATGTAGCTGGTCACGCCGGGCTCGCGAGTATGAGTTGTCCCGCGCGCGGCGCGAGGGTGACTTCGGTTGGCGCATCGGCGACCATCAGGCTGCGCTTGCGCATGTGTTCAACAAGGGTGCTGGCGGCGATGCCGTAGCTCCCAATCAGCCGCTTGGGCACGACTAGCCCCTTTTCGGTCCACTGCACTGCCGCCTTGCTACTGGCGACGTCTTCACTGAGTGCCTGAAAAAATTCGCGCACGGAGCCGGGGACGCCTTTGAGAACCTCGTCGAATGTCGACGCGTTCGACGACTTCGGTTGACTCGCCGTCGTTGCTAGTGGGCGCATGGCGGTCGGATCGACCGCGGCGGACACTGGTGCCGGCGACGGCACAGTCGGGGTATCCGCAGGCGTGGCGGGCAGAATCTCGCCCGTCGATGGTTCGACGGTCATGCCTGCCGGTGTCACAACAGCCGCCGCCTGCGTTGCTGTTGGAACTGGAGGAGCCGACGTTGGAGGCGGATTGTGTGGTGCTGCCGCGCTCGCACCTGGTACCGGTGCTCCCGGCGATGACACTGGCTCGAGCTCTGCGGCGACGTGGACAGCCGACGGCACGGCGAACTGGACCGGCGCGAACACGCCACGCTGCGCCTTGCGATCAAACTCGTCGGCCGTGCTCACGCCCTGGCGGACGACCTTGTGCAGCAGCGATTCGGCCTCGATCGGCCGCATGTTCGGATTGATCGCGCCAAAGAGTTCGGCGAGCACCTCGGCGTCGAGACCGGCGAGCAGCCCGGAGCCCACCAGCAGCTGAGCCAGCATGCCGGTACGCATCCGCTCGACCGGCAGCGGGGTGTCGCGCCGCGCGAGGCGATATGGCGATCCGGCCAGCCACGGGCACAACTGACCGTCAACCGGTGGATTCCACAGCGCACGGTCGCTGTCCCGCTCGACGGCGAAATGCCGGTACGGTTCATCAAGCCGCGAGCACACGGCGGCCAGAAACACCGCATAGTTGTACTGCGGCTCGATGCGCCTGCGCTTTTCTGAAGGCAGATTGGTGCCGAACTTCTGGCCGCCAGCGAGCCGCATGGCGTAGAACGCGGTCTCGATCGTGGCGCGGAAGGCGCCGCCCGGTTCGCGGTACAGATCCGGGCTCAACGGCAACGACGAGAACCACGACGCGCAGGCGCGCAGAACGGCGAGCCACTTGCGCTCCAGCTCGCTCTGGCTGGCTTCGTTCGCACACTGCGCAATCAGGTCCACGCGACGCTGATACTCGCCGAGCAGCGCGTCCTCGGTCATAGGCGTATGCGCGGTCATAGCAGCGGCTTCGCGAGTTTGGCCAGCGCCCGGCCGGTTGCTCCGGTGCCGCCCCCGAACATTCCGGCGATTTTGGGAATCTCGAACGACACCAGGAACACGAAAAACGCGAGGTCAAAGACGTAGCCGGCCGACAGTGAAGTGGTCAGTCCCGCGCTGGCCGCGTCTTTGACTGCGTTGACGAGAGTACCCGTGACGAGCTTCATCATGATGGCGGCCACGACCATATACATGCCCGCGGTGATCATGAAGTCGAGCCATGACTTGAAGTAGCTCCGTGTGAATGACGAAAATCCGAGCGCAAATGCGATCTGGCCCATGACCGCGCCGCACGCAAACTGCAACTGCCCCACGTTGATGTAGAACACGAAGACGACGGCCGTGATCGACAGGACCAACCATGCAAGAAGGAGCGGAATGACGCCGATCAGCACCGAGATGTATTCGGTCCATGCGGCACCCTTGAAAGCCTTGATGACCGAGTCGAAAAGCTGGCTGGCGGCATTGCCGATGATGCTGACCGAACTGCCCATGTTCGTGCCACCGGCAATCTCGGACGACAGTGTCACGAACCACTTGTAGAAGGATGGCACCCAGGTCGCGTAGCCGATGTAGAAGGATGCAAAAATGCCGAGCATCCCTAGCTCCTCGAAAAGCGCGATCCATGCCATGACCGGGTCTTTTGTCGCGGCGAAGCGGACCGCTGCCAGCACGATCGTGATGACCGCAAGGCCACTGGCGAACTTGTCCGATTCCTGGCTGATGCTCTGGCTTGCATCAGCGGCGGCACTGACCACCGAGGCAAACATCGCGTTGAGCTTCGCCATCGCATTCGCATTGGCCTGCCCAAGTTCTCCCGGCTTGACCAGGGAGGCAGCCGTGGCACCCGAGCTCGACGGACTGGGCGTGTTGGAAGCGGGCACCACGGTGCCGTCCGGCAGGGTCGTAGGTTCGTCTGCGAGCGCAAACCCTGGACACGCGAACACACACAGCGGCACCAGCACCGTCAGAAAAAGCCGGTTCAGATGGCGAAGCATGTTCAGCCCTGCCCGCATCAGAAGCCATAGGACGCGCGTTCTGCGTCCTGTTGATCCAGGAAGCTTTTCGCGGCGGCTGAGCGGTTCTTGTCGTCCTCGTTGGCAATCGACTGCTTCTGTGCATCCTGCTGCTGTTTGCCGGCCGTCATCTGGATCAGGTCACTCATCTGGCTCGATACGATGTCCAGATAATGCGTCGTCATCTCAGCGGTTGCCTGTTGCGTCGGCGTGAGCGACATCTGCGACTGCAGTTCCTGGCGGCGTTTGGCCAGCGTCTGGGCGTGCACCATGACGTCATTGCCTGTCTGAAAGAGGCGCGTGGCCTCGTTATCACGCTGGTTGTAGAGCGTTGCCATGTCGGCGAACCACTGCGAATTCGACTTGCCCGAGCGGGAAATCAGTGTCTGGACGCGATTGATCCACTGACTGCCCTCGTTGAGGTCACCGTACATGTCAGTCAGGGTGCTTTTGAGCTGCGTGAACTTGCTGATGTCGCCGGTGATCTGGTCGTACTGCGCCTTCATGGCAGACGGGTCGAGGTTCGTCGCCTGCAGCAGCTGGTTTGCCATCATCTGGTACTGATAGACGATGTTGCTGTCCTGATAGATCTCGGTCTTCATGGCCTTCGCCGCAGTGATGATGTTCTGCGCGAGGTTAGACGCGTCAATGACGGGCAGCACGGCGTTGGCAGCGTGCGACATACCGAGCATCAGGCCTGCGGCGAGCGTCAGGCGGCCAAGGATCATTTTCATCGTGGGTTTCCTAGTCGAGAGTCAGCATTTCGCGCACGTAGGCCTCGCGCCAGTCCGGTGCGCCGGACGTGTAGTGCCTGTCGAGCACCGCCTGCGCGCGGCCGTCCGAGCGCAGCACCGCGAGCGTTTCCTTCGGGAAGCTCGCCTGCAGCATGCGGGTCTGGTCCGGCGTCACCCATAGGTAATCGCGGTTCGGCACGGCGTTGGCCAGCATGTCGATCTGGTGTTCCGTCAGCCCGAACAGGTCGCGATACAGATGCAGGTTGTTCTTTGCATCCTTGTTGGGCAGATAGAAAATGTTGGGAATGTTTTCCTTGAGAATTTCGAAGTTCGGAATCCGCGCCACCTGGGAGAGCGACTGCGTCGCGAGCAGTAGCGTCGCATTCAGCTTGCGGATGGTGACCGCCCAGATTTCCAGGCGCTGATAGAAGCGCGGATACTGGAAGAAGAAGCCCGCCTCCTCAACTTCGATGACCGTATAGCGCTTGCCATCAAGCCACTGCGCGATACGGTAGAACGCGTAATCCATGAACAGCGCCGCGGCCACCGGATAGTTCTGGAACAGGTCGCCCATTTCGATCGAGATGTCGTCGGACAGCGAGAAGGCGTCGTCGATGTGGTCGAAGAAACGGCCATTCTTTTCGCCCTGGGTCCAGACCGCGAGCCGCTCGCGCAGCTCGATCGGCAGAAGCGCATTGAGGTTGGACAGTGTCCAGAGGTCGCGCGGGTAGCCCGTACCCAGGACCGTGACCTTCTCGAAAATCGTGCGCTGCTGTTGCGGCGAGCATCGGAAGTCATCGTCCTCGATCGCCATCTGTACCCATTCGGCGACGTACGGGAAGTGCTTTGAATCGTGCAGCAGCGAAAGCGGATTGACCGAGGTTCCGGCCTCAAAGCGCCCCGTCGCGTCGACGAACCGTCCGCCCGCGAGCAGGGTCGGGATGCGGGTCGAGCGGTCCTTGTCGAACCGGATTCGCCGCGCCTTGTGGCGCCCGGTCTGGGAGACCAGGAAATTCAGGAAGATCGACTTGCCCGCGCCGATCGGGCCGATCACGAGCGCATGCGACTTGCCGCCCGGATGGTGCAGACTCACGCGCTGAAGGGTCTTGTGACGCGTCGGCAGCATGGTAAGCGGCCCGGTCTTCTCGCCGGACTGCTGCGTGAGCCACGCATTGACCGTGTCGCCTTCCGAGACGCTGCGCACCGGGGCGATGTCGGACACCGCCGGCGTTTCGACAAACTGCAATCGCCTCTGCTGGTCCCATCGGCCCGGCAGTGTCGTCTGCCAGGCGGCGAACAGATTGTCCCGCTCGAGGATCACGCCAAATCCAGCGTTGCCGATGCGGCCGATCACTTCGCGCGTGGCATCGTCGCATTCGTCGACGGTATCGCCATAGACGATCACCGAGACGTTCGCAAAGCCATACTGCTGCCCGTCCGCAACCAGTTTGGCCAGCGCCTTTTCGGCTTCGTCAGCGAGGCGCTCGCGGCCTTCGTCGTTCTTCTGCTCTTCCTTCGAGAAGTAGGCCTTGAGGATCGACCAGGGGTTGAATGCCGCGACCTTATAGAACTTGCGGATCTTCTCGATGTACGCGCTCGCCTTCGTTGTGTCCAGAAAGCGGAACATCACGCACACATCCAGTTCGGCGTCGACTTCGGCGAGCACGTCCAGTGCGGCTTCCTGAAAGCCCATCCACTCCTTGACCGCGATGATCTTCGCGTACCGTTTGCCGTGCGCCGATTCGAACATCAGCGTGTCGGCACCGATCGTGACTTCGCTCTCGGTCAGGTGCGTATCGAGCATCGTGACGGGATACCGCACGCGCCGCGGCGGCACCGACGGGTTGGCCGCCTGATGGAGGAACGCGAGCGCGTTCTGCAATTGCAGACGCTTCATCCTCAGGCGCGTGACACCCCCTTTGAACGCATCGATCACGCCTTCAAACCGCTTGATGTCAGACGTCAGTCGCTCGATATCAAAGGCGAAGGCACTGCGCGCAAGGACCGAGTCCTTGATCGTCTCGAAGATCGCGCGCGGCATCGATTTGCCGCCCACCGTCATGTGATACGCGACCTTCTCGAAGATCTTGTTGACGCCGGTCTCGGGCGTGAAGGCGAGTGCGAGCGAATGCGTGTTGCGGAAATACCGGCCGCTCGCGACATGAGCGCGGTTGATTTCGTCGACACGCGCGTCCATCGAGGAATCGAAAGTCCCGCCGATGTCTCCCTTGACGCGCCGGTGCGAGAGCTTCCACCACGCCGTAATCCGGTGGTCGAAATTCTTGCAGGCGTGATCAAGGTTGTCGCGCGCGGCCGAAATATCGGAGGCGTTTGGGCTGTCGGCGTCCACGCCTTCCAACGTATAGACGGTCAGCAGCGACCCGTCCTTGTCGAGGATCAGTTCGGGCGTGACCATCGTCGCCCACGGGGCGATCTCCTGGATCGAGCGGCGCTTCAGGCTCTTCTTCAGCATGGCAGGTCCTGATCAAATCCATATGGACGTTTGAACCGGGCCGAAAACTTCGCAGTCGGCAGGGGCTCATACACGTCCGCGTAGCGGTTGTAGACGAGCATGACCTGCTTCCACCACGGATCTTTCGAGCTTTTCCAGCGCAGCAGCCAGTGCACCGCGATCCCAACGACGAGGAAGGTTGGCGTCATGCTGGTGTAGCACAGCAGCATGGTCATCGTGCCGTTGGCGATCGCGAGTCCGCGATCTGCCCCGCCCATCTGGCGAGGCAGCGAAAGAGAGCGGCTGACGCGGGTAGGCTGACGCATGTGAGCTTACGTACAGGTGTAGGTGACGTGGAGATGGTTCTTCACGATCGGAATTGCGCACGCCGCAAGGCCGAGACCAACGAAGACCGTCGAAATGATCTTGCCGATCGTGCTTTCCGAGTTGCCGATCGCGACGGCGCCGACGATGATCAGCACGATGCCGATGCCGTAAAGCCACGGGCCACTAATGTAGGACGAGATCAGACAGATGACGTCCGTCGCGGAGCCGAGGTCGGTCAGGTCGACGGCCGAGGCGAACGGCGCGAATGCGGCGAGCGAAGCCGCAACGACGGTCGAACGCAGCTCACGGCGGGTGAGGAAGCGCGTCCAGATAAAGCGGCTCAACGCTCGCGTGCGCTCGCGCACGGTAGCGAGAAAATCAGACGGGTACTTCTTCATAAACGGCACTCCGATGGGTTAGAAAACGCGGTTGAGAACGTAGTCGCGGTCCTTGAAACCCTTGATTTCGAGGATTTCAGAAACGTGACGCAGCTCGCCTGTGCGGCGAAGATGAATGACGTAGTGGAAGCAGTCGGCCACCGCCTTGCGCATGTCCGCCAGTTCCCACCGGCTGCCCGGCGGTACGCCGAGCATCGCGAGACTTTCGAGGCGGCTCAGCCCGCCACGCGCGTCGTTGGCATGGATCGAACCCATGCCGCCGTCGTGGCCGGTGCTCAGCGCCTGGATGAAGTCGTAGGCCTCGCCGCTTCGGACTTCGCCGACGATGATGCGGTCGGGCCGGAAGCGCAGACACAGGGCGACGAGCAGCTGGGTCGTGACACCCTTGTCGGGGTTTGAGAGCAGCCGCACGCGATTGGGCGCGGTCAGCTTCAGTTCCATCGTGTCCTCGACCGTGATGACGCGTTCGTCTTCAGGAATCTCGGCATTGAGCGCGTTGAGCAGGGTGGTTTTGCCGGACGAGGTGCCGCCGGCGACGAGGACGTTGCGGCGTGCCCGCACCATCGCGCTCAGGGCCTCGCGCAAGGCATCGTCCTGGATGCCCGGAGGGAAGAGATCGAGTTCCTTTTCCTTGCGGGCGTTCGTGAGCGAGAACGCGCCCATGTTCACGTAGTCGCTAAGCGATAGGTGCTTGTCGCGGTGCTTGCGGATCGAAAGCGCATTGCCGTCGATCGCGGTTGGCCGCATCACTGATGCGATACGCAGATTCTTGTGGCCTGCGTTGATGATCCCCTGCGCGGTGCCGGCGACCGCCGACTTGTCGACCGATGCCGCCAGCGCGCTGATCGCGCCGTCAAGCACCGCCTCGTTAAGCGTGAGGTCAAGCCGATGCATCTTGCCGCGGCGCTCGATCCAGATGTTGTTGAAATCGTTAATCATGATTTCAGCAACGTCGGGCGCCTCAAAGCACTCGCGCAACGGACGCAGCGACTCGAAAAACATGCGGACCGCGCTGTCCTCGAGCGGGCGCAGTTTGAGCAGGGGATTGTCGGTAGCCTCGGACATGCCTGCTATTGTTCCGTCCGGCCGGAACCTGGAGCAGACTGAAAGAACGATCAAATCCGCGAGCTTTCGGGGGAAGTGTCGTGCTCGATGTCGCAGACGATGGATGCCTTGAACCACCCGGGCTGCTTCACGCCTTCCAGACTCCCGTCAGCCGGCTAACGGGCTTAACCCGGAAAGCTCAAGAAAAACGTATAGCTTTCGGATTAACCGCAGCTGGAAATTGTGGTATATGTCTGCGGCGCAATTGCCTTTCCAATCATCAATCATCGATGGCAAGAACAATTCCGTTTTACACAAGCCCGCAGGCCGCTCGCGCCCGCCGCTCGAAAACTCTGCTGTTGCCGATGCCGCGCGCTCAGGCGGACGAACTTTCCTTACAGGTGCACATAGCCCTCGACGCGATGCGACGAGGCCTGGGCAACGTGAACGCTGCCCAGACGCTGTGCCAGGCCATGATCGTTGTGGGGCTGCTCGCGGAAGCTGGATACGGCTCGGCGACGGTCGAACAGATGCAGGACGCGGAAGAGGTGATCGGGTCGGCATTCGACCGCGGCCGGGACACCGGCGTGTGGATGCTCGACGATGACGGATTTGCGCAGTTCGCGACGATCGTGAGCACGTACGACCATCAGCTTCGGCGCGCGCCAGTCGCCGCGATCGCTGACGCTAGCGACAGGCTGGATCGTTTCCGCGCGGGCGAGACATTCGAGCAGACGGCCCGCAGGCGCGCCTAGCGACCTCCAGGCATTAACCGGGATAAACCGCGACAACCAGAATTCGGGCAACAGGACATGAGGGGAAAAATCGCTGACGGCGAGGCCCGCGACAGGCTGATTATCTGGCTTCGCCGGCGCATGGAAGAATTCGGCATCACGCTTGAAGCACTCGCAGAGTCAATCCAGCACGACGTCGACCACCCGCCTCTTTATCGCGATGCGCGCGGCAACGAATGGAACGGGCTGGGCAACATGCCCGACTGGCTAAGCGCTGCCAGAAATGCCGGTGTAAGTCCGGAATTCTTCCGCATCGAGCCGAAGCCGGCGCCCAAACCTATGGTCGCCGCCTCGGAGACCGATCCGCGGCAGCTGGACCTTTTTCGATGAAACCAACCGCCTGATGGCACGGGCAATCCGCGCGTGCGTGCTTCGCGAAAACGGCCCGTTTCGACCCACATCGGCCCGTTCGGCGGGGTAAAATCAATGGCGGCTTCCTGAGTACTTCGGCCGCCCGTGGGTTTATGACTAACACACCAAGTCGGCTGTTCGAGTATTCAAATAACCTCGAACGTAAGCCTACCCGCCCTCGGTTGGCGACGAACAGCGGCCAGGCGTTACGTCCTTCATCCAACCCGCTCCGATGCCAGGAAGGCGGTTTCATCTGTATCGGCGGTTTCTGGAGATGCGTGTTCGTTCAGGTATGTGGTGCGTAGCCCACTTCTTACGCCCCATCGATAGAAAACCAGCGCAACCGCCACAACAGTCAGCATGTCGCACCCGTCGGGAATGACGCCCATGCCTCCAAACTCCCGTCCGCCCAGCAACGAAAGCATCGCCATGGCGGGCAGGTACAACAGCATCCACCACGCCGCTCGCAGTTCCGCGCGAAAACTCTCCCATCCCGCCGTCGACTGGTAGTAGAAATAGACAGGCAACGCCACGATGATCAACAGGATAATCTGCCCTGTCAGCGGCCAACATGCACAGAAAAGCACGAGGGAAGCGCACACGAATGCGAACGGTGCGATCACCAACATGCCAGGAATTCGAAGAGGTCTCCGGAGATCCGCGGCATGCTTTCGAAGTGCCATCAGGCTAACCGGTCCAGTCAGGAAGGAAACAATTGTTGCTACCGAGATGACCGCGGCGAGTGTTCCCCAACCACGAAAGAAAAACATGAAGAGAAACGAAATGCCGAGGTTGAACCACATGGCAGCTCGCGGGACCCCGTAGACGGGATGGGTCGCGCCGAAGATGCTTGGCATGGTCCCATTGCGCTCCATCGCATATATCATGCGGGCCGTCGTTGCGGTATAGATCGTGCCTGTTCCCGATGGGCTAACGAAAGCATCCACGTACAGCAGAATCGCCAGCCAGTTCAGGTCGAGGGCGATGGCCAGTTCTGCGAACGGTGATGAAAAATTCAGACCGTGCCATCCGGATGCGATACTTGACGGGCTGACGGCGCCTATGAACGCGATCTGCAGCATCACATAGATAACCAGCGCAAGCAGGATCGAGCCGACCAGCGCAAACGGGATGCTCTTCGAAGGGCTACGCGCCTCGCCCGCAAGACTAACGGGACTCTGGAATCCGTTGAAGCTGAACACGATACCACTGGTTGCAACGGCCGTAAGGAGGAAAACTTCGCGGTCGGCACAGGTGGACAATTCGCGCCCTACGGGTGGCCGTCAATCCTTGGAACGAGAAACTTGAAGACGGTGATGGCGGTGTTCGTCTTAACAAACAGCTTCACACGCCAGTAGTTCAGCATAAAGTAGACAATGACGAGCGATGCACTGGCGAACAGTCCTTGTGTCGTGAGATCCTCGCCGGTCATCAGCGCATGGGCCCATGAATAAGGCCACGACGCCATGTATTGAACCGACGCGATTGCTTCAATCGGGATGACAGCAACGATCGATATCCAGTTCGCCCAAGCGGCTATAAATCCGACGAGTGCTCCATGAGAATAGCGCGCGTAGCGGACCATGCCGCCCGACTCCGGAAATGTCGTACCCAGCTCTGCGTAAGTCAGTGCGATGGCCAGCACGATAACCGCACCAATGATCCACGCAATGATCGCGGCCGGCCCCGCAACCTTCGACGCGTGCCAGGTGCCAAACAGCCACCCGGAGCCGATAATCGAGCCCAAGCCTGTAAAGAGCAATGCCACTGGGCCGATACTTCGGTTGACGTTATCCTTCATAATTGTCTCCTGGATCGCGTTCGCAGGGGCGTGACTGATTCCCGCCACAGCGGCGCTTTTGTTATCGTCTACGCAATGAATGCCTTCATCGCGTCGGAGATGACGGCGAGCGGGAGTTCGCTCAGGCTGTCGGCTCGGCTAGCCAGGCGAGTTGGCGTTCGAGGACTGATTGGGCTGTCTCGCCGACCAGTTCCTGATACGTTGCGGGAGCGGTGGCGCCTTCGGTATTGACCAACAACACGCGGGACGAGCCATCGAGGCCTACGTTGCTGGCCAGCAGCGGGTCTTGAAGCAAGACAATCAGCCCAGCAAGACCCGCCACGCCCGACTCGCCAGCGACGACGGGCGCATCGGTATCGCTGCCAGCAGCCAGGATGCGCATGGCGTTCACTGCATCGTCATCGCTGATGGTCATGAAATCATCGACGCTGGGCTGCAGGAACTTCCATGCGAGCGGCGACGTCTCGCCGCAAGCGAGCCCGGCCATCACGGAGTCGACGGAGCCCGTTGCACGAGCTGCGCGTCCCGCCAACGCGCTCTGATACAGGCAGTCGGCCTGCTGCGGTTCGACGACGACGAATCGCGGACGATGTTCGCCATGGTATTCCCACAGGTAGCTGATCAATCCTGCTGCAAGGCCGCCGACACCGCCCTGAAGGAACACATGCGTGTACGCCGGCCGATCCGGCTGGCTATCGCTCTGCTCGACGATCTCCGCTGCAATCGTGCCATAGCCCTGCATCACATCGCGCGGGATGTCTTCGTAACCGTCGTACGACGTGTCGGAAATGACGTGCCAGCCATTCAACGAAGCGAGGCGAGCCGCCTCTTCGACCGACTCATCGTAGTTTCCGGTGATGCGCACAATCTCTGCACCGTACGCCGCTATCGCTTTCTCGCGCTCGACGCTGACATTCGCGTGCAGCACGATCACACAACGGCAACCGAGCGTTTGCGCGGCAGCGGCAAGACCCTTTCCGTGGTTGCCGTCCGTGGCGCTCACTACCGTGGAATGCGTCAGCAGCTCCCGATAGCGTCCTTCGAACAGGCCATGCGCGTCGAGATTATGATTCCGCCACAGCCGCTGAATCAGGCGTACCAGCGCAATCGGTGCACCCAAGGCCTTGAAGCTGCCCAGCACAGAGCGCGCTGACTCGTCCTTGATACTGATGCTGCCGACCGCGAGCCTCGCGGCCAGCCCCGGCAACTCACGCAACGGCGTCGCATCGGGCGAAATCTTGTCCCAGCATGAAAGCCAGGCGCGGCTTTCCTGTGCTTTCTCGATGCTGAGAATGGTCTTCAATTCAGCGGGGTACGCAGCGCGCGTTGCGCGTGGATTGGCTACCAACATGACCTTGATACTCCAGTAACGAATGATGTGAATTGGCGAATGAAAGTCGTGCTCACTTCTGTGCGAGCCGCTGGAGCACGACATCCAGCAAGACGTTCGCGCCGTCGATAAGCTGATCGTCGTCCGTGTGTTCGCGCGGGTTATGGCTGATGCCACCGCGGCTCGGCACGAAGATCATCGCGGCCGGCGCGATGCGCGCGATCATCTGGGCGTCGTGTCCTGCGCCTGACGTCATCCGGCGATGCGTGAAGCCCATGCGCTCTGCTGCCGCTTCGATCGCATCGGCCAGTCCTGCATCGAATACGACAGGCTCGAAACGGACCAGGCGTTCGGTCGTGATCTTCACGCCTTCCTTCTCCGCGACTTCGATGAGGAATTCGACAAGACGACGCTCGGCGTCCTGCAGGCGTTGTTCGTCCGGGTCGCGCAGTTCCACCGTAAAAACCGCCTTGCGCGGAATCACGTTGATGACGTTCGGCTCGATGCGCAGCATGCCGATCGTCGCGAGCGTGGTGCCGGTGGTCACGGCCAGCTCACGCAAAAACGTCGACACGGCAGCAGCCACCCACCCCGCATCATGACGAAGCCGCGTTGGCGTCGTACCCGCGTGATTGGCATTGCCCTGAACGGTGATCTGCTGCCACGAGATGCCCTGAAGATTCTCGACCACGCCAATACGGATGTTCTCTGCTTCGAGTATCGGACCCTGCTCGACATGCAGTTCCAGATATTCGTGCGGAACCACCGCGCCGGGCTCCATATCACCCGCGTAACCAATGCGCGCGAGTTCGTCGCCAAAGCGCGTACCGTCGATGCCAACCGTATCCAGCGCTGCACCAACCGACAGGCCTCCCGCGTACACCAGCGAGCCCATCATGTCCGGCTGATAGCGGATGCCTTCCTCGTTGGTGAAGGCGCCGATGGTGATGGAGCGCTGCGGCGTGATCCCTGCCTGACGAAATGTCCGCACCACTGCAAGCCCGGCCAGTACGCCATAACAGCCATCCAGCGCGCCGGCGTTCTTCACCGTGTCGATGTGCGAGCCCATCATCAATGGACGCTGGCTGCCGTCGTCCGAATCGGAACGCAGCGTGCCGAATATATCGCCGATCCGATCGACGCGGACATCGAGGTCCAGTTCGCGCATCCATTCGACGATGAGGTCGCGACCGGCTTTCTCATCGTCAGTCAGTGCAATGCGCGTCCGGCCACCCACTTCACTATCAGCGCCCAGTGCACCAAGCTGACGCAGTTGCTCTAAAAGCAATGCGCCGTCGAGCATCAGCGATGAAGATACAGACGTATTCATTTATTACCTTTGATCCTTAGTCGACGGGCAATTCGAGCCGCGCGATCTCAGCGAAATAGTGCGCGCCCGTCAAAAGGATGTCGTCGTTGAAATCATAGGTGGCGTTGTGCAGCGGCGTGCCGCCCTTATCCGCCGACTCGCCGTTGCCGATGAAAATAAAGTTGCCGGGCACTACCTGCAGGAACGCACCGAAGTCTTCCGAAATCATCATGGGCTGAATGTTGTCATCGACGCCATCGCTTCCCGCCACATTGCGCGCCGCCGCTACCGCGACGCCAACGAACTGCTCCGAGTTCACCGTCGGAGCGAACTCATGTGTGTACTCGAAGGTGCAATCGGCGCCGTGCGCGCGGCAGATGCCTTCGCATACTTCACGCATGCGCGTCTCGAGCAACGTCTGCACTTCGCGTGAATAGCTTCGCGTATCGCCCTTGATAATGACATTCGAAGGAATCACATTTCTCAGTCCGTCCGTGATGAATTCCGTACACGAAATCACCGCCTGAAGACTCGGGTCGAGATTGCGCGAAACAACGGTCTGCAATGCCATCACGATCTGCGACGCGACGACGATCGGGTCCACGCCCATATGCGGACGTGCAGCATGCGTGCCCCGCCCCTTGATGTGAATGACGAAGTTGTCTTCACTCGCCATGATGCCGCCCGCGCGCGTTGCAAACGTTCCCGCGCGCATGCCCGGCATGTTGTGCGCGCCGAAGATGGCATCGACGGGGAAGCGTTCGAACAGGCCGTCGGCCATCATCGCCTTCGCGCCGCGGCCATGCTCTTCCGCCGGCTGAAAGATGAAGCGGACCGTGCCATTGAAATCGCGCCGTTCTGCAAGGAGTCGCGCCGCCCCGAGAATCATCGACATATGCCCGTCATGCCCGCACGCATGCATTTTTCCGGCGGTGCGCGAAGCATGCTCGCGATCGGGCGCCTGCTCGGCAATGTTCAGCGCATCCATATCGGCGCGCAGGCCAATAACCCGTTTCCCGTCCCCGGCCGTCAGGTTCGCAACGAGCCCCGTTCCCCCGATGCCGCGGTGAACTTCCAGCCCAAGCGTCCGGAGAATGTTCGCCACATAGTCGGACGTGTTGACTTCCTCGAAGCCCGTTTCGGGATGTTGATGCAAATACTGGCGCCAGCTCTTCAACTGGCCCTGCAGCGTGCTTTCCATTGTCGGACGTCCTTGATGATTTCGGGGAATGCGCCTGTCGAACATGTCGGCTGAGGAAATAATATTGTTTGCGGTGATAGAAAAAGTCTCCAAATCGGCCCCCATCATGCAAAAATATCTTTGTCTCGACCTTCCGGCCGCAAAACCATGACACTCAGCCTGGACGATTTTGATCTGAAGCTATTGATGGAAGTGCAACGCGACGCGCAGATTCCTCAGAACGAACTCGGCGCGCGCGTCAATCTGTCTACAGCGGCCGTCAATCGCAGATTGCGACGCCTGTCGGACGAAGGCATCATTCGCAACTACGCCGCCATCGTCGCGCCCGAAAAGGTCGGCTATCCGCTGACGATCATTGCAACAGTCGAGGTCGAGAGCGAACAGATCGATCTGCTCGACTCGATGAAGCGCACCTTCGCGCAATGCCCGCAAATCCAGCAGTGCTACTACGTCGCGGGCGAATGGGACTTCGTGCTGATACTGACGGTTCGCAACATGGACGAGTACACGGCCCTCACGCGGCAACTGTTCTTCTCGAACAACAACGTCAAACGCTTCAAGACGCTGGTGAGCATGAGCAACGTAAAGGTGGGGCTCGGTGTACCCGTCGCGCCCGAAGGCGCGTGACGCCGTCAGCGCACGACTGACTTGTCGGTCCAGTTGCCCTGATCGAACTGACGAACGGTAATCGCGCCGTTACGGATATCGCCCTTCTCGTCGAACTGGATTGCGCCCGTCACGCCGTCCAGCCTGGACGCGCGCAGCTTCGGCAGATACACCTTCGGGTCGGTCGAGCCCGCGGCCTGCATCGCGTCCGCCATCGCGAGCACTGCGTCGTAGGCATAAGGGGCATAGAGCTGCACGGGAACGCCGAAGCGCTGCTGATAGCGTTTGAAGAACTCCGGTCCTTGCGGCATCTTTGCAGGCGGCACACCCGCCAGCGTGCAGTACGCGTCCTTGCTCATCGAAGACCCAGCGAGCTTGATGAACTGCGGTGTGCACGCTTCATCGCCGGCAATGAACTTGACCTTCAAGCCGAGCTTTTGCGCCTGCTGCACGAATGCCGCGGCTTGCGTGTCGCCGCCCGTGAAAGCGATCCCTTCCGGCTGACGGCTCTTGATGGTCGTGAGCACCGCCATCCAGTTCGTCGTCTTGTCGGTGCCGTACTCGCGGGCGACCACGTTGCCTCCGGCAGCCTTGACGGACTTTTCGATCTCGTCTGCGAGACCTTGTCCGTACGCCGTACGATCGTCGACGATGGCGACCTTGCGCGCGCCAAGATCGTGGACCAGATACGAGCCGATGACCGAGCCCTGTCTCACGTCATTCGCGACCATACGGAACACGTTCGTCAATCCTTGCTGCGTGAGCTTCGGGTTGGTTGCCGATTCGGTGATCATCGGAACGCCTGCATCCGAGTAGATTTTGGAAGCGGGTATCGACGTCCCGGAGTTCGCATGACCGACGACACCCGCCACGCCATCGTCCACCAGTTTCTGGGCGACGGTCACCGCTGTCTTCGGATCGGCCGCATCATCCTGCGAGTCGAGCACAAACGTGACGTTTTGCCCGCCAATGCGAATCTTTCTGCTGTTCAGATCTTCGATCGCCAGCCGCACACCGTTTTCATCATCCTTTCCGATGTGGGATAGTTCGCCGGTCAGCGGAGAAACCTGCCCGATCTTGACCGTCAAATCCGCGTGAGCCGCGTGAGCCGCGAGAGGTTGCAGGGTAAGCGTCAGGGACGCGAGGCATATCAATGGCCGTGATGATTGCATGGTCGTGCTCTCGATAGGTTGGCTGAGAATAGGATCGACAGAACCGTCGACCCGTTGAGCCAAGCAACACTGCGCTGGCCTGCAACCATCCTAATGACGCGAGTCAGTAGCCAAAATCAGCCGCGATGACATTTCTGCAAATTTCGATTGAAAAACGAGCAATTTTCGATAATTCTTCTCGGTGCCTGGATGGCAGTGTTTGCGGTCGACGCCATTTCTCGTTCCCGCATGGCAAGCCGAAGTATCACCGGACTGCCAGCGCGAATTCCCGGGCAGCGAGCGGAAGCGCCTCCGGCACGACCAGCATCTGTTCGTAATCGATGACCGGCGCAAACGCAGTGTCGGGCACGTCGAAGCCGTCTCTGGCCGGAGAGCCGGTAGGGCGTCGTGTGGGTCGGCCGGATTTGTGCAAGGGTCAGCACAAGATCTCTCCACGGGGTATGAACCACAGCTTGAGCGACGCTTCCCGGAGGCGAACTGCCGTTCGAACGTCAAAATGCCGACAACCGCGAGCGTCCCTTCCTGGCCGAGAGCAGCGCGACCGCGGGGAGAGTCCGCGGGCAGAAAAATAGCCCGGCAAAATTGTCGGGCTTGGGTTCAGGAGAATGGGCAGACATCGCCCGTCAGCAGATCACTTCCATCATTTCGCCAAAAGGTGCTTTCTTCGCGCGCCTGAGCGGCACGGTCGAGGCCCACAGGACGGGATAGGACGGTTCATCGGTCGGAAACGCTCCATCCATGTCGGTGAGATAGACCAGAAACGTGGGTTGAATGCCTTCGTCGGCCAGCCGTTTGAACGGATCGACAAACGAAGTGCCTCCCCCGCCACGCACCGGTAGCAGGTCGACCGCGTCGCCGCGCTCGAAGATCTGCACCTGCTTCACGCGCGTATCGCAATCCAGCACGATCAGCCGCCGCGGCCGCACAGTCTCATTCACAACGAGGATTTCCGCGTCGAACTGTGCCTGCGTCTCGTCAAACACCGAACCGCTGGAATCGCGCACGAACACCGCATCGCCAACCGCCGGTTCGTTAAGCGACGGCAGATACAGCCCCATGTGCAGATACCGGCGATTGGGCATCGCGAAAGTGTAGTCAGTCGGCGACGATTCCTGCGCAAAGCGTTGCAGGATCGCGCGCCAGTCAACCACAGGTTCCGCCGCCACCTGGACCATGCCTTCCAGAGAGCCGCCCAGTCCGCCCCGCATCTTCGCCGCTTTCGCGGCCTGTAGGACGGCGACCTTCCAGTCGGCTTCCTTCTGTGCCTTGTCGTCCCCTCTGTATTGACGGACCTCGCCACAGGAGGGCGCAGCCTCGGGAGAAGTGCCGGACTCGGGTGTTGCGGACCGAGTGGTCGCGCCGTTCGCGGATTGTGGCGGGCTGTTGCCCCCGGGTGTGCCGCCTGGCTGTTGAGCCGACTGTGGAGTCGACTGCTGGCCAGGCTGCGCATCCGGTTTGCCATCATCCTTCTTACCGTTGCCCTGCTGCTTTTCCTTCTGCTGCTTTTCCTTCTGCTGCTTCTCCTGCGCGAGAATGCCGTAAATCTCCTCGGCCGACTTGCCCTTGAAGCGGGCATCGACGAACACGCCCTTTGGTAGCAGCATGCCTGCGTCGAGCACGATTGGATTGATCGCATAGTCACACGCGTCGTTCCAGAGTTTCGGATCGCGATCGCCCTGGCGCCAACAGTGGCCGTTGGCCACGTGCAGGACTTCATGCGCCAGCACGCCGCGTGTCTCCAGATCGTTCAGGCCGCCGAGGTACGCCGGGTTGTATCCCAGCGATTCCCCGTCGGTCCAGAACGTCCTGCACGACGGATCTTCGACCACCTTCAGACGCAAAGCGAGTGCGCCGAAAAACGGCTGGTCGAGGACCAGCGCCGTGCGTTGCTTCGAGATGCGCGGGTCCATGGCTACCTCACGCGACGAGTCGCAGAAGCGGCGTCGGCTCCGGCTGGACAACCTGCTCCAGCGGCGCGAACGTCGAAAGCTGGTTCGCCACCGGCTCCGGTGTCCCGCCCATGAACGCTGCCATCAGCCCCTCGATTTCCGAGGCCTTGGCCGCGACCTGCGAACGCAGCACGCTCGACTCCTTCAGATCCGCACCCGTGTGAACCGCGAGATGCGTCTTCGCCTGTTCGAGGATGTGGCTGAGCTTCGGGTCGTTCGTGAAGTTCAGCTTCGGCAGCAGCTCGCACAGTTCGCGCACCTGGTTGGTGACGCCCAGGCGAACATCGGTGGCACCGTACAGCTTGTCGGCCAGCTTCGAGACGGCCTCGTACAGACGCCCGACCAGATCATTGTTCGCCGTCGAGATCGAGGCAAGCACGTGCTGGTCGATTTCCGAACGAAGATCCGTCAGCACGTCGGCCGGCAGATCGACGCCAAACTGGCTCGCGTCAGGAAACGGCAGCACCGCGAGCTTGACGCCGAACTTCTCTGACATGCGGGCAAGCGTGGGATAGTCCGACTCGTTGAACAGCCCGTTCAGTTCCACCCGGGCCTGTTCCTTGAGATTCAGGTAGTCGGTCAGGAAGACGGAAACGGCGAGATCGAACTCATCCTTCATCCTGCGCATCTGGTCGGCGAAGTCCATGTAGATCGCCGTCGGCAGCAGACGCACGCCCAGCTGTTCGTACTTTAGCGAGTGGTCGTAGTGATAGCGGCGAATGCGATTGCCGATCGAAACCACCTCCTTGTAGCTCGGCGCATGCTCGGGCAGCAGGCGCTTGTTGAAGCGCCCGATGTCCTTTGCCTGATGATTCTTCTCGACTTCTTCGGTCGCTTTCACGTCGAAGCAGCGCGCCTGCCAGGCGGATACCGTGACGGCCGACAGCATGACGCGGGATTTCAGTTCAGTGATGTTCATGGAAAACTCCAGAATAGAAAGGGATTGGATCGAGCAGAAAGAAAAAAGCCACGGCGCGAGGCGGGCCGTGGCAGAACGAACAACGGATGAAGCAACAGGCAGCGGCTTACTCGCCGCGGATGATTTTTCCGATCTCGCCACCCTGCGCGCGGATGAACGCATGGGTGCTCGCCAGTTCAGGCTTGCGACGCACGGCATCACGCGCGAGAAGCGCACCGAATTCACGGTGGCCTACGTCGATCAGCCGCTGGTTGTAGGTCAGCACCCGCTCGAAGTTGCCTTCGGTGGAGTGCGCCGCCAGCGCCGAACTGACCGCATACAGCGCGGCCGGGGTCTCAGGGATCGGCGCCGTGTCCGGCGACAGAATGATGGCGTCCGGCGACGGCAGCTCGCGGTAGATGGCAAGAAAGCTCATCAGTTCGCTCGCTGCAGCCTCGCCCACCGAACCCGCGTAGGAGACGAGCTCGAGCGACTTCGGCACGACCGGCATCGTCTTCGCGACGAATCCCCATGTTCGGGGGCTCGGTGCGTTTTCGATATCGCGCGCGGTCTTCTTCACGGACAGCAGATCCGGCCGGAATCGCAGAAACGCGATCAGTTCGGCAGGAACACCGCTGCGCACCGCCCAGGCAGTCCAGTCGGCGATCGAAGGCTCAAGCTCCACCACCGTCGCGAAACGCGAGATGACGGGATCGAGAATGCCCGAGACACCCGCGTTGTCGTTGCGCCGGTTGGTGGCCGCAACGAACGTGACGCAGTCGGGCAGCGCGTGTTCGCCGATGCGGCGTGCCAGCAGCAGTTGCATCTTTGCCGCCTGCACCGCCGGTGATGCCTGGCCCAGATCGTCAAGGAACCAGAGCAGCGGCGTTGTCGCTCTCAATGCGCGCTCGAGATCCCCGAACGGCAGGAAGCGGGCGACGTTCCCGTCAGGGAATGGCAGGCCCTTCGAGTCCGTGGGGTCTTCAACGACGGGATGGCTGATGAGCAGGTCATGCCCGGTTTCCTGAGCCGCCTGAGCGACGATGTCGCTCTTGCCGATGCCCGGAGCCCCGGTGATAAGCACCGGAAGGCGGGCCGGAATGTAGGTGATGAGCAGTTCGCGAAGTTGCGAGGCAGAGACTTTCATGGGGTACCTGAAAAGGAAAAGCCCCACGAAACAACGCCCCCGGGGGGACGTGGTCCCTGAGGGGCGAGTTGGATGTGCCGCGGATGCGGCGCGTCGATGCGTCCTGGAGACGCGAAAAAAGTTGTGCCTTACGCCTTCGCGCCAGCCAGAGCGGCCAGTTGAGATTCGGTAAGGGTTTCGCGCGGCACGGCGGTCACGCGGTTGAAGATCATGCTGCCGTAGAGATTGGCGAGACAGCGTGCTTCAGCGCACAGCACCGTCACCTCCTCGTCGGAGGTAGCCGGATTGCGGTTGCGCCACACGTTGATCGCGTTTTCGATCTGGGCGATTGAAACGTCCCGGGTTCCTGAAACAGCGTTCGGATGTTTCATGGGGTGTCCTTGAAGGAAGTGCCCCCTGAACAACGCCCCAAGGGACGTGATCCCCAAGGGCAGAATTGTTGCCGTCTCCGGCGGGTCGATGCGTCATGGACGCGGGTAACAGAGCCCAGTATGGGCGGCCGCTGCGCGAAGGTTTGCCCGAATGATGAGCAGATTGACCCCGCTTAGACTTATCGCGTGACGCCAGGCCGAAAAAAAAAGCCGGCGCATATGCGCCGGCTGTGGTTCAGGAAAATGCAGTCAGAGCAACGCTGTCTGCGCGGCCCGTGCTGCATCGATTCTCGCGATCATCGCCGCTTCCTGCTCGCGATGCCGTCGGGACTTCTCTTCGCCCACGCCGTTGTGCTGCTCGATCACGTAGGCGAAACAGACAGGATTGGCCGGACCGCGCCACGCCTTCCAGGCCTCCAAGATCCGCGCGCGCACGCCGGGCGTGCATGCGAAGTACTCGCGACGCAGGCGACGCCATTGCTGGGCGCGCAGATCGCGCATGCGTTGCTCGCTCTGGTACAGCAGCCGTTCGCGCCGTTCCCGCTCTTCATCAACCGAAAGCGCCTGGGGCGTTTCGATCTGATCGCTGAAGAGCGGGTAGGCACGTTCGATCTTTTCGCGAGCCCGATCCTGACGGCTCAGATGCAAGGCTTGCATCCGCGAAGTCCAGCGAAGACCTTCGACCTTGGGTGTACGATCGAATCGCATCGTCCCCTCCCCTCAGGCTGCAAGCCGCTCGAGCATCGCGCGGGCGTAATCCAGCGTGCCATCCTTTACCTGCAGACGACGCGCCTCGTTAAGCTCAGTGTTGACGAGCACGTACTGTTTGCTCTCCCCCTTGCGCCAGTCCCGAATCTCCCGGAACCCCGATGCGATCGCGTCGACATGCTGGGCGCCATCGGTGACGACGCCGTCGCCGCGCTTATAGCGGGCATTCTGCGCGGCTTCCTTCGCACGCTGCGCATCCTGCTCCTTGCGCTCCGCCTGCTTGCGCGAAAGCTCGCTCTCTTCCCATGCGGCCTGCGCAGTCCCGTCGAGTCCGCACAGTTCGAAAATCGCACGACGCCGGGACTTAGCCGTCAGGCCTCGCAACTTCAGGCCATGGAACTCGAGCACGACCTGCTTGCTGCTCAGGTTGTGATCGTCAGGCGTGTCGAGGATGTTCAGCAGACTTGCCACATCGCGCGACTCCAGTGCAACGGCTACACGGTTCGGCCATTCGAACGTTTCGCGCCCGTATGCGAGCAACGCCATCGAACGTTCCAGCGCGTGCCGACGGGCACTGAGCCGCCCCTGCGTGCGCTGCATGTCCGCATGGTCCAGCTTTTTCTCCCGGCGCTAGTCGGCGATCGGGTCACGAAGCCGCGCGGCCAGCGCATTGACCGGCTGTCCGACCGATACCGGCTTGTCGAACATCTCCGGCAATGGGTCAACCTGCAGGAGGCCCGCCGCGAACAGGGCGTCATCGACCTCGATGAAGTCCGGTGCATTGGATACGCCGGCGACAGCGGCCACCAGAGCATCGACCGTTTCTGCCGTGACCGGCTGTTTCGCCGCTCGCATCACGGACAACAGCTGATGCAGTTTCGCCGCCGGTAGCCGCCCGCGCAGCGTCGGAACGTCGAGCAACGTCGACGCCCACTCGAGGTCGTAACAGAATGCCCTTTCCATCGCCCGGTATTCCGAGAGCACCGCTTCGGGAATTTGCTCGTTGCGCAGCAGCGCATAGGCGATGTGCACCTCATGTCGTCCGTTCGTGCTGCCTCCCGGCACACAAGGACCGCCGCTGGCAAATCCGAAGCGTTCCATGGCCACGTCATTGAATAGCGACAGCAGATTGAAGAACTGGCGCGCTTCACGTGCGGCCGATTTTTGCGCATCGATCTGGTCGGTCGAGAGAAACCGCGTTGGCGTACGCGCAAGATCGAAAATTGCGAACAGCAGTTCCCAGTGCGATGCGCGGATCTGCCAGGGCTTCGGCTCAGGGCCATAGGTCGATAGCCACAGCGAACGGACTTCGTCGAACATTGCCGCGACGATTTCTGCGACCGTGCCGTCACGACGGATGCCGAGCGTGCCGTTGTAGCGCGTCACGCGTACTGCGGCCGCACCGCCGTCCAGGTCAATCAAAGTGGTCTCAGTTGCCTGGACCGCCTCATTGACGAACAGCGCGAACACCCCGGAGAGCGTCGGGGTCGTGAAGACTTGGCCGGGAATCGAGAGTTGGTACATATTGGCCCCGTCCGGGATTGCAAAAAAAGCGAAGAAAATCGAATCAGTCGAGGTCGAGCATCCGCGAGACAACGGCGGCGATCGCCCATGCCTGCGTGCGCGAAAGCGTCTTGCTGCGCAGGACCGGCTGGCTCTTCCAGTGCCCAGCTTCGCCGAGAGCGACGAACTGGACAAAATCAATCTGGATGATCCAGCCTTCCGAGCTTCCGCGGGCAACCGATAGCGCCAGCCGTCGGCGCGCGGTCCCGCTGTCCGGCCAGTCTCGTGAAGCCGACAGGCCGTAGCAGTCTTCGTTCGGATCGTTGATGAAGTTGGCCGCCACGATCCATTCCGGTTCTATCTCGGATTGGCACAGGGTCCGGGCAATGTGATTCAACCTGGCTGATGGTTTTTCCAGCAGGATCAAACGGCGTGCTGGCATGCACGACCGGTGGTTCGAGAAGTTCGGACATGAGAATCGGAAATCGGCATAGGGGACGGCCATAAGGCCGTACCCCTGCCACACCACCCGGCATGCGGGTCCGCACCGGGCGGTTCGGGAAGTTGAGGTTATGAGAGGCGGGGTGCACCCAGCCGATCGAAGCATGCGAGGGTCAGCACGCTATTCAGGAGTTTGCCGCTGTTACGCCACCAGCGACGGCTGTTCGCCGCCACCTGTTGCGCCACAGCGGGCGGTGCCCCCAGCGCACGCAGTTCCCGGTAGATGGTCGGGCCGCGGCGCCATTGCTTAAGCTGGATGACACGCAACCGGTGACGCATCCACTCGTCCAGCACCCGCCAGACTCGTGACGTTTGCGCCAACCGGAAGTACGCCTTCCAACCCAGCACATAGCGCCGTAACCGTTCCACCACGTCCTTCATGCTGCGTCCGCCGTTACGGCCGGTCAGTTCACGAATGCGGCGTTTGAACGCCAGCAGCGGTTTGGCCGCCACCTTGCGCTTGATGACACCACCGGACGCTACCCACAGGCTGTAGCCCAGAAACTTGCGACCGAACACACTGGCCACCGCGCTTTTGGTCTCGTTGAACTTCAGCCGCAGTCGCCCATACAGACGGCGCAGCAGCGCCATCACCCGTTCGCCAGCGCGACGGCTGCGAACATACACATTCGCATCATCGGCATAACGCACGAAGCAGTGGCCGCGCCGTTCCAGTTCCTTGTCCACCTCATCGAGCAGCACCTTGGCCAGCAACGGCGATAGCGGCCCGCCTTGCGGCGTGCCCTGTTCGCGCTGCTGAATCACGCCACCATCCATGATGCCGCTGTTCAGATACGCCCGGATCAGCCGGATCACCCCGGCGTCCCCGATACGTTTCTGTAGACGGTCGATCAGGATGTCGTGGTTGACCCGGTCGAAGAACTTCTCCAGATCAACGTCCACCACGATTCGCCGGCCCGACTGCGCGGCAAGCACCGCGTCATGCGCACGCGTCCGGGCCGGAAACCGTAGCTGTGCTCGCTGAAGCCAGGGTCCAGAACCGGTTGCAGCACCTGCAGCAGCGCCTGCTGGATCAGCCGGTCCGTCACCGTTGGGATGCCAAGCTCGCGCTCGCCTCCTTCCGGCTTCGGAATTGTCACCCGCCGTACCGGACTGGGCCGGTACGTCCCCTTCAGCAACTGTTCGCGGATCGCGGGCCACGCCGTCACCAGATGGCGCGACGTCTGGTCAATGTCCAGACCGTCAACGCCAGCAGCTCCCTTGTTGGCCCGTACCCGTTTGAACGCCTGCTTCAGGTTCTCTTTCGTCAGCGCCGCCATCAGCAGCGATGACCCTGTGCCCCCGGACTCATGGCGCGGGCAACAGGCTTCGTCGCTCACGGACATAGGCGCAGCTTCACCGCGCGTGCCTCCCGCTCGCCCCGCTTGCGCGGGCATCTGACGCAATTCCTGTCGCATCGACATGGCGCTGGACACTCCCTCCCGTTCGGCCCTTCGTCACCAGCTTCGGTCTCATCGACCTGTCCTGTGACTGTTGGGTCGGAGGAGGCGCGCTGACGCGCTGGCCTCCGTCCGCCGCGCAAACTGCACGTGCCGTTTTCCGGCATGCAGCTTTCACGAAGATGCAGCATGCTGGGACGCAATAGAAGGTATCAGTTGCACAAGATTGACCAACCCGAGCTCGCCATACAGCCGCGCCTCGGGCAAAACCTTCCAGCCCATGTTGCGCCAGCGCTTGAAACGATGCGACCAGATGCGCCGCACGATTCATCGGTTGAGCCGGTTGAAGATTCTCCGGACGTGGGAGCGCTTGTAGTAGTGCCCCCAGCCCCGCAGGATGGGATTGAGCCGTCCAATCCAGATCTTGCGCAAAGCGTCATGTGTCGATCGCCCTCGCCGATAGCCGAAGTTGGCGTCATCGAATACCGGTTCGAAGATCGGCTCAAGACGGTTGAGCAGCGCCTGCTGGCATACGCGATCGTAAATCGACGGTATGCCGAGCTGGCGGAACTCCCCCGGTTTGCCGACTTTCGGGATCGAGACCTGCCGGACCGGTTGCGGCTGATAGGTCCGCGCACGCAGTTCTGCCTGCAGACGGTCCAGATGCTGGTCCGCCTGTTCGGCAAAGTCTGCCACGCTGATTCCATCGACACCGCCACTGCCCCGATTGGCCCGGACCCGCTCCCAGGCGACTTCCAGATTCTTCCGTTGATAAATCTTGTCAATTAATGAGTGGACCTTCCTTGCTTCCATCGGGTTGATCCAGTCAGACAGTCTCCTCGGGCGCGGATGTACGGGTATTTCGCTCATGGAACTGATCCTCCTCCGTGTCCTTACTCACTGTCGTCCGGGTTCTTCCCAATCATCTTCGCCGGCTGCCTTCCCCGACCCACTTCCGTCGCCGATCGCTCGGTCACGTAGTTTTGGCCACGCTTCAGGTACTACTCAGCCGTCCGACTACTGGCACAGCGCCGCTCACCACTTCGCTCCTCGCTTATAGGCTTGCTTCCCGCGGTGCCACCCGCGGACTGTGCCAGTTCTCCTGGGGTCACACGCTGTTCTTCCGCACCGTGCCGTCCGCAAACACCTTGGTGCGGTGGGTGAATGAGAACGCCTTCGCCTCCATAGTGCAGGCTCGACCTTGCCCCACCTTTGGCCGACCGGTTCGTCATCGGGGCAGCCCCCATCGACTACGGCCCGGTACTTCTCCTCATGCCCTTCGGATTCCGCCTCACGGCGGACACCCTGCCCTCCGGAGTACTGCGAGATGATGGCTTCAGGTCCGCCTTGTCCGTATCCGGCTTTCGCCTTCGTGCCCAGTTAGACGTCTCCATACCTTCCCACCTCTCTCCGGCCAGCGAGGCATTACCCCCGCTTTCGGATATGGCGCCCCTCATCCGGGCGCCAGAGGGACTTCAACCCTCCCGAACAACGCGCTGCCCAGCGCACACTACGGCCTCTGCTGACTTCTCGCTCCGGCTCGACGCCGTTGCGCTTTCAGGCACGAGGCGAGATCTCCCCAGGTAAGAACGCACTCCTTCATCGCACAACCGCCGCATTTACGCCGCCTCGCCTTGGTCACGAGAGCTTCGCGGTCTATTGCCCGCTCACCCTGCCCGGCAGCGCCTCCTATGCGGTTCTTGTTCATCGGCTCACGATTTACGCTCCACGCTTCCTCCCCACATTCGGTCGCCCTCATGCAGTTGCGCTTCACTTCATTCGCTGTGACCAGCTTATGGCGGGACTTGCACCCGCAAGAGTGCGCCCATGCTGGGCGCACAACAAAAAGGCCACACCCGGAGGTGCAGCCTTTAGATGGATTGAGGACCGGCGACCTCGCCAGCCCACTTTTGACAATCAGATGACGCTATGGCGTGCGCCGACGAGCGCGATCCGCCTTACGACCGTTACGGTCCATGACGAGACCAAGTACAGACAAGGCAACAGCCACGCCCAGCGCAAAGAAACTGAAGCCCATGCTCACTCTCCATTCATGGAAACCATGCCCACGTACAAGGTTAGCACAAAGGCCACGACCAGATTGACCTCCGACAGGATGTTGGAAACAGACCAGCTCGACGTTGTGTGCCAGAAACTGATCGCACCGATCACTGCTGCGGCAGACAGCGTGTGCATGAACCGGCCGAATTGCTGGCGTTGGTCCCTCGTGGGTGACCTGACCATGTCCACCAGCTCTGCCCACAGTCCGATCTTGTCCAGTCGATCTGCCAGCTTCGACGCCACATGGAACGTCCCGTCGACCTTGGCCTCCAGTTGCAGGGAGCAATCGGGACCCCGCGCAGAAACCTTGGGCGGAGACTCAGATTGAGAGAGGTGCTGCATGACAAACGCCAGCCTTTCCGATATGCAGACCTGATCCAGATCGGCAATAAACGTCGCCCGATCTGTGATGCTCAGGCCGGATGGGTACTCAACGACAATGTCGACGATTTCCATCGCGTCCCCTACCGGCTTTCGCCATCGAGGCCGCCTGCAAGCCGCAGACCGCCAAGCAGCGCGTCGTATCCCTCGCGGGAAAACAGTTGCTCGAACGACACCGCGTTGTCGCCGCCGCCCGACAGATCGGAGCGGCCGCGACGCGTGCGGAACGAAACGGCGACCTTGTGCCGGGTCGGGGAGTCTGTAACCTCCAGCATGAGGGCTGGGGTTCGCAGGGTGACGCGGCAACCGCGATTGCGGCGAGCCGGTTCGGTGACGATCTCGTGCTCGCCGGAACGCAAACGCAGATCGCGGGCGACACGACGCAGCATCTGCGTCGCGTGGTGTGTGATGGCGGCGTCCGTTGCCGCGCCGGCGCTACGCTGGTCGGCATGGAACACCTTTGGAATCTTGAGCATTTCAGCCTCAAAAAAAGAAAAAGCGAGGTGCCCTTTAGGGAACACCTCGCGATGAAGGAATGCGCCGGCGGTGGTGCCGGCATCTGAAGAGCGGGTCAGTGAGTGACGCGAAGACCCGAACCGGTCGCAACGAGAAGCACGTGCTCGCCCGGGACAAAGCGCTGGTCGTCCGGTTGAGCGACGACAACCGTGGCGCCCGAACTCTTGCGCACGATGATTTCGAGGCCTGAACGCTGCGCCATCGCCTGCGAAACCTTCTGTGCGACAAAGCCCGATGCAGCGCCCGACAAGGCCCCCGCGATGTAGCGTCCTGTGCCGTTGCCGATGGTCTGGCGACCGAGGAACGCACCCACACCGGCGGTGATCAGCGAAGTGAGCCCGGAGTTATCCGAACCCGCTTCAATCGAGATTGAGCGGGTGCGAACAACGGTGGCCTCTTCAACAGAGCCGGCACGCTGGACGTCGTAGCGCTGATACGTATTCGGCGAGCCGAAATCGGTACTGGCGCAGGCGGACAGCATGGATGCGAGAACGAGACTGATGATGATCTTGCACATGGTTGCCTCAAAGAATTGAAGGGCAACCGTCCCGTCAGGGAGGTTGCCCTGACGGGAAGAATTCAACCGCGGTAACACAAGCGGTTTGATGAAGGATTAACTGGTGCGAACGTGGTTCGAATATCCGGTGACGCCGACAGCCTTCTCCGGGTGCCAGATCGCCACTGTCTGACTACCGACCATCCACGACACGTTCTCGTCGCTTCCTGCGATGCGTCCTTTTGCAGGAACAGCATCGGGGAACTCACGAACGAGGTTCAGGGAAAACATTTCGTAGGTGTAGGCGGTTCTCGCCTGACGGAAACCCTGGCCGTATACGAGACTCAGGAGTTCCCGAGACTTGCTATATGCCTCGGCCTGAGAGACCAACGCCTTTGGGGATGTCGCGACGTGATCATGCGAACCAAGGACTTGCTGCAGCACTGTGCGGCTCCTAAGAAAAAGGGAGCCGATTCCCTGATGGCATTGGCTCCCAGCAGGGTCAAAGACAGGCGGAAGCCCCTCGTGGATGACCAACATTCGTCGGTCCAAGGTTGACGCACTCCGGCAAGCCAGAGTGTTCTTTCGATGCGCAAAAGCGCGGGTGATACGGCCAGTCTAGGCCAGTCCGAAGCGCGCCCATCGTGGAAACATCGAGAAAATGGCGTCGCTTTTAAAGTTCGGCCCGGCGGCACGAAAGAGACAGCGCAAAAAAGCGCTGAACTCGAAGGACCCGCGCTGATCAAAAGGCGCGTCAAACCTCGTCGTTCACGACGAGGAAGGAAAGCGCGGACGCCGCAGGCGTCCTTGACAACGCGTCGATGCTGATACGATAACTTTCATGCAACGACTTCAAGCCTTCAATTTCGAACCAATGCTGAACAATACCTCGCAAAGGACGTTCTTGAGATCATCACTGTCTTCAGCGCGCGGCTGTATGGATCGCGCTCGCGCAAGACTCAGAAGCTGCTCGACGGTATGCGGCAGGCTGTAAAGGATTCAAAGTGATCCTCGCCCATCGCATTGCACTCGACCCGAACAACACGCAGGCGACGTATTTCGCGCGCGCTGCCGGGACGGCTCGCTTCGCGTACAACTGGGCGCTCGCCGAGTGGAAGCGGCAGTACGAGGCGTACAAGGCTGACAGGACGCGGTCCAAGCCTTCGCAGATGGCGCTGCGCCGTCAACTCAACGCCACCAGGCGCCAGCAGTTCCCCTGGATGCTTGAGGTGACGAAGTGCGCGCCGCAACTCGCAATCATCCAGCTCGGCGAGGCATTCAAGCGCTTCTTCTCCGGCCAGAATCGCTACCCGACGCAGCGCAGGAAAGGCGTCGATGATCGCTTCAGTCTTTCCAACGATCAGTTCTCCATCGAAGGTTCACGCATTCGCATTCCCAATCTGGGGTGGGTGCGCATGCGTGAGCCGTTGCGCTTCGTGGGCAAGATCATCTCGGCCACTGTTTCGCGCAAGGCCGACCGCTGGTTCGTGAGCATTACCGTCGAGGTTCTCGAGGCTTCGCACCTATCCAGAGCCGAAAACCAAGGCGCGGTTGGTGTGGATCTCGGAGTTTCCTCGATGGCGACGCTTTCGACCCGCGAGAAGATCCTCGGCCCCAAGGCGCACACGGCCCTGCTCGATCGTCTGCGCCGCATCTCGCGTAGCCTGTCGCGCAAACAGAAAGGCTCCGCGAACCGCCGCAAGGCCCGCATGAAGCTGGCGAAGCTGCATGCCCGCATCAGCAATATCCGGTCGGAGGCACTCCACAAACTCACGTCCGACCTCACGCGCCGATTCGATACGCTCGGCATCGAGGATCTGAACGTGCGCGGCATGATGGCAAACCGTCGCCTGGCGCGCTCCATCGCCGACATGAGTTTCTACGAATTCCGTCGGCAGCTGAAGTACAAGGCTGACATGCGCGGCGGCCGGGTGATCGTTGCAGACCGCTGGTTTCCGAGCAGCAAGACGTGCGCGGATTGCGATCACAAGGTCGATGTGCTGCCGCTCAAGGTGCGCGAATGGACGTGCCCGGCGTGCGGTGTGGTGCATGACCGGGACGTGAACGCGGCAACCAATTTGAAGATCATGGCCGTGAGTTCCACGGTTTCAGCCTGTGGAGAGGAAGGCTCTGGCCGTCGTCGCAAGACGGCGGTGAAACCGGCCTCAGTGAAGCAGGAACCAGACAGCAAGCTCGCTGCATAGCTTTAGTCAGCTATGCAGCGGTTTGTATAGGTTCTGGAGAACGGTCAAAGATGGATGCCGGGCGAGCCGGCTGGGTCGATGCGTCAGAGACGCGGTAGGTTCACCAAAGATACCGTCACGATCCGCCGGCGTTTCAGCGGAAAGCTTCACAATTGCATATCGCTAAGAAAAAAGGCCCACCGTTCTCGGGTGGGCCTTCGTTTCAAAGGAGCGTCAACTGGTCGATCCTGTCGAACATCGAGCGCTCGCGCGTGCCGCTCGCAAGCGACTGCTCGAATAGTTCGGCCAGCGACGTTGCGTCACGAACAGGGGAAATCACTTCGGCGTTGCCGATTGCTCGTTCCAGCACAGCGATGTCCGAGTTCTCCATTTCGGGCGCGACATCAATGTCACCCGCGTCTTGTTGGGCGGCCATTGCGTGCTCCTCCACTGGCTCGCCACGCTCAAGCGCAACGGCATCGCGAAGCAGTTCTGCCTCAATCCGCCGCCGCAGCCTGAAGGTCCAGCCGCCCAGCACGTGCGCAGGCGTGTACCAGGTGCCCCATACCTCCATCGATAGAGCATTCCCATGTACCACGGTCGCGGGAATGTGAAGGAGCGAGAGTTGTACATAGGGCATGTGGACGCAACACGGATCAATGTCAATACAGGTCGCGCTTCTTCGACTTCACGATCCGCAGCAGGCGATCGTGTGTTTCGTACGATAGGCAATGCATCTGCATGCCGATGCGAAGCAACCGATTGAGGTTCATGATGCTCCAGTCTTAGACGGGAACACGCCCGCAACGGGTGTGAACCCGTCGGGGTGAATGAAAAGCGCCCGCGTGCTGCGGGCGTTTAGTCGATGCGTCAGTGACGCGGTAGGTGAGTCGATCGTATCGCCAATGGCACGGCCATACGACCGGAATGACGGCGAAATCCATGCGGCTTTCGGAGAAGACTCACGTGTCCATCGCGGCAAGATATCCACCGTTTCGCTTAATAAACCTGTGGATATCTGTGCGGGCGTGCCACCTGGCAAGGCGGGCAGACCCGTGATCAATTGGAAGGCACGCACCCCATCACGTCGCGCTGCCGTCAGCCGGCTAACGGCCCTAACCCGGAAAGCTCGACTAAACCATGTAGCTTTCGCCGGAAACTGATGTGCTGGAAAGCTCGCGCAAACGCTGGAGCTTTTGCGCCACCCCGGTTCCTACCCGCGCCCGACAATGAGAAATGCCCGCGCGCGGGCGCCCCGGAACCACGCCTTATGTCCGAGCCGACTGACAACACGCACGCCCCCTCGTCGCTGAACGGCGCGTCATCTATGAGACCGAGCGTAAAAGCTGCGGCGAAGGAATCGTGACGGCACATGACGGCGTCACGGGCACCGTGATCGTGATGGACATGGAGGACAGATCGGTTCTGGCGCAGGTCCGAGTCGCAAGTCGAAATCATCGTCTGAGGAGCAGCAATTCAACGGTAATACCACAGGTAGTGTCGCCTTCACCACCGCCGTCGCCGCCTGCCTGTTCGCCTTTCTCCTGCCGGTCTTTCATGCGGACGGCGTCCTGAAGCCGGTGTGCCTGGCAGTGGTCGGTGCCCTGATCGTCGAGATGAACCGGCGAAGCATCATTGGCGGACTGGTTGAGCGTGCCAGCCGCAAGACGGGCACGTCAGCCCGCCAGGCCGTCTTCATTAATGGCGTTCGGGTTGGCGAAATCCGCGAAGCCGACGCTATTGCCATCAAACTCGAGGCGCTGCGCCATCCGCGCAACTATGTCGCCCAGTTCGCCAACATTATCGCGTTCATGTGCCGCGGCGCAGCAGCGTCTCTCGTCCTCACGCCGCTGCTGCTGTTCTGGCTGGCGCTTTTCTGCGCGTGGACAGCACCGGAAACGTTCCAGACTGCCATCTCGGCAATGGTCCACCTGCAACCGGGCGATCTGGCGAATTTTGCGACGACGCTCATCCTGCTAGCCCAGATCGCCTTTGTGATTGCCGTTGGACTGTCGTTCGCCCTCGGCCTCGACCTTGGGCTCGAGAACGTCTTCCGCCGTGCGGCGCACCGAGAGATCCGCCTCGCCATCGATTGCGCGACCGACGGCGAAATAACGCTGCGCGCGCCAAGCGCCTCGCTCGCACTCGCGTGACGTGAGAACCACATCCCGCGCGAATATCAGCTCGAAGGCAGCAATACCTGTTTCCTACCAACCCGCTTTCATGGCCGCCCCTGTGCGGCCATTTTCCATCGTGGAGCGAAACCATGTCAGACGTAGCGTTCGATGGCGGCAGATTCCCGCTTGCCGACGTGCAGGAGAATCCGGCTCGCTACGTGAAGCGCCTCGAACGCGCCAAAGTTGCGCCCGGCCATGCCGTGTGTCTGTGTGCGAGGCACGACACCCCACTGCAACTCGTTATCCGGCGGTACGGTTCACTGCTACATCTTGCAGGGTGGCCGGACGACGGGCATCGGCACGCGCGAGGATGCGCCTTCCATAAGGACCCGAACGCCGCGAAACCCGCCGGCGGTGGCGACAGCAAGGCGGCGATATTCGCGACGCCCGCCGGTTTGAACGTCAAGCTGGACGCATCGCTTACCTTGCGCGAGACGAACTCCGGTTCCCGCTTATCGTCGGCACAAACGTCAACCCGCCCAGGCCGACGCTCCGCCACCCTGCTCGCTTTCCTGCAAACGCTCTGGTGTGAAGCCTGCCTCAATGAGTGGATAGGACTGGGCACGACACGCCACTGGGGCCAGTGCAACGCCCAGCTGCTAGCCGAGGTCAGCACTGCGCTCATCAACGGGGCAGATGCCCAGACGGTTCTGCACGTCATGCGTCGCTTCGACGAAGCAGACCAACGCAGAGTTCGACTCGTTCATCGCACGCCTCTCCACGACCCGTCGTGGTCTGGTGATCGGCGAAATCAGCGAGGTCACACCGACACAGTACGGCCATGCGTTGAGCCTTCGGCAAAGCGCTCGCAAGTACTACGCAAGCACCACGCTCATCGAACACGCGGCGCGCGCCTGGCCGCATGCGTGGCGTGCGCTGGGCGGCGATCGCGCCGCGTGGGTCGTTGCGATCCTCCTCCTCGTCGAACGGACGCCGAAAGGCCATCTGAAGCTCGTCGATCTCGCAGCGATGCTGTGTTCTTCCGCCTTTATCCCTTGCGACTCGATTCACGAAGTGGCCATGGCCAACCGGCTTGTCACTGAGCGACGCGACTTCGTAAAACCGGTTCGTCTGTCCGCAGACGACGACATGCTGCCCGACTTTGTGTTGCGCGACGCCGGCGCGCAGACGCACATCGAGGTCTACGGCATGAATGGCGTTCCAGCCTACGAGGCGCGCAAGGAAGAGAAGCGGGCGCTTCGGCTCTCGCGTGGCATTCCGGCCGTCGAATGGGATGTGGATCGCGAGCCGCTCGCGCACGTGCAGATCCCGCCGCCTGGCGATGCGCGGGCGACTTGACTCCGCGATAGGCCCGGTAACCTGGAAATACATTGCCGCGGCGGCACACCGACCCCGGCGCGCGAATCAACAACACACACAGAGGAATCCGACCATGCAATTGACAAGGGCAAGCCACCGCGACAACCGTAACTCGGACGGCTACATGAAGCTGAAATCAATTTTCGCGACTGCAGTGCTCTTATCGTCGGCGAGTTGTTTTGCTGCCGATCTGCCCGGTCCGAGGCTCACTCCGGGCGCGATCAATCCGGACGTGACGCAGGAAAACATCGGCAGCACCATCTGTGTGAGAGGCTGGACAAAAACCGTGCGACCGCCCGCCTTCTATACAAACAGGCTCAAGAAGCTCCAGATCCGGCAATACGGATACACGGATACCAACCCACGCGACTACGAGGAGGACCACCTCATTCCGCTCAGCGTCGGCGGCAATCCGACCGATCCTCGCAATCTGTGGCCGCAGCCGCGCAAGTCCGAATGGAACGCGGATCGCAAGGACGAGTTGGAATTCGCGCTTTACAAGGGCGTGTGCAACGGCGAAGTCAGCCTTCACGATGCGCGCCGCGCATTTGCGACGGATTGGATAGTGGCATATCGCCAGTACGGCGCACTACTTCAGCGGTATCGGTACGGCTACACAGACTGACGGAGGCCGACGCACCGCGACCACACACGGCGCCCGGTGGCAGTTTGGCCCGCCGCAACCCAACGAACAGGAGTCACCGTGCAACAGATATCCCAGATCCTCCAGGACATCCTCAACCTGACACGCTATGCGACATCACCCTTCATTCTTAACGGTCGACCCGATTCTGTGCGCCAATGGCTTCTCGCGCTGCAGGAGCATTTGAACGCCGTCAGACTCCGGATCGACAACGCGCTCGCGTCCCTCGATGAATCGAAAGTAGGTGAGCTCGATGATTGGACTGACGAGGAACGCATCCTGAGCAACGAATGGGTGCTGCGTCACTATCCCAACGAGTCTGAAAACATCAGGACGGCGTTGCGTAAAGCGTGGTGCGACGGACAACGACTACCCTACAAGTCACAGATGGCCTCTCCTGCGACAAACCAGAAAGCTTGACTTTCCGGTTGAATCGGCACGATGGAATTGCGTGCCCGGTTCCCGATCGGGCTATCTAACGGAGTCCTCCATGCTCGGCAAAAGCTTTTTTCTTGAACGCGCTACGTCGCGCTCGCTCGACTGGCTGGGCCGCTACCCCGCCTTGGGCTGCGCCTCTCACGATCTGCAGTCACTTTCCTCGGGTCGCCAGATGTCGTGGCCGCGACCGCGTCCAATGGCGTGCGCTGCGTGTTTTTCAGTGCGGTCGGTTCAGTCCTCGACTTTAGCGCGACGTGGGCCGAGCTCGAACGCGCGAAAACCTGGTGGTACTTCGTGCAGCGCTGGCATTTCTGGATCGTGCCGGACGCGAATTCTCTCGCCGCGATCAATTCGACGGGCGATCAGATCGGCCATCTGATCGTCCCGAACTTTGCGCCGTCCAACCTCGTTGACGCGGCGTTTCTCCCGTGGCTGGACGGGATCGAAATGCGCGCCCGCCAGTGCGGAACGCTCGCGCTACAGTCTCCCGATATCGAAACGGTCTGAGCAGAGGCAACATGAGCCAGAACAGTAAGATTGAATGGTGCGATCACACCTTTAATTCTTGGGAAGGATGCCAGAAGGTCGGCCCGGGTTGCGACCACTGCTACGCAGAGACGCGCAACGCGCGCTTCGCCGGCGGCACACCGATCAACTGGGGCCCGGGCGCGCCACGTCGCCGCACTTCCGCCGCGAACTGGCGCAAGCCGCTGCAGTGGAATGCGCAGCATGAAGAGTTTTTCGCGAAGCACGGTCGTCGCCAGCGCGTGTTCTGCGCATCGCTCGCCGACGTGTTCGACAACGAAGTCGATCCGCTATGGCGCCGCGATCTGTCCGAGCTGATCGAGCGCACGCCGAACCTGAACTGGCTGTTGCTCACGAAGCGCATCGGCAATGTGTCCGACATGGTCGCTCACGCGCGATCGCGCGATTGGCTCGCGGGTCGCGACAACGTCTGGCTCGGCGCGACAGTCGTCAATCAGGCCGAGGCCGATCGCGACATCCCGAAGCTGCTTGCGGTGCCAGCGCGGGTGCGCTTCCTCTCCATGGAGCCGCTGCTGGGCCCGGTGAGCTTCGAAGGCATGTTCGCGGGCAGTGACTGGCGCGACCACACCAACGCCCTCGAGGCGCTCGACTGGATGATTGTCGGCGGCGAAAGCGGACACGGCGCCCGGCCAATGCATCCCGATTGGGCACGCTCGCTGCGCGACCAATGCGCTGCCGCGGAGGTGCCGTTCTTCTTCAAGCAATGGGGCGAATGGGCGCCCGGCTCAAACCCCTCCAGACAGCCGATGGACCGCGTCGGCAAGAAAGCCGCCGGTCGCGAACTGGACGGCCGCGTTCATGACGATTTTCCTGAAACTATTCTTCATACATAAAGCGGCGCTTTTCCGGTTGTAAATCGGCTTTTCGCGCGTCCAATGTCCAACGATAATGCCTGCCAATATCTCCCAATAAATGCACGGCGAAGACCCGGACAATGTACGAACAGCTCTATCCCTGCGACCACTGCGGCGGCCGCGGCACCCTTGGGTTTTCCCAACGGGTCGTCGCGGAAACCGGTTCGTCTCCTTTTGACTACGGCAAATATGGCCGTCACGCCGGCCCACCTGTCATCGGCGACGTCATGCCCCGCCCTGCATTTGCTCCCCAAACCGAAAAACTGGTCGGCATCTACTGCTCGGACTGCGGCATGTCAACGCCGTGGCTGCCCGTAGGCAAGGACGAGAAATCTGCAATGACCCGGTGTGCTCATATCTGGAACCGCCGGCTGAGTCGCCCGAAAATCACCGAGGGCGACCTGCGTGACCTGGTCGAGAAAGAGCTCGGAGCCTGTGATTCACAGATGGTCATCGACATGCTCGCGCGCAATGATGAAGACTGGGAAACGCGCGGCCCGCTATTCGCCATGCTCGCCCAGAGGCTCGTCGATGCTACCGTGTCAACGATCGACAGCTGGCCGATCGATCCCGTCCTGAAAGACGCCGCACGCTATCGCAAGCTCGTGCAACTGGCGAAGTGGGTCGATATCGACGGCGAACGCTACGTACAGTTTCCGAAGACCCCGTCGCCCAGCGAGCATGACCAGTGTCTTTTTGAGGATCGAATCGCGCTGGCTGTCGACGCAATGCCTGATCGCGACCGGTGGTAGGGCAACCCTACTGTCGAACGGCGGCACGGTCAACAAAGTGTCTTGGCGGCCTTCCGGGACAACCGCTTGCGGAGAGGCAGTAGTCGGGCCACCAGCGGCCGCTCGAGGTCGTCGTCCAGTTTGGTTAGCCGAGGTCTCGTCCGCCCTCGCTCAATGGCCGGTCTCCGGCGAGCGAGTTGCGGATGGCACCGCCTCAACCCGGCCACGAACGGCCGGTCGAGGTCGTCTTCCAGTTAGGCTTACCGAGGTTTCATCCGGCCTCGCTCAATGAATTAGTAAGGACCTCCCCGATCCCAGCATAGGCACCGATCGGTGCCATCATGGCTGGTGCTACACAACCTTCCGGGAGGGGAAATCATGGAAACGATTACTCGTGTCGGCGTGGATCTGGCGAAGAACGTCATGCAAATTCATGCAGTCGACGGCAGGGAACACGTCGTGGTCCGCAAAGCCGTTCGCCGTGAGCACTTCCTCAGCTGGTTCGCCAATCTGCAGCCCTGCCTCGTCGCCATGGAAGCGTGCAGTGCCGCACATTACTGGGCCCGTAGACTGCGCGCGCTCGGACATCTGGTACGGCTCCTTCCCCCGCAATTTGTCGCGCCCTACCGCAAAGGTGGCGCCCAGATAAAAAACGATGCACAGGATGCCGAAGCTGTCTGTGAGGCTGCGGGTCGCCCCAACATGCGCTTCGTGCCTGTGAAGTCACCCGCCCAGCAGAGCGTGCTGGTGCTCCACCGCATGCGCACCGGATTCGTCGAGGAGCGTACCGCACTCGTGAACCGGTTGCGAAGGCTGCTGGGCGAGTTCGGTGTCTTCCTGCCCCAAGGCATCAACCAGTTGCGCAAACACCTCGTTGAGCACATTGAGGACGGCAACAACGAACTCAACGGTCAGGCCCGTCAGGCTCTCATGCGTGGCTGGGCCCAATGGCAGACGCTGGACGACGAGATTTCGTGGCTGGATCGACAGATCGGCGACCACGCCAAGCACGACTCCCAGGCACAGCGTTGCATGGAGCTGTGCGGAGTCGGGACGGTCACCGCTTCGGCCGCCGTGGCCACCATCGTTGACGCAGCACAATTCAAGAACGGCGGGCAGATGGCCGCGTGGCTCGGCCTCGTGCCCAAGCAAAATAGCAGCGGCGGCAAGCAGCGGCTCGGGCGCATAACCAGACAGGGTAACGACTATCTGCGCAGTCTACTGTTCCAGGGCGCGCGCTCCGCGGTCCTCACCGCGCCCCGACGCAACGACCGGCTCTCCCGCTGGATCGTTCAGTTGCAGGCGCGCGTGGGCTACTCCCGAACCCTCGTTGCCGTGGCCAACAAGCACGCCCGCGTCCTGTGGGCGGTGCTCGCCAGGGGCGAACGTTTCGATCCATCGCACGCGCCCGCCCGCCATGGCGGGGCGGCGAGCGCGTAAGCCCCGAACCCTGAAACGCCACGCCCACAGCAATTTCACTTCCAACTCGAGGACCCAACGGGCAAGGATAGCGACAAGTCAGACCGGCAGCAGGCGAACTCGAAAACCGGCAAGGCGATGCGCCCAGTGCAAATGCGGCTCAATGAATGGAGTCCTGCTGCGCGGTTATTATCCGGGCCCGGGCGCAGCAACGCCAGCGCGCCCAGCGAGGCTGTTTATAGGCATGCAGTCTGTCTCGCCGCCATTCCTGCCAGATACGTCCCCTCTCACGACAAAGGAGACTTGTTCGATCATCCGCTAAACCAATCTTGCTAAATCGGGGAGGTCCTTATAGGCCGGTTTGCAGCGGGCAAATTTCAGAGGGCACTGCCTCGATGCGACCAATTGCGGACGATCTACCGTTGGATGCAGTGGACGGTCCATGTTCGCCTTCAGGCCGTAAAACGGGAACTCAGCGATGTTCAATCAACGCATTGCGTATTCATGCCCCGGGAGACTTTGCCGAATCAAGCCGCCGCGCCTCGCAGATCTCTTATATGCTGATAGACGGTCGCGCGGCCCATTCCCAGGACATTTGCGACATAATTCGCAGCGCTTTTTCCCTTGAACGCCCCTTCGGCCCATAGAGCTTCGACGAGCTCGCGACGGTGATCACGAGTAAGCGAATTCAGCGCCAGCTGACGTTCCTGGAGCCATGTGTGAAGGAAAGTGTTGATGCGTTCCTGCCAGTCATCCTTGAACAGCTCTTCGGGCTGTTTCACCAAGCCTGCACCGGTAATCACACGGTCAATCACATGCTTAATGTCTTCGAACACTGCAATGTTGTAGTTCACGCACATCACGCCGACTGCGCTACCGGCATCGTCAAACAGTACCGTACTGACGCACCGCATGCGCCTGCCATCCCAATTAATCTTTTCGTATGGACCGACGGTACCGGACTCCGCCGAATGGTCGATCTCCTCCAAAGCCGAGTCGTCCCCCAACTCCCGCTTCGAGAGATTATTGGCGATATAGGCGACCGTCTGACTTTGCAAGTCATGGATAACGATTTCCACATACGGGAAAAAAAGCAGTGCAACGCCGTCAGCGACACGGCTGTAGCGCTCCAGTAGTAGCCGACGTCCGGCCGTTGTCTTGGGCTTTCGCATGGGTGGGTGCTTGCAGTTTGGGGCTCACTCTGGGGCGCGAATCGCAGCGCAGATCCGGTGTTTCCGCATTTTGCCATGAGACACATTGCAACAATTTCGCCGGTATCGCAGCGCTTTGCGCCAATGAAACTGAATCAGTCATGCAGCAGCTTTCCGGCAACACGTTCGGGTAGCGCCGCCTTGCCGGCGATCATAGCGATACGCTGGCCTGGCGTCAGCAGATGAATGTGCGAGCGCGCGATCAAAACGCCCGCGGTAGGCGCCACCACCGCTACGCGTCGCGCCGGCACTATATCGTCGCAGCGAACGACCTCTGCAATCGTCTCGCCGCGCTCGACTGAAGCCCTGCACTGCCGCTTCCAACTAATCACGCCGGCTGCCGGCGTTGCTACATGGGAGACGGCGTTCAGCGCAAAAATTTGCGACTCACGGCCAGGCGCCGCTGCCCTTCCAGCGACGAGACCCGCCATGATGCCTTCCCGGCGCAGGAAGTCGATCAGTCCGGCAGCATCGGCGGCTGCCAGATCGTCGCTGACGTCGCGCTGCCCGCGCAGTTCGACGACAGCGGCAAATCCTGTCGACGCATCACTACAGAGTTCAAGACGCTTAATTTCTCGCCACGCGTCGCGAAATGCCTGATCGAACGTCCCGCCACCCGCCTCATCTTCCAGAATCAACGCATGCGCTTCCATGCAACGTGCAAGAGCTCTGGCTCGGTCTTCGAACTCCCACGAACTATAGATATGCATGACTGCAATCTTGTCACAGTGCAGGTCGAGCACCGCATCATGCTCAAAACCGACGGCAAGCAATTGCAGCTTCAACGCCTCGACAGGGTTCGCCGCCGCCTGGCGATCCAGAGTTGCCTGTTTCAACCATGCTTTAATTTCTGCAGCGGACGCGGCACGCGGCCGCGTCACGTCGAAGCTTGCTGCGATCGCCGGCCGCAGATCGAAAAAGTTACGATCAAAATTGCCCGTTCCACCGAGATCGAACCTGCCGCTGAGGTGTCCCATCACATGCTGATTCATGCCAACGGGTTGGCCCATCTTGACACTGTCACCTGATGCAGCAGTTCGCCGTCCTGTTCAGCGCGAGTCAGAGCGGAGATAAGATGCTGGATTACGAGCAGTCCGGGCACTTCGCCCGCGTGAAGTGCCGCCTGGATGTAAAGCGCCTTCCGACCCGACGGTGGACCGAAGGTGTGATGGCAGAGACCGAGGTCCGCTCCGGGACCTGTGCTCTGGAGCGTGACGTGCCGCGTCTTCATGGTCCTGCTTCCCCTGATTCATTGAGGAGTTTCCAGGCCAGCGTGAGCCCACCGGCGCTCAAAAATCAAGCAGCAAACTGCCCGCATGCCTGTCCCGCACCGGACGTTTGCCGGCCAGAAGCGCCGCTCTTTCTCCGGGGCGAACAAGCTTCTTGAGTTGCCTGACAATCATCAGTCCGTCCACGGTACTGAGGATCGGCACCCGCTGGTTGAATTCACGGCCATCAAGACGCACCACTTCGGCAATCACTTCCCCGACGCTGACCCGGTCCCCCGGTGCTTTTCGGTAGACGATCACTCCGGCGCACGGACATGGCACGTGTGAGGCTCCGTCGAGCGGGAACACGCTGGCCGTTTGAGTTACCGGCGCGGGAGCACACAAGGCTTGGGCGCTCAGCACGCGTTCGCTTCCGAGAAAGCGCAACAGATTCGATGCATCGGCGGCTGCAGGCTCGTCATTGACATCGGCCTGTCCGCGCAACTCGATGGTGGCGCTAAAGCCGCTCTGGTGCTCGGAGAGGAGACCGGCCGCCTGAACTGTGCCCCATGCGCTGGAATGCACCTGATCGAATGCGCCGCCGCCGGCGTCGTGCGGCTCCAGCAGCAGAACGGGCGCGCCCATGATCTCGGCGAGCAGCGTCGCCCGGCTGGCCTGAAGCTCGGACGCATAGACATGCGCAATGCAGTCGGTATCGCAATGCAGGTCCAGAACGATGTCATGTTCGATCGCCAGCCTGGCCAGTTCCAGCTTCAACGCTTGCGATGGCGTTGTCGCCGTCGCTTTGCCCAACATGTCGGCGAACAGGGTCCGGTATATCTCCGGGGTGTTCGTCCGATCTGACACATCGGCGACGTGCGCGGCAACCTGCTGGTCGAGCCGCGGAAAGTTGCGATTGAAGTTTTCGCCGTTCTCGAAATCGAAGCGGCCTACAACGGCGCCGAACAGCCGTTGCGACATACCGATCGGATTCGCGTAGGGCACAACCGTCACGAGGCCGTCGATTAAACCTGCGGCGTCGAGTTGTACAAGCATCGCCAGGAGGTGCTGAAGCACCAGCAAACCGGGATGCTCGTCTGCGTGGAGTCCTGCGTGCAAGTAGACACTGCGTCCATTACCTCGTTTGCCAAACTGGTGCGCCAGAAGCGTCAACTGGACTCCCGGTGCCGGCGACGGAAGCTGGATATCAAGGCGCCGATAGGTCATGGATGCATCTCCTGCTCGTCCAGGTACGTTGGTGCAGGCGGGACCACATGCTGGTTTTGAAGCGCAACACAGCATCTGCGTTGCGCGAACTCTTTGGCCGCCACGCCATCATTGGGCGCGCGACTGGCCCTTCAGGTACTTAAAGAGTTCATAGGCTATCGCAACGTCTTCAAGGCCGAGTCCGATGGACCGGAAGAATGCATGCTTCCGAAAGGACGGCTTGATCGCCTTGCCGCACAAGAGATCAGCAAGATCGCCCTGCACGGCTTCGGCTCGCCAGTCATGAAGTTCGGCAGCCAGCTTCATCTCACCTGCGGTGGCTGGGGTGGTTCGGCGGTAATCACAATAGACATCCATTGCAGCGAGCCACTCGGGAGGTATCTCGTGGGCATTGGCGACGTTGGTGCTGATTGATGTGATAAGCGCAGGCTTGTGAAGCATGTTCTCGTGAAGCACCGGCGTCCCCGATGAGGTACACAGGGCAATCACGTCGGCGTCGGCGACGCAGTCTTCAATCCGTGTGCAAACGGAGACTCTGCCGTCCAATGCCATCAACTGCTCACGCTTTGCCGTGTCGTCCGCAAGTTCGGGCGAGAACACCTGAATCGTGCGCCATGGACGCACCGACACCAGGTGGCGTAAATGAGCCCGCCCAACCGCGCCCGATCCGATAATAGCGAGCCGGCCGGCAGCATCGGCGGCAAGATGTTCGACCGCGAGTGCCGTCGCGCCAGCGGTGCGCTCGATTGTCAGCTGGCCTGAGTCGCACCACATCAGCGGCTGTCCCGTTTCCATGGACATCAATGCCGTCCATGCCGTGATGACTGGCTTTGCCTCCGTCACGATGTACGGCGACAGCTTCGCGCCGAACACCTTTGCGTCCGCCATCACGCCCAGATACGTAATGAAGTCTCCGGCACCCTTGGGGAAAAGAGCCAGCGTCTGCGGCGGTTGCACCGCCATGTCGTTTCCGAGCGCGCGAAACATCTGCGCCAATACTCGACGCACGTCGAGGTGAGGTAGCGCGTTCCTGACAGCATGCTGGTCGACGATCAAGGGCAATCCGTTCTCTGCCTGACTCATTGAAACTTCGCTCCACATTGTTGCCGGGTCCGGCGGCGGAAGAATTGTAAGCCAATCTGTCCAGTTTGGACATTTATTTTTTGAAATTGCTTGCTTTTCTCCTTGTCCAGAATAGACTGTCAATCCAGAGGAAGCAAGGGCGGCACGTCAGCAAGCCGTCTTACGCGATGTCTCCATAGCGCCGCACTGAAACCACGCTCGCGCACCCACTCGTTGCCGCCCACATACACAGGGGACTTCTTATGCTTCGGAAGCTTGAACTTTCTTTCATTGTCGCTGCCGCGTTAACGGGCTCGCTCGGGACTATCAGTGCGCATGCGCAGGACACATTGCGCTTCGGCATCGAGGCGGCCTACCCGCCGTTCGAAAGCAAGTCTGCGAGCGGCCAACTGCAGGGCTTCGACATCGATGTGGGCAATGCCGTGTGCGCCAAGCTGGCTGTCAAGTGCATCTGGGTGGAGAACGCGTTTGATGGGTTGATCCCCGCGCTGCAGGCGAGGAAATTCGGCGTAATCAATTCCGCAATGAACATCACAGCCAAGCGCAAGCAGTCTATCGACTTCACCAAGCCGATCTATGTCGTTCCGATTGTTATGGTTGCGAAGCGGGACTCGGGTTTGGCACCCGACGTGAAGAGCCTTCAGGGAAAGCGCGTGGGCGTGCTGCAGGCATCGTCCCAGGAAGATTTCCTGAAGCGCCACTGGGAAAACGCGGGCGTCACTATCGTTTCGTATTCCGACCAGGACCAAGTGTACGCAGACCTCATTGCCGGACGCATCGACGCTGCCGTGCAGGAAGCGCAGACAGCTCAGAACGGTTTTCTGAGTAAGCCGGCGGGCCAGGAATATGCGATCCTCGGCAAACCACTTGCCGATCCAGCGACGCTCGGCGAGGGAACGGGATGGGGTCTGCGCAAGGGCGACAAGGCGTTGGTCGCGAAAGTCGATGCCGCGCTCGACGCACTCAAGAACGATGGCACATTGAGCAGTCTTTCGCAGAAGTATTTCCATCGCGACATCATCGCGAAGTAAGTGATCCTCGCTGGGCGAGACATCCCTGCGGCAGATCGTGCGAGCCTCCCCATGGCGCTAATCCGATTCGGACAACCAAAGCGAAGCGAGTTTATGGATTTCGATGTGATAGTGCTCGGCGCAGGGATCATCGGCGTGTCGTGCGCGGTGCAGTTGCAGGACCGCTGTCTGAGGGTCGCCCTGGTGGACCGGCGCGCTCCAGGCGAAGAAACGAGCTTCGGCAACGCGGGGCTGATAGAAAGTTCTTCAGTTGTCCCGTACGGTTTTCCGCGCGATCTCGGCACATTGCTCCGTTATGCAAAGAATCGCTCGACCGACCTGTACTGGGACTACCGGGCGTTGCCGCACTTCGCAAGCTGGCTGGCGCGCTTCTGGTGGGAGTCGTCCGCCGAACGATTGATGGCTGCCGCGCGCGACATGTTGCCCTTGATCCGGCAAAGCATGGCGGAACATGACCGCCTGATCCAACGCGCGCATCTTGGCCATCTCGCTCGCGACAGCGGCTGGATGGATGCGTTTCGCACGCCGCGGGAGTTCTCCAGGCAGGCGCAGTTTGCCCACAGCCTTGCGCGAACCCATGGCTTGCGAGTCGCAGTGCTGGATGCGGCGGCGCTATCCGCACGCGAACCGGGTATTGCTGACGGATTTTGCGGCGCGCTGCATTGGCAGGATCCAAAGAGCATCGTCAATCCTGGCGAACTGACCAAAGGTTATGCGCGTCTCTTCGAAGCGAACGGCGGCGCTCTGCTGACTGGCAACGCCACCACGCTCGATGCACACGCCGACGCCTGGATAGTTCAGACTACGTCTGGCCGTATCAGCGCACGACAAGCCGTGGTGGCGCTCGGCCCCTGGTCTGACACAGTCTACGGGCCGCTCGGCTATCGCATCCCTTTGCGTGCGAAACGTGGGTATCACATGCATTACAGCCCTACCCGGCCGATGTTGCAGATGCCGTACGTCGACGCTGAACAGGGCTACGTCGTGGCGCCGATGGAAGGGCGCTTGCGGCTGACCACCGGCGTCGAGATCGCGCGGCGCGAAGCCTGGCCCACGGGTATTCAGCTGGAACGCGCGGAGCGTGCGGCGCGACCCACTTTCGGTCTTGGCCACCGAATGGACGCTAGTCCATGGCTCGGCCTGCGTCCATGCACACCCGACATGCGTCCCGTGATCGGTCCCGCTCCCCGCCACCGCGGACTGTGGTTCGCTTTCGGGCATAACCACCATGGACTCACGCTCGGTCCGGTGACGGGGCGGCTCCTGGCTGAGATGATGACAGGAATGCCGACGTTTTCCGATGCAACGCCCTTTCGCCCCGAACGGTTCTGCCACTAGGCAGGCCGATGCCTGTCGACGAATAGAGGGCATTACCACCTGCTGCAGAACTCAAACAGGTTACTAAACAATCAAGGAGTGTGACATGAGAATCAAGGACTTTGGCGTCGAGCGCTGGATGGATCTATATGAGACCAAGTGCACGTATAACCTTGCTGAAACATGTGTCGAATCGCTGACCGTGGACCAGTTGTTGACGCTCGCCGGCAAACAGGACAGCATCCTCGATGAGCTGCGCGAGCTCAAGCTCACATACGGCGCAATCGAAGGCTCAGCGCGATTGCGCGAGGCGATCTCGGCAATGTACGACCGTCAGTCACCCGAGAACGTGATCGTCACGCACGGGGCTATTGGTGGAAATGCGTTGGTCTATGAGACGCTGGTCGAACCGGGCGACACGGTGATTTCGGTTCTGCCCACCTATCAGCAGCACTACTCCATCCCTGAAAGCTACGGCGCCGATGTACGAATTTTGAAGCTGCGCGAGGAAAATGACTTCCTTCCCGATCTGGCTGAACTGCGCAGTCTCGTCAACGATAACACCCGGCTCATCGCGATCAACAACCCGAACAACCCCACGGGCTCGTTGATGGACGAAGAGTTTCTCACCAAGGTCGGTGACATTGCGCGTTCGTGCGGAGCCTACGTGCTGTGCGACGAGGTTTATCGCGGCACCGATCAGCACGGCAGCGGCTATACCGCATCGATAGCAGACGTCTACGAGCGCGGCATCAGCACGGGCAGTATGTCGAAGACGTACTCGCTCGCCGGACTTCGTCTTGGATGGATCGCCGGCCCCACAGAACTGATTCGTGCCGTCGCAATCCATCGTGACTACAACACGATCAGCGTTGGAATGATCGATGACCACTTTGCGTCAATCGCGCTGGAGAACCGGGCAAGGATTCTCGCCCGCAACCACGATATCGTCCGCACTAACCTCGCACTGGTGGACGCCTGGATCGCCGAGGAACCCTCCATCTCGTATGTGAAGCCGAAGTCGGGGACGACCGCGCTGTTGAAGTACGACCTGTCGATGAACTCCGTCGAATTTTGCACACAACTCATTCAGGAAACCGGCGTCATGCTGACGCCCGGCAGCGCACTAGATATGGAAGGGTATGTGCGTCTGGGCTATGCGAACAATCGGAAGGTGCTGGAGACGGGGCTCCGCAAGATGTCGGAGTTCCTTGCCGCACATCACTGACTGATGCAAACGCTCGCGGTTGTTTCGGACTGGATTTTATACATTGACTAGCGGTGCGAATGCCGGGCTTTTCGACGCTTTCCGCCGGCGTACCTTGTGTGGTCCGGGCAGGCACGGATTCTTTGCGGTACTTCGAACGGCTGCCTGGCCACCAGGAGCAGGCAAAGATCGAAAAATGCACCGCCGTCCGGTATGGGTCGACGGACTAAACCGCTTACGCGGTAGGGGCTACGGTCCGGCGCTTGAGGTCTGGGAGAGGCCGGGCGCGCGGTTCTATGTTGGCGAATGAGGCAATCCGCCTCGTTCTCCAGCAGGAGCCGAATCATGACCTCCTCCCAACCAACCGTCAGCCCGCTGCGCCAGCGCATGATCGACGATATGCGCATGCGTCAGCTTTCTCCGAAGACCCAGTACGCCTATCTGAGGGTCGTGCGAGAGTTCGCCCGGTTTCTCCACCGCTCTCCCGACACCGCTTCCGCCGAGGACCTGCGACGCTACCAGTTGCACCTGGTCGATCACCGTACCTCTCCGGTTTCTCTCAACGCCGCGATCACCGGGCTGAAGTTCTTCTTCGAGATCACGCTCAGGCAGCCCGAACTGATGGCTCGCATGCAGCCGGTGCGCGTGCCCCGTGTGCTGCCCGTCGTCCTAAGCCCCGATGAGGTCCGCCGGCTCATTGCCGCGGCGGGCAATCTCAAGCACCAGACTGCGCTCTCGGTTGCCTACGGCGCCGGCCTGCGCGCGAGCGAAGTGGTCGCGCTGAAGGTCGGCGACATCGACAGCCAACGCATGACGCTGCGCATCGAGCAGGGTAAGGGCCGCAAGGATCGCTACGCGATGCTCTCGCCCGTGCTGCTCGAACGCCTGCGCGTCTGGTGGCGCGTCGCGCGGGCCCAGGGGAAGATGCTCGATGGTGGCTGGCTGTTTCCGGGCATGGATCCGGTCAACCCACTGACCCCAAAGCAGCTCAACCGCGCAATACACGCCGCTGCCGTGACTGCGCAGATCGACAAGCGCGTGTCCATGCACACGCTGCGTCACAGCTTCGCCACCCATCTTCTGGAACAGAGGGTCGACATCCGCGTCATCCAGGTGCTGCTTGTTCACAAGAAGCTCGAGACGACTGCGCTTTACGCGCAGGTGGCCACCGACCTGCTGCGCGAAGTCACCAGCCCACTGGAGCTCCTGCCCTCCGAATAGACTGGCCCCGCAGGACGTCCCGTGCTTGAGGTCGCGGACATATTCCGCGCCCGCGGGCCAGCATGGCGAAACACGATACGGCTGAGCCCGGGGCAACTGAAGGTCATGTCGGCCATCGAACGGTGCCGCGCGGCGGCACTGGGCGGACATGTGCTGCGCTGTTCAGGCTGCGCAAGGACAGAGGTGTCCTTCAATTCGTGCCTTATGGGGAGTCTTTCCGTATGTGGAGTAGACACGTCGATCGAGCGCGAGCCGGGGAGCCCGCGCCCCTGCTACTCTCCATTAAAGCCTCGCCTTGAGCATGGCGATGACCTTGTCGGATGGCCTAAACGAGCCCCTGCGCAGTTCCGGAGGAACGATTGCGTTGAGTGCTTCAAGCTTCTCGCTAGGGTCGGCGCGGGTGTAGATTTCAGTAGTAGCCAGATCGCTATGTCCGAGCCAGAGAGACACTTTTCGGATATCGTTCGTGCTCTGCAGCACTATCATTGCGCACGTATGCCTCAAGACGTGCGGCGAAACACGTTTCTGTAACAATGAAGGGCACTTCTCGCTCGCTATCTCAGAATGATGTTTGAGGACGTAGGCAAACCCCCAGCGGCTCATCGCTTCACCCCGGGCGTTGACGAACAACTCCGGTACTGGAGCCGTTCCCCGTACCGCGATCCATGCACGCAACGCATTTGCGGTCACCTTCCAGAGGGGGAGCGTACGCTCACGCCGTCCCTTGCCATGAACGCGGATACTCATCGACGGCAGTGCAACATCCGTCATTTGTAACCCCGTCAACTCTGAAACGCGCAGGCCACCGCAGATAGCCAGATGCAGCATCGCCCGATCCCGGATTCCCTCACGTGTTGTCGGGTCTGGCGTATCGAGGAGAGCCCGGATTTCCCTTTCTAACAGGTACGGTACCAGGCGGGAATCAGTCTTCTTGTATGGAATGCCGAGGACACGCTGTACCTGCTCGAGCATTACGGGCTCGCGATGCTCAAGGAAGTGGAAGAAGGACCTGATTGCGGCTAGTCGTACATTGCGGGTCTCCGGCGAGTTGTGTCGTACATTTTCAAGATATTCCAGGAACGCACTGATCATTCCGGCATCGAGGTGCTCCAGTGCAAGTGATGAGGGAGACGCTTTGAGCCGTTGGGCGGCAAACTCGAACAGAAGTTGGAAGCGGCAGGCATAGGAATCGCAGGTATGCTGACTGGCGCCTCTCTGATGTGCGAGGGTCTCGCGAAGGAATGTTACGACGTGGGGTGCGAGCGGGATCATTTCTGCTCTCCGGCGAGGAAGCCCTCTGCGGCCACTGCAATATCGCGCAGGAGCTCCGGAGTGGCCTCGAGGTACCAGTACGTGGCATAGATGTTCGCGTGCCCCAGGTACGTCGCGAGGGCCAGCATGTGCTGTCCGACGCGGTCCCGCCCTTCAGAGCTCGCCTCCAGCGCACGGACTGCGAACGTGTGCCTTAGAGCGTGTTAGGAACTTTGAAGTACTGACACGGCGTGGACAAGCATGAGCATTGCGAAGACGACGAAATGAAGCCCAGCGAGAGTTTCGGGGAGCCGTTCATAGTCACGTGCGAGACGCCGGAAACGGTTGAGCCAGCCAAAGCTGCGCTCGACCACCCACCGGCGGGGGAGCAGAACGAAACCCTTTTTCGTTTCTTCGAGTTTGATCACCTGAAGGTCAATGCCCTCGTCGAACGCAGCCTGCGCTGGCTCTTTGCCCGTGTATCCCTGATCGGCAAATGCCACCTTGACCGTTCGTCCCGTTACCTGCTGGACCTGCCGCGCAAGCTCCGCTACCTGTGCGCGCTCCTGTTCATTGGCTGGGGTCACGTGCACCGCCAGCAACTGTCCCAACGTGTCTACTGCAATATGTACCTTACTACCGCGCTTGCGCTTATAACCGTCATAACCCGCACGCGGGCCGCTCTCGCAGGTCGACTGTATCGTGCGGCCATCGAGGATGACCGCGCTGGGCTGTCCCCGACGGCCCTGTGCCACGCGTATCACCGAGCGCAGGTCACTCACCATGCTCTCAAAGCAGCCAGCCTGCAACCAGCGTTGAGTCTGCTGATACACCAACTCCCACGGCGGGAAATCATTGGGCAGCATCCTCCACGGCGCGCCGGCACGAGCCATCCAGCGCAATGCATCAAACATGTCGCGCAGTTCGTATTTGCGCTGGGGCGCGTCAACGTCCATCAGCGTCAGATACGGCGCCGCGAAACTCCATTCCTCATCCGACACATCAGTCGGATACCCTTTGCGGTCGGTTGTTTTCATCCCGCCAGGATACCAGGTCTCAATCGAAGTTCCTAACACGCTCTAGCTCATGTAACCGGGGACTGTGACCGTTGAACGTGACGCCAATGCCGGCGATTTTCAGCAGCTTCCGGAACGTCCAGTAAACAACCGTGTACCTGAGCGGGTGACCGTCGTCATCAACAAACGCATGGTCATCGCCCGGGTGTGCCAGTCGCCGTAGCGTCAGATATTTCTGCAGACCCTCCGTCGCCGTCTCGTGCAGAGGAACCAGACGGCTCTTCTGGAATTTGCTCCTTCGAATGACGAGTCCGTCGGACGTAATGTCAGCAAACCGTAGATTCAGTGCTTCGGAGACGCGCAGACCAGTGGCGGATAGCAGAGCGATCAACGCCGCATATGTGTGTGGTCGCAGTGCGCTGGCAGGCCCGAGATTCATCGCAGCGTCGATCAGGCGCTCGATGTCAATCTGTGTGTAAATGTACGGAGGCCGTCGGGTCTTTCGGTAGCCAATGTAACGTTCCGGCGGTAGCTCATGGTTCTGATCTTCGATGGACAGATACCGGGCGAACCTGCATACGGTCTTCAGCCGCGCGTCACGCTGGGCCACCGACGCAGCCTCAGTTGCCCAGTCGATCGCAGTCTGTGCGCGGACGTGCGTTTCACCGCGATTGACTGCAAAGCGCGCGAAGCTGCGCAGCAGGTATTCCACGTTCGACAGCTTGAAGCCCGCGGCACGACGCGCCGCGAGATAGGACTCCACGGCGGGCATCATTTCATCACCTCTGGCCAGGGCTGGGCGATCTGCTTGAGCAATGCGAAGTCGACTTTGGCGTAGTAGGCTGTGGTGTCGATACGGCGATGCCTGAGGACCATGCCGATCTGGTCGAGGGGAAGACCGTGACGCAACATCTCGGTCGCTGCTGTGTGTCGCAGCAGATGTGCACCTTTGGCCGGTGAATTTACCTTGGCCCGCTTGAGCGCGCGTTTTACTACCGAGGAAATGCCATCGCCCGAAACAAACGGTCTGAACGGAGCAATGTTGCGTACGAAGACGCGGTCACCTCCTGTCACTCGGGATCGGGATTCGAGATAACGCAGGAGTGCCTCACCAGCGTCTTGGGGCAGCGGTAGTCGAACTTCATAACGCCCCTTGCCCGAGACCCGCAGCGTCCCGGTTTCCCACTCAATGTCTCTCATTCGAAGGTTTGCGAGGTCGCCCGCACGCACCCCGAGTCGCACAAGTAACAGAATGATCGCGCGGTCGCGACGTGCTCGAACTGATTGGCCATCGCAAGCGGCAATCAGACGGTGAACATCGTCAGGTGCAAGACACTGGGGGAATGTCGACAGGCGCCAATGCGCCAGTGTGGGAACTGCTTGATCGAGACCGGCCCGACACAAGCCGTGAACACACAGATAACGCAGGAAGGCCCGCGCGCTGGTGACCCGCTTTTCAGCGGTACCGGCACCACAACTGCTAACGCTGTCCAGCAGGAACGTGCGTACGCGCTTTGGATCCCATCTGCTGACATCGTCCCCAAGCGACTCGAGCATTGTCGTTGCATCGCGACAGTAAAGCCGAAGTGTTGCGGGCTTCGCACCCCGATGCTTTTGCATCCAACGCCGGAAACCGCTAACGATCGCGGGTTCGCAAATCCCAACACTTGCAGGAATCCCGGCTTCACAGACACCAATCTCGACCAGGTATTCATGAAAGCGCTTTGCGCCGAAGTAGACATGATGGTTTGCTTTACCTCCTTTTGCATCTGGACAACTGCACGTTGGAAGATGTCGACGGAAGATTTCCAACATCTGCGGACCTACCTCAACCAGCGCTCTGCCACTCATCAGCATGAAGCGGCCCAGATGATCGGCGGCCCGTATGTACCGCACAGCGCTCGCCGCTGAATATCCATCCCGCTCCAGCGCATCAGCAAAGCCGTCAATGAAGACGCCGGCCGGTCCTGTACGCAAGCGCCTCAATGTCTTGGGTGCTACCAGGTATGTGTCTAGCATCACGTCCTCCTGTGATGATTGCCCGTTAAAGCCAGACCACGATAGCAACGGAGGGACGTGTTTTAATGGGGAGTAAAAATACAGGATTGTTCGGTCTGTCGAGCCGAACATGGTTTCGGACTCCCTGTTATCCAGGACTCCCCATAATGCATGTAATGGAGCGCACTCCATTACGTGTGGGGACCGGCATTGCCCGAAGTGCCAGGCCAGCGCCGCACACCGGTGGCTCGAGGCACGTCAGGCCGATCTGCTACCCATCGAATACTTCCACGTCGTCTTCACGCTTCCCGCACCCGTCAGTGCGATCGCCTGGTACAACAAACGGATCATCTACGGCCTGCTGCTCGACATCGCCGCCGACACGCTGCGCACGATCGCCGCCGATCCCAGACACCTCGGCGCCCAGATCGGGGCCACGCTCGTGCTGCCCACCTGGGGCTCGGCACTCACGCATCATCCACACGTGCACGGCATCGTACCCGGCGGCGGACTCTCGCCCGATGGCGAGCGCTGGATTGCGTGCCGGCCCGGCTTCTTCCTTCCGGTGCGCGTGCTCTCACGCCTGTTCCGCCGCCGCTTCCTCGAGGCACTCCAGTTGATTCACCGCCGTGGCGAGCTGCGGTTCTTCGGCGAGTACACCGGGCTCGCGGACCCCGCCACCTTTGCCCGGTGGCTTGCACCGCTACGCACCTGCGAATGGGTGGTCTACGCCAAGCGCCCGTTCGCCGGACCAAAGGCCGTGCTCGAGTACCTCTCACGCTACACGCACCGCGTCGCCATCTCCAACCAGCGTCTCATCTCCTTCGATGAACGCGGCGTGACGTTCCGCTGGAAGGACTACCGTGCCAAGGGGCGTACCCGCTACAAGACCATGACTCTTGAAGCTGGCGAATTCATGCGCCGCTTTATATGAACGCGTCCCGTTTGCAACAGTTTTCTTGTGTTCAGACAGACAGGATGGGCTGCGGCTCTATATCCGGCCTTGTTGCAGTCGGTATTGCTGCCTGCGGGCCTCTATGAAATACGCTGACTCGCACCTCATTCCCTGCACGAGCTTGGAGCTCGACGGCGCATTCAGGTTTAGCGAGTCCCGGTCCTACCTGGTTTGTCATCACACTCGATTGCTGCGCAACCTTTCGACGTTCACCCTGTGTTGAACGTTGACCTTCTGCTTCGCGTGAACCATTCAGGCCGGCTTCACGCTCACGTAGGCCTTCTCGTAAGGCCGGTCATGGGCCAGCACGGCCCAGATCGTCCGAGCCATCTTGTTCGCCAATGCAACGACCACCACATTCTTTGGCCGCCGCCTGATCATCTGCTCGACCCACTCGCCGGGTTCCTTTGCGTGCTCTATTACGCTACGCGCACCGTGGATCAGCAGTGTGCGCAAATAGGTGTCGCCTCTCTTGCTGATCCCGTGCAGCTTACCTTTCCGCCCGAGCCGGTCTGCTTCGGCACGATGCCAACCCATACAGCAAACTCCCGGCCCGAACTGAATGCCTTCGGATCGCCCATCATTGAGACAGCTGCCGTTGCCGTCAGCAGCCCAACGCCGCAAATTTCGCTAACAGCCTTCACCGCTTTGTCTTCCTTCTTCCACTCGCGCATCCGGCGCTCTATCTCGGCAACCTGTTCATCCAGCTTCGCCAGTCCATTCCACTGCTCGCGAAACGTATCGATCAGCACGGCAGGCAGACGCTCCGCGATCCGTTCGAGCACGACCGGTATCTCCTTGTTCAGCTTGTTCCGGCCCTTGCTCATGACCTCCCCATATTCCGTCAGCAGTCCACGCAGACTATTGATCTGCATCGTGCGAAATTTGATCAGCTGCTGTCGCATACGGTGTAGCGCCAGCATCGCCTGTTGCATCTCGGTCTTCACCGCGATGGGCTTACCGGGTTGCTGCACGGCCATCCAGAGTGCCCGGGCGTCCGCTGCATCGTAATGGGATGGTCCTCCCCACCTGACAGTGGGTTACGCTGTATCGGCTCGTTCAACCGGAGGCAATGCCATGCAAGACGTAACAGTCATTGGAATCGATCTCGGCAAACGTTCGTTTCACCTACACGGCCAGGACAAGTCTGGTAAGGCTGTGTTCCGCAAGAAGGTATCGCGACAGCAGCTGATCGAATTTCTAAGTAACTTTCACGCTTGCACGGTAGTTATGGAAGCCTGCGCCGGCGCCCACTTCATGGCACGCAAACTTGCAACCTTCGGGCACCAGATCAAGCTCATCTCACCGCAGTTCGTTCGCCCATTCGTAAAATCAAACAAGAACGATTTTGTTGACGCCGAGGCAATCTGCGAAGCTGCCTCACGGCCGGCCATGCGATTTGTTACTCCGAGGACGGAATCGCAGCAGACGCTGTCCGCACTACACCGGGTACGCGATTCACTGATTCGCGATCGCGTATGCACAACGAACCAGTTACATGCCTTCCTGCTTGAGTTCGGCATCAGCCTGCCGATTGGCAACGCGGTCGTCAGGCGACTCCCGGCCCTGCTCGCTGAACACTCATTGCCACCGCGTCTGGTTACCATTCTCGAACGCTTACATACCCACTACAAGTATCTTGCGCAACAGATCGCGGAGCTCGACAGGGAAATTGCACAGCAACTCGCCGACGACGACCTCGGCCGGCGTCTGTTGACGATCCCTGGGGTCGGCCCGATCACCGCTAGCGTCCTTACAGCAGAGATGGGCGATGGCAAACAATACGCCCGCAGCCGTGATTTCGCGGCCTCGATAGGTCTGGTTCCGCGTCAATACAGTACAGGAGGCCGAGCGAACCTTCTGGGCATCAGTAAAAGAGGCGACAAGAATCTCCGCCGGCTGCTGGTTCAATGCGCGAGAGTGTTCATGCAGAGAATTGACAAGAATTCAGGCCCATTGGTCACGTGGACGCGGCAAATGCTCGCGCGACGACACTCCAATGTTGTGGCCTGCGCATTGGCCAACAAATTCGCGCGAATCGCATGGGCGATCGCAGCGCGCAAGACGAGTTTTAACGCTGGGGCTGCAGCCATGCCCGCATAGCGAGTTTCACACAGCACCAAACAAGTTACCCAACTGGTTTTGCGACCGCTGACACCTGATGACGTGAACGGCACAGTGGCCCGACGAGGAACCCGAAACAAGAATGGGCTCATATGAAGCCGCCATCGTTCTGAGGTTCGTCGGGCGCGACTCTCATCGTGGCGCGGGGAGTGATCCCCTTCAAGACGCCGAATAGATTCACGCAAGCCAACCACAAAATCGGAATCAGCGTTGCAAAAACGGGGAGGACCATAGATTCTTGTTGCCGATGTTGAACGCCTTCACGAACTTCGCCGGCATCAGCTTTACCTCGTGACCCATGTTCGTCAGTTGCCGGGCCCAGTGGTGCGATCCGCCGCACGCCTCCATGCCGATCAGGCACGGAGCCCGGTTCGCGAAGTGCTCGAGAAACTTTGCCCGCTTGATCGGCTTGTTTACGATTTCTCCGGTTTCCTGATCGACGTAGTGGACCTGAAAAACCGACTTTGCAATGTCAATCCCCACTGGCGTAAGCTTCACGACGGATCCTCCGGTTTGCCTGGAAACTTCGTATTTTCCACGTGGGCACATCGATGCCGTTGGCCCGTGAGGATCCACCTCCCTTTGCGCTCACATTCACGGGTGGGACGCGTTCATTTCATTCCCTGCTCCATGTCCTGCCCGGCAGGCTTCCATCGTATCCGTCACTATGGATTGCTTGCCAACCCGGTGCGTCGAGCCAATCTGGCAAAGGTGCGCGAACTGCTGCATGTTGCACCCAGGCTCAGCCCGTCACCAGACGACGCTCTCATTGAACGCCGGCCCACCTTTATCTGCCACCACTGCGGCGCGCCAATGATCGTCATCGACATCCTCGCGCGCAGCGCCCCGATCCGGGCACCACCGATGCGACGGGGGCAGACATGAGCACCGCGGTTCCTCGATCTGCATGTCGAACGTCGGCTTCGCGTCAATGCGGCCCACGAATGGACGCTCGCGCATATCACTTCGCGACCTGCCTCGCGTGCCCGCGTCATCATCGCGATCGCACCTCAGCACCGCTTCGTCATCGCGTCAGTGCCCGTCCTGCATCCCGCCTGAACGCGCCGCATCCGGCACCGCTGAGCATCCTGACCCATCAATCGCCATAGCCGCGAAGCTCCGATCGAATCGGCGCGCCCCGCGGTTTCCTCCATCGAGATCCTATGTAGCAGAGAGTCGCGCAATCGGTGGATCGTATAATCAGCCGTAGGAGCCTTACCCAAAGGAGAGGATCATGCGCACGGATCAGGCACGCACGACATATTCCGAAGCAGTCGTGCTCGCAGTTTCGCTGGAACTTGCGGCGGCAAAGTGGAAGATCGCGCTTCACGACGGCCAGCGCGAGAAGCCTGCGGTGCATACGGTAGCGCAGCCACATGCCGCCACTCGCCTGCAAGCCGTGTTGGACGTGATCGAACAACAGAAGCTGCAGTGGTCGCTACCTTTGGAGACACGCGTTGTGGCGAGTTACGAGGCCGGCCAGGACGCGTTCTGGATCTGCCGCGCTCTGCAGGCTCGCGGGATCGAATGTCATGTCGTCGATCCCGCGGGCATTCCCGTCGAGCGTCACAGGCGGCGCGCCAAGACGGACCGACTCGATGTTATCAAGCTGGTCATCAATCTACGCGCGTGGCTGCGCGGCGAGCGCGATCGGATGCACGTGGTCCACGTGCCCTCACCACAGGACGAAGCGTCGCGCCAGCTGATGCGCGATCGCGGCGAATTGCAGAAGGAAGTGCTGCAGCGCTTCAGCTATTCGAGGCGCCAAGCCGTTCTAGGGAAGGTCTGCACAACTCGTTTTCAGAGAGTTGGCCGTTTGCCACTTGCGTCGTATCAGCCATGAGAGTCTGCTGGCAGGTTGGTCGCCTGGTTTTTTGAAGCGTGACGACCACTGTTTGCCGAGATTCGCGGCCTGAATCTGCGAGCGTTTCAAGCTTTCCACAAAGCCTTGCGTGCCATCCACAGGTTGCCCAGAGCAAATAGTGTCGTGATCTGGGCGGTGTTCTTCATCAACCCCCGGTACCGGGTCTTCGTATAGCCAAACTGCTGTTTGAGGACGCGGAACGGATGTTCAACCTTGGCGCGGATGCCGGCCTTCAGGCGTTCAATCTGATCGAATATCGCGTCCAGCCGATCGGTTAGGTCCAGTTGTCTGCGCCTGCCTGGTCGCATCGCGACATGCCAGCGAACCGCGCTTACCTGGCAGCGCTTTTCGATACCCTGATATCCGGCGTCAGCGTACACATCCATTTCCTGGCCGTGCAACAGCGCTTCGGCCGCATTGATGTCATGAACGTTGGCGGCTGTGCCGATGACCGTGTGGACCAGGCCCGACTCTGCGTCCACGCCGACGTGCGCTTTCATCCCGAAGTACCATTGATTTCCCTTCTTCGTCTGGTGCATTTCCGGGTCCCGTGTACCAGAGCCGTTCTTCGTCGAAGTGGGTGCGGAAATCAAGGTAGCGTCGACCGCCGACCCCACCTTCAGCATCAAGCCTTTCTCGCTCAGGATCTCATTGACCAGCGTTAGCATCTGCGCAGCCAGGCCGTGCGTTTCGAGAAGGTGACGGAACCGGAGAATCGTGCTCTCGTCCGGCAAACGCGTCATACCCTCGTCCAGCCCAGCAAACTCACGATACAGCGGCACGTCATAAAGCGCCTCTTCCATCGCCGGGTCTGACAGACCAAACCACTGCTGCATGAAGTGGATCTGCGGCATCGTCGCAATAGGAAACGGCGGCCTTCCAGTCTTACCCCTTGGATAGTGCGGTTCGATCAACGCAATCAACCTCGACCATGGCACAACGCGCCTCATCTCATCGAGAAATTCCCGCTTGCGCGTGCGTTTAGTTGAAAGATCCAGACCAAGACCAAGCTGTGTCATCGAGGTACCCCTTAAACCTGCCTTCTCCCAGGATAGTCCACCGAGACGTCAACGCCAGGACTTTTGCAGACCTTCCCTAGATCGGCAATCAGCCCGGGCCCGGTCGGAGTCCAGCCGAGCGTCCTCCGCGTCTTTTCGCTTGATGCCACAAGGTCGCGGCTAGCGAACATTGCCAGCCAACCAAAGTGCGTCGAAGCTTCTCCCGCGGATATGGATCTTGTGGGCACTTTCAGCCCGCGGCCGATGGCTTCGGCAATATTCAGCATCAGCACGCCTTCTTCAGCCACCGCATGATATTTCGCGCCCGCTTCGTTCTTTTCCAGCGCCAACCGGTAAAGACGGGCGACATCCGAGATGTGTGCCGCTGCCCAGCGGTTGCGTCCTTCCCCGACATAGGCTGACACGCCTTTCTCGCGCGCCACAGCAACAGCGTAAGCCAGAAGCCCTTGCCGCATTGTGTTGTGAACTTGGGGAAGCCGCACCACCGAGGCGCGCACGCCTCCCAGTGATAGCGCCGTCTGCTCGGAGACGCGGGGAAAGGGGAAATCTGGCGGCACGTCATCGTACTCGGTCGCGACCTGGCCCGGCCCGGCTAATCCTGCCGTCCCCGACGTGGCAATCAGAAGCCGATCTGAGCCAGCGAGGACTGAGCCCAAAGCTTCGATCGCGCGGCGATCGACCTCGCAAGACCTTGCAAAGTTGGACCAGTCGTGAATAAAGCCCAAGTGAATGACGGCATCGGCCGCCGCTGCGCCCCTCCGAAGGCTTTCGAGGTCTTCAAGCGAACCGCGATGTACGTCTGCTCCAATAGCTGCCAGGGCTTTTTCTCCCTCGTCTGAACGAGCCATGCCGAGAACCTTATCTCCCGCAGCAATCAGTTCCTTAACGGTGGGAATGCCGATAAATCCGGTGGCGCCGGTGATGAAAACGCGCATGAACCTGTCTCCAACTTTCGCTGGAGACAAGTCTCAGCTTTGCGAGTGTTCCGGTAAAGTAGTGACATTATCATGGTAAGACTACAAACAGCATGAAGTCGCGCCGGGACAACGAAAAACCTCCTCGCCGCCTATTTGCGGGACCGGCGGATGAAGCTTGATCCCGCAGTACTCGGCTTTCCCGCAGAGCGCCGGCGGACGCCTGGGCTGCGCCGTGAGGAAGTGGCGCAGCGCGCCAATATCAGCCCCACCTGGTACACGTGGCTCGCACAAGGTCGCGGCGGTGCCCCCTCGGCCGATGTGCTCGATCGAATATCGCGGGCCCTGATGCTGACGGATGTCGAGCGCGAGCACCTTTTTTTTCTAGTTGGCCTCGGGCGGCCGCCCGAAGCCCGCTACCAAGAGAAGGAAGGTGTCACGCCTCGGCTGCAGCGTGTCCTCGACGCCTTGGACCCCAGCCCCGCCCTCATTCGCACTGCCACCTGAAACGTCCTTGCCTGGAATCGGGCGGCCACTGTCATGTTGGGCGACTATGGCTCCCTGCCGCCAAACCAACGCAATGTGCTGCGCACTATTTTCCTTGATCCGCGTGCGCGCGCCGTGCAGTATGACTGGGAGAGCGTCGCGCGCCACATCATCGGTGCATTCCGGGTCGATGCCGCGCGTGCGGGAGCGGCAACGGAGGTGGCGCCTCTTGTTGATGAGCTGTGCCGGCTCAGTCCCGAGTTCAAGGTGATGTGGCGCGACAACGAGGTTCGAGAGGTCCACGGCGAGGTCATCAAGCGCATCCGCCATCCGGTGCTCGGCCCGCTCGCCTTCGAATATTCGACCTTCTCCGTCGACGGCCGGACTGATCTCAGCATGTATCCCGCGACGCCGGAGGATGCGAAGACGATCGCGTCCCAGATCAGCTTGCTGTCAAACCGACTACCGTCGGCCGACATGCGAGGGCCGTAGTGGCGCTCGCAATAACGCAGGTTCAGGCATTCGAAGCTCGATTCCCGAGAGTCTCTCAGGACCCTGCAGGCACCGAATATGGCAAGCGGCTGTGGACACCAACGCTCGGCTTGCGAACGGCCGTTCGGGGCCGGCTAGCGCCCGACGACCAAGCCTGGCGATCGCCGCGGGCGCGGCTTTTCATGCAAGCGGCATAGAGCGACCCATAGCCGTCCTTCGGCCTGACGCGAAAGCGAGGGCAGCTTTCCCAGCCCGAACGGCCATTCGATTAACCGCCAGTCTTCGACCTCTTAATGCGCGCCGCACCTTCATCCGCGTGCGCGAGGCCGCGAAGTCGGCCTATCCCTCGGGCGGTAATCCTGAAGCAACACACATTGTGACGAAGGGCGCAAAACGCGTAGATTTAGGCGCATCTGGAAAACGTCTCGCGCTAATCTTCATACATAGGTCGCGCAGTTCGCGCCCTTTCTGGCGCGTGCCGATCGTACTCCGTTACACGGAGGACGTATGAGCCCTGCTGCTGGTTTGGCGCGTCTGCAACGCGCATCTGGAACCTGTCGGTCGTCGCGAAAGCTCTCGCTGTTTGTCGCTGCACTGACAGTACTGCTCTCTGGACAACACGCCTTCGCCGCAGGGCCGCTGCCGCAAGGCGGCCGCTTCGTAGGCGGATCAGGAAGCATTGCCCAGAACGGCACGAACCTGAACATCACGCAAACAGGCTCGCGGGGCATTATCGAATGGGACAGTTTCTCGATCGGACGGCGCGCCACGGTTTCAATTAACAACGGCACTGGCGCGACACTCAACCGCGTAACGGGTAACGACTTCTCCACCATCCTCGGCACGTTGAGCGGCACCGGCAGTGTGTACCTTGTCAACCCGCATGGGGTTTTAATCGGGCGAAACGGCGTGGTCTCGACGGGCGGCCGCTTCGTCGCTTCGACGCTCGACATCCCCAACGACACATTCTTGAATCCGCCCGCGATCGGTGGGTCGGTGTACGCGGGCAGTTCCACGGCCAATGTGATCAATCTCGGCAAGCTCATCTCGTCGGGCGGGGACGTGTTCCTCATATCGGCGAACAAGGTCAAGAACGCAGGGACGATCGATGCGCCAAACGGCAATGCCGAACTTGCCGTGGGGCATCAGGTCCGTCTGATGGACGGCACGTATCAGCAAGTTTTCGTGGATGTGGGAAGCGGCGGCACGATAATGAACACGGGGTCGGTGCAGGCGGCGATCATCAATCTGCAGGCGGCCGACGGCAACATTTTCGCGCTCGCCGGTCATTCGGGCGCGCTGCGTGCCACCGGCACGGCGACACGCGCCGGCCACGTGTGGCTGGTCGCCAACACCGAGACCGCGACGTCGGTGATCAACACTGGCAACGTGGATGCGCGCAGGGCGCAGATCAGCGCACGCAATGCGGACGGCAGCGGCGGCGCGGTCGATATGTCCGGCAAGGAGGTCGAGGTCGGCGGCGCGGACGTTCAGGCGAAAACCTGGAACATTACAACTGGGGACTTCATCGCGGACGCCCCTACCGCTCGCACGCTAAGCGCAAGCCTGAGCCACGGTGCCTCGATCAACGTGGACGCGAACGGCGCTGACGGTCAACGTGGGGCGACCGGCAAGGGAGACATCGCGATTGAGGCTAGTGTGCGCTGGCACGGCGCCACCTCGCTGACGCTCGACGCGGCGCACTCGCTGACCATTGCGCCGAACGCGACCGTCGCCAACCACGGCGCAGGCTCGCTGATTCTCAATGCCGACTCGTCGGGATTCGACAACGGCGGCAGCGTGACCAACCTGGGCACGATCAACTGGTCGCGAAGCACGGGCATCGTCACGGCGCTCTACGACATGAACGGCAGCTACACGCCCGGTACATTGCGCAGCAATCCGTCCTGGCGTGCCGCGCCGTTTAGTGGCCTGGTGACCCAGATCACTGCCTATCAGCTCATTAACTACCTGGCAGACCTCAGTGCGGTAAACAACAACCTCGCCGGCAACTATGCGATGGGCAACCGGGCAATCGATTTCCTGAATCCGGTGAATTTCGGCGGCATCGGCACCGCTGCCACACCGTTCACCGGCCAGTTCGACGGTATGGGCCATGGCGGCATCTCGGGACTGAACATCTCCGGCAGCGCCGATACCGGACTTTTCAGCGTGATCGGCAAGACAGGCGTCGTGCGCAATTTTGATCTTTCACAAAGCTCAGCGACCTCCTCCGCAGGACCGGTCGGCTTGCTGGCGGGCACCAACTATGGGCTCATCGTGCGGATTGGCGCCTTCGGTAGCGTGCAATCCACGGGTGACACAAGCAGCGTGGCCGGGGGGATCGTCGGCGAAAATAGGGGCCGAGTTGAACAGTCATTCGCCGGCGTGAGCGTGACCGGGGCTGGAACCGTGGGTGGCCTTGCCGGTACGAACGACGGTTGCATTGACCAGTCGATTGCGTTGGGTAGTGTGACGGGCGGTGCGCAAGCCACGCTCGGTGGACTCGTCGGTGTGAACAATGGCCGGATCAACCAATCCATGTCCGAGGAGATCGTAGGGGGTGGCGTGAACGGTGGCGCGGTGGTCGGCGGCATCGTGGGCAGCAATGCGGGCGTCATCCGCGAGTCCTATTCCCAATCGACGCTTATGCCTGATCCGGGTGCGACGACTGGCGGTATCGCTGGCATCAATAGCGGAAGCATCGCCCCGGACGTGTTCTGGAACAGCGAGTCTTCCGGCGCGACTGCGGGGGTGGGCTCGGGAACACCGGTGGCAGATGCGAGCGGACTCACTAATGCCCAGCTACTCGACCGTGCGAGCTTCGGCCCGACCTGGGATTTCAGCGCGACCGGTACATGGGTGATGTCCTCTAACGGGCCGGCGCTGCGCTGGTTGGCCGGACGTTGATATCCGGGTATGGGTGACCAGGGTCGTGAGTAAGCTTCCGTGGCAGTTTCGCACGACTCCGCTTCGGGGACTGGCAACCGTATCTCAAGCGGGTGTCATTGATAAAGCGGGCAGCCGACCCGTTTCTGTCATACGTTCAAGCCTGTCCAAAGGCAGCTTTCTGATCGACAGCGGTCATTACAGGCTTACAGCCGGCCCGCTGATCGTTCCGACGCACTTCCGTGAGGCGATAGACCTTGCTCACCGTCCCCCGGAACAAGGCCTCGCGCTCGTCAGCGCTAGCTTGTGCAGTCAGCTTCTTGAAGGCGTTCCAACCATTACTGAATGGATAGGAGCCCTTGTCCACCGGGAAATTGCTCTCGAACATGCAGCGGTCCGCACCGAACGCTTCGATACACGTATGCATCCATGGCTTCCACGCTTGCGCCAATTCATCCGATGACGGCGGTCGCTCGCCCTTTTCAAACTCGAAGCCATTGATACGCATGCCGAGTCCGCCCACCTTCACATAGACATTCGGCAACTGAGCGAGTGCGCGCATTGAGCTCGACCAGGCGTCGAACGCTTCAGCGCGGTGGCTTGCGTAACTGGCGATGCGGACTACCCCGCCGCAATGGTTGATGATGAAAGGCGTATCAGGATGGACCTTTGCCAGATCGAACAACTCCGGCAATTGCGCGAAGAACAGCCATGCGTCGTACGACAGCCCCAGCGATCGGAGCTCCGCGACCCCGGCCCGGTAGTCGCGATCGAGCAGCAGTCCCCGCGGCGCTGCCGAAATCGGATTCACCAGCGTCTGGTCAGCATCCCACGTAACCAGATGCCGAACGCCGCGGAAACGGCCATCGCCAGCATCCAGTTCCGCTTCGAGAACATCGCGCACCGCCGGCCCCCGGCGAAGATCCGCATAGCCGACCATACCTTTCGCCACCTGCGGCTCGCCACTCTGCAAAGGAGCCGTGACACCCGCGACATACTCGATCTCTCCGACCGGTCGCATCGGCTCCGGACCCGACGGGCGATACCGGGTCAACGCCTGCATGAACACCGACGCGGTGATGTTGTGACCGGATCGCGCGTCCTCGAGATACTCGTCGACAAGATAGGTCCATCCCGGACGTTCATAAAAGTGGTGATGGGCGTCGATGATCGGCATGTCGGGCTCAAGCGCAGCCTCGGTGCCAGAGGCGAGCCAGTCCGACCGAACGGGAAGGTAGTTGCTAGTCGTACTCACGGCATGTTTTCCTGTTTGCAAACGCCTGACGTAGAGCGATAGCAGGCAGCATCATTGGTACCGCCATTGCGCTCAGCAAGCGGCGGCGTCGGGTGATGATGGTATTGCTATGAGCGCTCTGCGCGATCGAATGTATAAAGTGACAAAGGCAGCAATGTCGTGATGCCTAGCACAATCGACAGACCAATCATGCCGGCCTCGAACGTACCGAAACTGTCCTTCAGATAACCCACGAGGTACGGTCCCGCAAAGCCGCCGAGTGCACCGATCGAGTTGATAAAGGCCAGGCCACCGGCAGCCGCCTGTCCGGAAAGGAACCGGGCAGGAAGCGTATAAAAGATCGTCCGGCCCGCAATCGTGCCGATCAACGCCAGCGTGATGCCAGTCATCGCCGGAACCAGCTGATGGAAATACGTCGAGACACCCAGCGCAATCGCACCAATCAAAAGGCCTGCGGCGAGATTTGCGATCGGGCCGCCGCGACGATCGACCCGCTTTGCCCACCAGAGCAACGCGACGGTGGCAAAGAAGTAAGGCACGGCCGACATCCAGCCGGTCTGCATTACGCTCATCCCGTGAGCCCGCAGCATCTGGGGCAGCCAGATGCCGATGCCGTAAGAGCCCATCGTAAAGCCGAAGGAAATCATCGCCAGAATGTAGGTGCGCGCGTCCTTCAACGCTGCGACGAAATTTTTCTTCTTCTGACTGGACGAGCCTTCCCGATCAAACGCACCTTGCAGAGCTTGCCGTTCCTCGTGAGACAACCACTTCGCATCGGCGGGCTTATCCGCCAACATTTTCAGTACGAGAAAGCCGAGCACGCATGCGGGCAGTCCTTGAACGATGAACATCCACCTCCAGCCCGCCAGTCCCAGGACACCGTCCATATGGAGCAGCGCCGCCGAGAGCGGACCACCGACGAGCGACGACAGCGGCGTGGAGACGGTGAACCACGCGAGCACCCGAGTGCGATAGCTGGCCGGGAACCAGACGGCGAGGAAAAAGATCACACCGGGAAAAAAGCCCGCCTCACCGATGCCGAGCAGCAGCCGGACCGCGTAGAAGCTTTTTGGGCCGACAGCCAATGCCGTTGCCACTGCGAAGAAGCCCCAGGTAATCATGATGCGGGCGAGCCAGCGCCGCGCGCCGAAGCGGTACAGCGCGAGGTTGCTCGGGACCTCGAACAGACAGTACCCGGCGAACATGATGCCCGCCCCCCAGCCGAACTGTGTGGCGGTCAAACCCAGATCGTGATTCATCGTCAGCGCCGCGAAACCGACGCTCGTGCGATCCAGATAGTTGAAGAAGTACGCAAGGGCGAGTAGCGGAATGAAGCGCCACGCGGCTTTCCTGACTGCGGACTGCTCGAGGGTGGCACCCACCGCGCTGCCTGTCGTGATGTCCGATGAAATGGATGTCATGTCTCGTCTCCAGACGAATCACGGCGCGCAAAAGGCCCTGCCGGCCTCTGCGGCTTAGTGATTCTTTATTTGCTTCGCTGCTTCGCTGCTTCAGGCGCTGGCGAGTTCGTTCGCCGACGGGTTCGATGCATCGCCAGGTTGGGCGTCCTGACACTTGACTACCCCAGCCTCGGTCAACTGTCTGAGGTCTTCCGGTGTGTATCCGAGACCCGACAGAAGCGCTTGAGTGTCCTGACCCAGCGAAGGGGGCGCCGCGCGCAGGTGCAGGCGCTCACCATCCAAGGTCAAGGGCAGCAGCGCAGTCCTCGTCGCTATGGGCTGTCCCGCGCCGCTTGCATCGGGCGGCAACGTCACTTCGGCGAGTCCGCCGGTGGCGAGCAGGTGCGGATCGTCGAACAGATCCTGCGGCTTGGTAATCGGCGCATAGGGCAGTCCGCAGCGCTCGAAAATCGTGCTGATCTCGGCCGCGGTGAACGCTTCCATGTGCTTTCGAAGCAGCGGCAGCAACCATTCGCGGGCCTGCACGCGCTGATTGTTGGAAGCGATACGCTCGTCCGCCTTGAGCTCCGCCAGCCCGAAAGCGTCGCAGAACAGCGCCCATTGCGTATCGGAGACAACGGCCAGGAAGATCTGCTCGCCGTTTTTGACCGAGAACACGTCGTAGACGGCCCACGCTGAAATGCGGCTTGGCATCGGCGCCGCCGCTTTGCCGGTCACGGCGTACTGCATCATGTGTTGAGCCACCAGGAACACATTGTTCTCGAACAGCGCGCTCTGCACTTCCTGACCCCGGCCCGTGCGTTCGCGTTGAGCCAGCGCCGCCATCGCGCCTATCGCGCCGAACATTCCACCCATGATGTCGTTGACACTCGTTCCGGCGCGCAGCGGCCTGCCTTCCGGTCCCGTCATGTAAGCGAGGCCGCCCATCATCTGCACGACCTCGTCGAGCGCGGTGCGATGATCGTATGGGCCGGGCAGAAAGCCTTTATGCGACACGTAGACGAGACGCGGATTGCGCCTGGACAGCGCGGCATAACCGAGGCCGAGCTTGTCCATCGTGCCGCTCTTGAAGTTCTCGCTGAAGACGTCCGCTCCAGCGAGGAGCTTGTGAACGATTTCCACGCCACGCGGATCTTTTACGTCCACGGCGATGCTCTTCTTGTTCCGGTTGAACGTGCTGAAGAAGCCCGCACCGGAGCCGCGCAAAGCGCGCGTGCTGTCGCCGGAAATAGGCTCGACCTTGATCACTTCCGCGCCCAGGTCCGCCAGCACCATGCCGCATGTCGGCCCCATCACCATGTGCGTCATCTCGACGACGCGTACGCCGCTATACGGCAGATTCTGGTTTGCTTGCAATTCGCTCATTGCGCTACTCCAGTCAGGCAGCCTTCGGGTTGCGGCGCGCTGGGTGCGCGGCCGTCTGCATACGCGAATCCCTTTGGGAGCCCCGCGTCCTGCACGTGTCCGTATAACGCTTCGCCGGGCAGCGCCTCGGCGAGAATTGCACGGGCGGCGATCAGCCTGTCGATGTCCACACCGGTGTCATAGCCCATGGCTTCGAGCAGGAAGGCCAGGTCTTCTGTCACGATGTTGCCGGTCGCGCCCGGTGCATACGGGCAGCCGCCGAGACCCGCCTGGCTGGAATCGATCGTCGTCACGCCGACTTCGAGCGCTGCAACGACGTTGGCCAGCCCCTGTCCGCGCGTGTTATGGAAGTGGGCCCCGCCAGCCTTTGCGCCGAGTTCCGTTTGCAGACGGCGGAACACCCGGCGAACCTGGGTCGGATTCGCGTAGCCGCTCGTATCGGATAGGCCGATTTCATCGACGCCGCATTCGGCCATTGCCACGCACATGCGCATGGTCTGATCGTCGGTCACAGTGCCCGCGATCGTGCAGCCGAAGGCGACCGAGACACCGGCCTCGATCTGCACGCCGGGAAACCGCTCGTCACGAAGCGCGACGATATTGCGCACTTCTTCAATCATCTGCTCGTTGGTCTTGCGGATATTGGCCAGCGAATGTTCGTTGGTCACCGAAACGGGCAGCGTCACCTTGTGCACGCCGGCTTCGAAAGCGCTCTGGCTGCCACGAAGATTCGGCGCTAGAACCGCGACGTGCAAACCGGGAATGGAGAGCGCATGCGCGACGACTTCGCGGATGTCAGCCATCTGAGGCAGCAGTTTCGCCGGCACGAATGAGCCCACTTCAATTTCCTTCAGGCCTGCAGCGGCGAGCGCCGAGATCCATCGCAGCTTCGCTGCCGTGGGCATGACAGTTTTGGTGCTCTGCAATCCGTCACGCGGACCGACCTCGCTGATCAACACCTTGGGATTGGGCGTATTCACGACTGACTCCTTGGTTCTATTACGCAGACCGAGGTTCTATGCGATAGAACTATAGGTGCGCTTTGCGGCTTGGTGAAGACGGGTAAACCCCCGAAATCGCGAAAAACAGAACTTGAGTTCTGTCACACGAAACATTAGAGTGACGGCATAACCAGGGAGTAGAAGAGATGACTATCAGTGGGCCCGGGAATGCAGAGCGGTCGCTCGACGCATCGGACACAAGCAGTGGAGTCGCCGTTCTGGATCGGGCTTTCGCGATTCTCAACGCTTTCGGCCCGACCGACGACCGGTTGACGCTCACCGAGCTATCGCGCCGCACCGGCTTGTATAAAAGCACGGTCTTGCGGTTGCTCGGTGCTTTGGAGCACGGCGGATTTATACGGAAGCTGAATGACGGTCAGTACGCTGTCGGACATCAACCGCTTCGCCTCGCAACGCTTTACCAGCGGTCTTTTCAAGTCGGCCCCGTTGTGGAACCCATCCTTCAGCAGTTGAGTCGCGACCTGGGCGAGACGGCCTCTTTTTACGTCCGGCAAGGTGACAAGCGCCTGGTCCTGTATCGCGTGGAGCCCTCGAGAAGCGTGAGAGTAGCGATCCGGATTGGCGAGGAATTTGAGATCGACAAAGGCGCCTCCGGCAAAGTGCTGCTCGCATTCAGTGAATCATCGGATCCGCGCTGGAATGAGGTGCGGGAACGATTCTGCGCGGTCTCATACGGTGAACGAGATCCCGAAACAACGTCAGCATCAGTGCCGGTGTTCGATTCAACCGGTCAGCTGTTGGGCGCTCTGACCCTATCCGGGCCGAAAGGCAGATTCGACGCCCCAGCCACCATCAACGTTGCTCTTAAAGCATTGCTTCTCAGCGCGAAGCGAGCAACGGTCGACTTGGGGGGCATCGGTGCGAGATACGATGCAAGCATCGCCAGATTCGTCGAAGAAGACGCTGCCAAACCGGAAAAAGCGGATGTCGATAGCGGAAATGCGTGACCCGGGCACGCGGCCCTAGAGAAGGCGCCCTTTGCATTAGGCATGTGAACCCCGGCATGCCATCTGAATGCCGCGCAAAGCGCAAATCGCCTTGCTGCGGCAACGATCACATCCTCCCTTACAGCGACCAAAGCGCGCAGCGCCCGGCTTTCCCGGTTGGCTGAAAGCTGTCCTTATTCATTGTTGAGCCGATTCCACTCCGTACGTGCTGAAAGATGCGCTTGCCTAGCATGCAAGACAGGGTCGGTGCTGGTTATCCCTAGTCGCTCCTTCGTTACCTGCACGGCTACCATAGGCATTCTGTTACACAGAACTCCGTTCTATCTACCAGAACTTCAGTAAAACAGCCAGGAGATATGCAGATGGCCAGTCTTCCCGTTAATGGGACAAAGCTCTCGTCCGGTTCACCTATCGTTGGAGAGGCAGAGCGAATCAACGCGCGTATCGACCGCTTGCCCGCGACGCGCTCGATATGGATGCTGGTCTTCGTTCTGGCTGTCGGCGGCTGGTTTGAGTTCTACGATCTATTCTTGACCGCGTATGTCGGACCGGGCCTCGTCAAGAGCGGCCTGTATTCGACGACGACGGCGTCGTTCTTCGGCTTCTCGGGGCTTGGCGCGTTCGTCGCGGCATCGTTCGCGGGTCTTTTCATCGGCACGTTCTGTTTGTCACGCCTTGCCGACCGCTTCGGACGCAAGACGACCTTCACCGTCTCGCTGCTTTGGTATTCGGTAGCGACCTTTGTGATGGCTTGGCAAGACAGCGCGTCCGCAATCAATCTGTGGCGTCTGATCGCGGGCATCGGCGTGGGCGTTGAGTTGGTGACGATTGATACATACGTCAGCGAACTCGTGCCGATGCATCTGCGCGGCCGCGCTTTCGCGTTCGTGCATCTTGTGCAGTACGCCGCCGTGCCTGCCGTCGCACTGTTCGCATGGTGGCTCGTGCCGCGCACACCGTGGGGCATCGACGGATGGCGCTGGGTGGTAGTCATCGGCTCGCTGGGCGCGATTGTCGTGTGGGCGATCCGCCGCCGCGTGCCTGAGAGCCCGCGCTGGCTCGCGCAGCAAGGCCGTCTCGAAGAAGCGGAAAGTGTGACGCACGCGCTCGAGGCAAAGGTGATGGAGCAATACGGGAAAGCGCTGCCCACGCCAGTGGAACGCGTCGAGCGCGCGGTCACCGTCGGCAAGGCGCGTTTCGGGGAGATCTGGCAGCCCCCGTATCGCCGCCGCGCCATCACAATGCTTGTCTTCAACCTTTTCCAGGCGATCGGCTTCTACGGCTTCGCGTCGTGGGTACCCACGCTGCTCGTCTCCAAAGGCGTGACCGTCACGCATAGCCTGATGTATTCGTTCGTCATCGCGGCGTCGAATCCGTTCGGACCTTTGATCGCCATGACATTCGCCGATCGTATTGAACGAAAGACGCTGATCGTGCTTTCCGCGCTCGGCATAGCCGTGTTCGGCACCCTGTTCGCAACACAATCGTCGCCTGCGATTCTGATGATGCTAGGGGTGCTCATCACCCTGTGCGGCACGCTGCTCTCGGTTGGCTATCACGCTTATCAGACCGAGCTTTTCCCAACACGCATCCGTGCCACGGCGGTCGGCTTCGTCTATTCGATGTCGCGCCTCTCCGCAATGTTTTCTGGGTTCATGATCGCCTTCGCGTTGCGGCACTTTGGTGTTGAGGGCGTATTCGGGTTGATAGGCGGTGCGATGGTGGTGGTCATTGGCGCGATCGGCTTCTTCGGTCCGCGCACGAATAATCGCACGCTCGACGACATCTCTCATTGAGCGCAAGAAATCGCGGTCTCGCCGTTAGAGATCCGCGCGGCAACGCGGTCCTGCCCGACGTCGCGAAGCACGAGGACTGACGCTTGAAGCGACTCTCGCGACGATGGGCTGGTTCGTGCCAACTATATGAATGCGGGAGTGGAGTTTTACTGCGCAGCGAACTGGCGCAACTCGTACAGGGACCGGGCTGGGATGATGTCCGATGCGACTAAAAATCTCGAGACTCGCTTCTTTCAAAGCGAGGCGATGCTGGTTGAGCACAAGCTGATGGCCTCGCGTACGGTTGCAGTGCGCGGCGCCGACCCGATCATTATCGAAGCTATTCCATTGAATACAGTTGCCGACTGTCATGCACGAGCAGTGTCTCATGCTAGCCAGCAAGCCGACGTTCGCAAATCAAACTTGAATGACTGAAACTGGCCGATTGCGTCAGTTCGCCAACGGCCGCTTACCGGCGCTCCAGTTCGCAAAACCTGAAATTGGCTGACTGACTGGTTCGGAGAAAGCCATCCGACCGGAGTGGGTCGAACGGAGCCCTCCACGGGACTCACTGCGAAGAAAAAAAAGCCGACTATGAAAGGTCTGACGGCCGCCGCCAGAACCTGAGAGAGATTCCATTCTGCAACACGCTGATTGAACGGAATCAGGCTATGGCATGTCAATTTCCGGTTCATTCCCCGCTGCGGCCCCGAGTATCCGGTAGAGCGCCTGACACGAGATACCAAGGGCCGTGGCGGCATGGCTCTTGTTGCCTTCGGCAATCCTGAGCGCCTCGTGAACCTCCTCGACCGTCGGCAACTTCCTTTGTAGCCGCTCCTGTTTCGCAAACGTCGACAGGTAAGCATTCGCCTTGGTCACACGGCTGTGTCCTGCCGCCTGAACGACGCGGCGCATCGCCTCCCGGTGCACCTGCGGATCTGGACGCTCACCGGCCCGCTTGATTGGCGCCGGTGTTCCTGCGGTCCGTTCATACAGCGATTGCAGGTAGCCGTGGCGCAGGCCGTGACTCGTGATACCCAGACCTGCCTTCGTCACGCCGTGCTTTTCCAGCACGTAGTAATACCAGTCACGCCATTGCCTCAGCGTACGATCAGCCGGCACCGTCGAGCCCGTCACGCCGTTGCTCAGGCTCGCCGCTTCTTCAAGAATCGCTATCTTCGCCTCGATCGGCACCTCGCGCGGCAAACCGCCCTTCGTGCCGCGTACGACGGCGAGCATCTGGGGATCGCGCACGGCCTCAACCGGCCGCAACATGAAACTCTCCTCGACGCGCACACCGAACGCCGCCTGCAGTTTCAGTTGTACCGCCGTGTAAGGACACGTCAGCGCGATCTCTTCGATCTTGGCTGCAGCGTCAATGCCGTGCGCCTCCCATGACTTGTCCTCTGTCGCCACATAGCTGCGCACAAGACCATGCTCACGCCGGTCAACATAGTCGGCCAGCGTTCGCACCAGTTTCGGCTTGCCCATCCATTGTGCGATCGCCCGCAGGTACGTCAGCTTGTTCTCGATCGTCCCCCCGCTCTGGCCATCCGCGACCCAGTGTTTGACAAGAAATTCGACGTGCTTGTGTTTGAGAGACCACGGCGTCTGCAACGCATAGCCGTGATCCCGCAATTCACGGAACGACTTGCACAGTGCAGTCGCCCGCCGTTCCTGCGTTTTGACAGACAGCGCCTTGTGACTGATCCGGGTGGTGCTGTGGATCTGCGTGACGTGCGTATCGAACAGAGCGAGCAGCGCAGCCCTGAACTCGGGAGCGAATCGGTATTTGTTCACCACTGCACGCACGTTGAGAATGGCGGCCATCATGACGCTCCGCGCGGCGAGTTCGCCGCAGTATCGTTGCCCGGCGCCCGCTGGTTCGCAGCATCCCTACCTGATGCCGTGGCCCGAACCAGCGGGCTTGTCTTTTCTTCGCCGCCTATGCGGCTTCGCCGTTTCCCCGGCGCGAGGGTCCTGCCTTCCGTTCCTTTAGCGATTCCATCCGATCAGCCAGATGCATGGGAAGAGCATGCGGTCCGACTGTCCAACCTGCTGCCTGCCGGTGTACATCGAGCTTCGCGCAACCCACCACCGACGTATTCGCGAGGCATCCCTGCCGTCGCGCTGCGCGGATGACTCCGCTTTATGCAGCTTCGTGGCTACCCTGCCGGCGTGACGCTTTGCGCGTCGGGTTCGTTCGCCGCTTCGCGGTGACGCCCCCTCGCTATTGGCCGGGCAAAACCTGATACGCGTTTGTGTACGGCCGCGCGCGCCGTGTCCTCTTCCGTCAGGGAATCGCGGTGTTCCGGTCTTTTCCGGTCCGCAGGAGTTCCCCCGCCCCCAAGCACGTTCATCTCCGCCGCGGTGTATCGGGCTTCGTGAACGCACCCAGCTATTGCTGAAAGGGCGTGTGCAAACGCAGATGAGCATGCGAAAAGTGTCCGGTGTCCGGTCTCTCCACATGTCCTCATTGCGTCACATCGCGGCAAACCGCCGCCAATCGTATGGATATCGCACTGTCCAGGGGTCCTCATGGTGGACCATCGTGGACTTGATTTACTTCATAAAAAGGCCGCTTCATTGTGCGGCCCGGTCATTTGCCTGTTTCTGGCCCGTTGCGGGCCTGGGGATATGGTCGTGCGAGTGCCCTGCACTCTGGTTCGATGCGTCATGGACGCGGTAGGTGACCCAAGGATAGAGGCGAATTAAACACACGCACCGCCCGAAAGCTGGGCGGAACCGGTTGGCTTTGCTGACTTGACTTCGCTGGACGCTCGATAGACTCGAAATCAGGCAGAACTGACAGAAAAGTGTCAGTTGCACCAGCAGGCCCCGGCGCGATGCGCAAACTGACACTTAAGGGTCAGTTATCTGATAGTTCGCCGGTTCACGCGATATGTGGCGGAACAAACTGATACTTATCTGTCAGTTTTCTGTCACTTCATCGCGATCCATCAAATCGAATGGAGTCATCTTGAAAACTTCCGTCTTCGCAGTCGATGTCGGCTACGGCAACACCAAGTATGCACATCGCGCAGCCAGCGGCAGCATCGCCACCGGTATGTTTCCGTCGCTCGCCCCGCTTGCAGCGAGCCGTGCACTGTCCGGCTACGGCGACAGCGTGCTCGCGTCACGCAGGGTCGTGACCATCGTCATCGACCAGATCGAGTATGAGGTCGTTCCCGATGTATCGCTGACTGCCGCTTACGGCAATACCGGCCGCGCCCTCTCGAATGACTTCGTCCTCTCCGACAACTACGCAGCCCTACTCGCCGGCGCGGTTCATTTCGCCGGCGTGACACATATCGAACGTCTGGTGCTCGGCTTGCCCGTCCACAACATGAAGAAGTATTCGAGCGCCTTGCGTGACCGCTTCACAGGCGCCTTCGATTTCGGTGCAGGACGCGTCACCGTAGACAAGGTGGTAGTCATCCCCCAGCCGCTTGGCTCGCTCGTCGCTGCGTCGGCCAACCGCCAGAGCGAGTTCGGTCGGGACAGCGCGCATCTTGTCATCGACGTTGGCTATTTCACGACCGACTGGGTTTATGCGAATGGCTTCACGATGGACGACAAGCGAAGCGACGGCATCCCGGGCGGTGCATCGCAGATCTATCAACGGATCGCGGCACTCATATCGCGCGACCAGGACGAACAGGTCGAGGATATCGAACGCATTGACAAGGCGTTGCGCGAGCGCAAGCCATTCTTTTTCTATGGCAACGACATCGACCTTGACCCATACCTGGAACAGTCACAACCCGTCATCGCGGGTGTCGTGAAGGAAATGCAGAACAACGTCGGGCAACTCACAAATGTGCGATCGATCATCCTGTCGGGGGGCGGCGGAGCCCTGTATGCGCCCGCCATCCGGAAGGCATTCCCGCGCGTCACGCTGGAAGTCATCGAGTCACCCTGCATGGCGAACGCAAAGGGCTTTCTGATCGTCGGCGAAGCTGGCCTCACGCGCGAGCGTGCTCCTGCTAAAGCATGAGCGAGAAGTTCGACATGAAGCTGGTCATCGACGCGGTGACCACGCCGCTTCTCCATGCGCGACTGAGCCAGGCATCGTCATACAGGGAGCGGGCCGCTCTGCTTCGTTCGCTTGCCGAGTCCGCCCTACGCGGGCAAGGATCGGCAGGCATGAACGCAGCGGCTTCCTTTGCAGGCGGCTCTCCGTTATCGTCGGGAACGCAACCGGCAGCCGCTCAGGTGCGTCAACCGGAAGAGGCCCCGCGCGTTGTGCCAGAAGCTACTGCCAGCGTCGAACGGAGTCACGTTGTTTCCAACGACAGCGACCCGGCCAGGAGTTACGACGTCAATGAAATAGCCGATGCGTTCGGCTCATTCATCTGAGCGAGGCGACTTGACTTCTGTTTGGTGATGCGAAGATGGGTTATCGCATCGGTGTGTTCATGGCGCGCCGCGCCTTGCACCGGTGCAACACTCTGGGGGGTTATATGCTGGAACTGATCGACATTATCCGCGGTGGTCTTCCGCTCAGCGAGGCGCGTACGTGGCTGTTTTTCGCGACGGCCGCGGCCTGCTGTTTTGCTGGCTGGTACAACTACGATGTGCTCGTGTGGTACACGAACCGGAAGAAGGGTGCTCAGTAATGGACCCGATCGAACGTCCGACTTCGTATTACAGCAGGTTCATGGGACTGCCGTTCTTCGCACGCCGCGCGATCATATTTGTTGCGTCGGTCGCGCTGTGGTGGTTCGTCGCGATGCTCGCGAGCAAGCACGTGGTGGACATGGACCTGTGCGTCATACTGCTGATGACGGGTGCGGCTGGCGCGATCTGGTCGAGCGAAATCTGGCGGCTGTGGAAGGTCTTCGCTATCGTTGTGGTGGTATGCCTGGCCATCCTGAAATCCTGAAGTTGGCGAAACGCGCAGACGAAAAAAAACGGCTCCCCCAATAACCTTGGGGGAGCCGTTTCTCTATACCGATCAGTGCGGCCGGGGAGCCGCGGTAACAAGTAGACGGCGGGCGCAAAAGTCCCACGCTTCATCAAAACTCTGGTCACGGCTGGCGTATTGGGTATTGCCCGTTGCCTTCCGGTCAATCACATCAAAGGCCACTGCTTCGGACTTGACGACCGGCTGACGGCCGCCTTCGGCACCGTTCGTAGCAACGATCGCGAACCCACCCACGAGAACCTGGAACGAGCGCATTTTCTTCTCCAGAAAAGTAGCCCGACGAGATATTCCCCGGCGGGGAATATCCCCACCGGGCAAGATAAAAAGACGTGCGGCGAAAGCCGGCTTACTGCAATGCTTCAGGCGAGCGCTGCGAGTTGAGCAGCCTTCACACCGCCGCGACAGTTCTCCATCGACGGCACCGCATTCGCGCACTGTGCAACCCACTCGTCAGCGAAGTCGGTTCCGCGTACACGCGGCCGGTGAACAATGGCCGTGAACCCTTCGGCTCTCAGACGCTTCGCGAGCTCGACGCCACCTGCGACGCCGACGGACTTGCCGGTCTTTGGATCGACCGCATCGAAATCAACGAAGATGTGCACGACGCGAATACCCAGGCCTTCCGGCACAACGAACTGACGCAGCAGACCGATGTTCAGGCAGTACCACGTTGGCACATCGAAGAGCATATGCGCAGCACAGGCCGTCTCGAGCCCCTCGGCGACACCGATTTCGCCATTGACTGGCTCCATCAGACGCACTGCTCCGCCCGCAAGCGGATTGAGCGTCATGTCGTTGAGTTTCGGGTCAAGGATTTCGCCCTCGGCCGACACGATCAGCGCCTTGGCGGGCGTCGATCGCTCCAGAAACGTCCGGTGCAGCGTACCCAGACGTCCATCGGGCAATTCGAACCGCGCGAGAATGCCTGGCCAGCTGCCAAGTACCTTCTTCTCGTGCCGGTACTCGAGCATGCCGAGCCGCAGCGCCGGCGACGGTGCGACACACAGGCCGGGCACGCGGGCGCCCAGGTAGCGCATCACAAGGTCGCCCGCCGACAGTGGTTTTGCAGCATCCCACATCGAGCTCAGACGCCTGGCGGTGAACTCCGGGCTTGCCTTACGCTTCGGCCTTGGCGGTTCAGCAGTGCCAGCCAGACGGATCGCCCGGGGCGCAGAACCACCGTCGATCTCGCGCATCAGCCGGTACAGCCCCATCCGGTTGACACGTGTGATCAGCTGAAGGCCGTCGCCCGCCATCACATCGCCATTGTTGCAATGGCGGCATACCCAGTCGCCTCGCCCACGCCTGTTATCGTAGGTGAAGCGATCGTCGCCGCCGCAAACGGGACACGCACACGCCTTGCCAGTCAATCTGTCAGCAGGCACGCCATAGCTCACGAGGAGCGAGATCCATTGCTCCGGGGAGCGCGTGAACTCCTTCAGCTTGCGCTGTAGCCACGTGTACTGCTCGGGCGTGAGTTCCCTTCCATTCAAACTCATAGTCACTCTCCTTTGCGGAAGTGGGTTAGGTCGGTGCCTGAGACAGGCGTAAGAACGCGTGCTCAAAAAAGCGGTCCGCGCGCTGCGGGCGGCTTTTTTCAGCAGACGTGCTGGCTGGGTAGAAATAGGAGACAGGCGCGAACGGCCGTTGCAGAAGATCCGTCGCACGACACGCCCGAAGGCGTGTCGTTGCGAAGGTGAGGTGTTACGGGAGAAGAATTTGAAGAGCGGTGAGCCTTTCCGGGATCAGATTGCGGACCATGCCGCGCGCGGGTACGCCGGGCGGAATGGAATATCATCCTCGGGTTCATCGAAGCCGCCGCCACGCGGAGCACCGCCACCGCCATGAGACGGCTGCGGAGGTTGCGCGCGGGTGCCAATATTGTCCGGCGCACGCGATTCACTGGAACGCGAGGCCGGCGCGGGCCGGCTGGCACGCGAGCCACCACGCTGTTCGAAGTCACCGCCGCTGTCGCCATTACTGCGGCCGCCGAGCATCTGCATCTGTTCCGCGACGATTTCGGTCGAGTAACGATCAGTGCCGTCCTGCGCCTGCCACTTGCGCGTGCGGATGCGCCCTTCGAGGTACACCGACGAGCCCTTCTTCAGATGCTCGGACACGATTTCGGCGAGACGCCCGAAGAACGAGACCCGGTGCCACTCGGTCGCTTCCTTCATCTCGCCTGAGGCCTTGTCCTTATAGCGATCGGTCGTCGCAAGACGGATGTTGGCCACTGCGTCGCCGCTTGGAAGATAGCGAACTTCAGGGTCTGCGCCGAGGTTGCCGACGAGAATTACCTTATTGACTGATGCCATTCTTGATTCCTCTATTTAGTAATTGACCATAGCCACTTGTCCCACATGACCTGTTTGCCTTCGACCATGACCGGACTGCCATCGCTACGGAATGCCGGGACCTTGATCTTGCGCAGGCGCCGCACTGAAACAACATCACCGACGACGCAGTGACATTCTGCGATTGCGTCCTTCAGGCCTTCACCTTGAAGCGTTCGCTCGCCCGTCGTCGTGTCGATGTGCATGGCGAATGACTTGTAAAAGCGCCCGGGCCTGTTGCGATCCGGGAACCGCTCTTCTCCCCAGGACAGGATGCGCCCCGTCACCGCGGCGTCATTCGACTCCCCTCGCGTTCGGGCGCGAGGGGCGCTGCCGCGTGCGGGCCGGTCGTCATCGCCACTCACGTGCGAGGCAGCAAGCCCAGCTTCAGGGGTCGGCGCTTCATTCGGGTCACGTGGCTCCGACTTCGGGATGTTGAGCGATGTGCTGCCCCCCGATGTGCTGCCCCCGCGAATCGCGGTGACGATCGCATCCTTGAGCGTGCAACGATGGGAAGCCACCTGTGACCAGTGGGGAGCGAGATCCGGCACGATCTTCAGGCCGAATTCGGTTTCCTCGGTGTGATCATCGAAAGCGGGGATGAACTCAACAATGTGATCGCCCTCGTCGACGAACAGGTGCGGCGTGTCACCGATCGTCACCACCGTTTCGTTTGCCGCTCCCTGCCCTATCTCGTGCGGCACACCGACGCTACCGGTCGTGTGAGGCGCGGGCGTCGGGACGGGTGCGGCCGGTGCGCTGGCCTGGGGTAACGGTGAGGTGGGTTGTGCGGCGGATTTGCCGGGGAAGAGGTCCGCGAGTACGCGGGTGAGGAGTGATCCAGCGTTTGCCATGCTGCCTCCTACAACAACGTGCCGAAGCACATGCGTTGCAGCTCGCGCAGATCGCGCGCCAGCAGGGGTGTGCTCATGATGACGTCCTGCATCGTCTCCGGATCAATGCCGTTGACCTTGCAGACGTAGACATAAGGCAGCGCGCCATTCCAGTAACCCATGATCCAGCCGAGCGTCGCGCGGTAGTCGTCGACGTCGATCTTGCGGTTACGCAGACGCTCGGAGAGCAGTTCCGCGCAGTCCATCAGCGACTCAGGCATGCGGTCGCCACGGCGGCTGTCACTTGCAAACGAGATCAGGGCGTCGATCATCCTGTCGCGAACCGTTGCGCTCCAGAACTGCGGATCGGGAAGAGGGTCAGGCCGGGGGGTAGTGACGAGAACCGGCGAGGAATCGCCGAACATGTCCAGCTGCCAGGCAGCCACATGCGTTTCCATGTATTGCTCCGGTGTCTGGCCGGCAATCCAATGACCCGTAACCGGGAATGGATTCCCGGCATGGGTTGAGGTGCCGTCACCGAGGGCATAAGCCCTGGTGACGGTAGGTGGTGACAGTACCCCGGCTATTGGGTACCGGTTTTGAACGGAACAACGACAGCCGATTTTGCATATTGCTTCATCGGTGCCGGTTGAGCAGCCGGGTCGTTCGCAGCCGCAGTTGCGTGTGCAACGGTAGCGGTGCGAGCTTTCGCGGCGTCAGCAGCTCTGGCAGCAGCAGCGAGTTTTTCAGTCTCGATGCGTGCGGCTTCAGCGTCGGCTTCGGCAGCTTCAATTGCCGTGGCCTTCTTCATCATCGCCTTGTACAGCCCGTTCGCGGCGACTAATCCAACAATCAAGGCGACCGCGAACGAGATCGTGGCGAGATAGACGACAAGACAGAGGGCAAGCAGCTTGCCCGGTGTCTTAAGGGCGCCATTGAACAGAACTTTCAGCATTTTTCTCTCCAGAAAAATTCACGCACAAGGGAATGTCCGGACAACGTCCAGTGGTTTCGATGCTCGGGACGAGCAAGGAAACTCGGCGCGAGGCGCTTTCGTAGGAACCCGGAAAGGGCCCCTACGGGAACACCAGCGCAGAAGAAAAGATGAAGGGAATGCAGTGCAGACGCGCGACTACCGTCACGCATTTCGATGCGTCGGGGACGACGCGGGGGATGGGCCTAGATTACCGCGCGCGAGCCTCGCAGCAGATATGAATGCTCGCGAAAGTCGTGCAGCTTAAAAGGCAGGCGAGTCTCGCACCTGGCGGCTACTCGCGCCATTGCGTCAGCCGGCTGACGGCCTTAACCCGGAAAGCTCGACTAAACCATATAGCTTTTCGGGATTGCATGAAGGCGAGCAGAAAGCTTTGACAGTGGGTCATACGTTAGTGCGGCACATGTATTTTTCCGCACGGCGCCAGATCCGCCGGCGACGACTTGACTTCGAAAATTACGCGGCAGACTGGAACTCATCTCCACTCAACGAGGTTCCCACGATGCTGACGACCATCCTTGTCGTGTCCGGTTGCGTATTCGCCTGGCGGACACTCACCCGCCAACGCAAGCCGGACTCCACCACCGCACCCGCCACGCGCAACCAGAAAAGCGGCGACGAAGGCGAGGCGCTCGTGCAGGCGGAACTTCGCTCCGCGCTGCAATGGCTGTGCGGCGAAAACTTCTACCTCCACCCGGGCGCCCTGCTGCTGAACCACGCGCCGGGGACCGAGTTTCCGACGGCAGAACTGGATCATCTTGCGATCACGCCCTTCGGCATCTTCGTCATTGAAACCAAGAACTGGGCGGGCAGCATCCTGCCCGGCCCTGACGCGCAAACCGTTGTGCGCATCGGCGCCGACGGCCAACGCGAAACACGCCGCTCGCCGCTTCGCCAGAACCGGTCCAAGGTGGGTTTCCTGCGGGGTGTGTTGCCCGGCATCTGGCCGGTTGAAGGTCTGGGTGTGTTCGCGAGTGACCGCTGCGAAATTTCGGCCGCCCTTCCCGCCAATCTGATTCGTCGCGCCGACCTGCATCAATGGCTGCGAGCCCGCCAGGCACGCCACGACGCGAGGGGCGATCTCCCGGTGAACGTGCACCACGCCTGGCGCGCAATTCGGGCGGTGGCTGTCACCGGTGACGCGGCGATTCATGCTCATCGCATACACGTCATGCAATCGGCATGAACTGAGGGAAAACCCTAAATAAATGACACTGAATGTCTAAAGGTTCCGGAATGCTTGCCGATTCAACCTTTGCTTCGCGCAAAAGTGACGATCGTCACAAAAGCTGCACGTAATTGTGCGCCTTTCGGCCGAACCGGCTGAAAAACGAAGCGTATTGTGGCCAGGGGATGAGTGCTACGCGCATCAGAAAGGTCAGAGTGCAGCGTCACGCCACACGGAAACAGAACAGAACAGAAAAGAAATGAAAAACGCTAAACATTCCTCACAAGACCGCTCCGCGGCCGGCTTACACATGATGATCGCGAAGGCGATCGCCGACATCGTGCATCTTGTCCAGCAGGACCGGACGCAGAACCTCGGCGACACGCCTCTGGTGCGGCAGCACGCCACCAACTGGGCATTGAGCTTCGTCGAGCGCGAATTGAAGCTCTCCCGCTTCAGCGCCAGGCTCTACCTCCGGTGCCACCAGCAATTCGGGACCAATCCGGAAGCCATCCGGCACCTCCGCCTGACCGATATGTGCCTGCTTTTCCGGGCGACCGATGAACTCGTCTCCTTCATCGTAGAAGCCAGAAAAGCTGTCCCGCTCCTTCCGCCCCGGGAAGTCAAAAGGCTGATCGACGCCTATCGCGGGCCGGGCAACCACCACGCGGCCTCGCACGCATAGCGTCACCGACAGACGTCCGTCGGCTTCGCTTCGCGCAACACCTGCGAACCGGCTTCCACCGAATTGAGCAAGGACACACACCATCATGAGCAACAGTAAGGACCTGAAAAAAGTCAACAACGACGAGTTCGACCCGACCCGCCTCGACGCAGGCGGTGCGGACGGATCGGATGCGCTGGAAGAGTCGTTGCCTCCCACCTTCGTCCATATCCCTAACCAGAACGAACTCAGTCAGGCCGCGCGGCAGTTCTTTGGTGGCCAGCTGGAAGAAGCTCTGATGGCCTCGATCGTGGCCGAAAGCGAAGAAGTTGCGCACTCGACCCGCAAGATCCTTGGGGAGCATATGCGTATCGGTGGCAACTTCGCTCATATCATGATTGCCGTGCAGAACGATTTCGTCAGGCGCCTGGGGGATACGCCGAAGTCCCGGAGTCTGGCGAAGGAACTCGTCTACCGCTACCTGCAGCATGCTTTCCGACGCTCCCGTTCATGGGTGGACCTCTATATCCGCTCGTACGAGAAGTTCAGTTCAAATGCCGGCGCCGTGCAATACCTCGAGCTCACCGACATGCAGGCGCTCATCAGCAATGACATCGGTGACGACATCATCGAGATGGTCATCGAGGCAAGGAAGGAGAACCCTGATCTGAGCAAACGGGAAATCAAGAAGCTCATCAAGGATTTTCGCGATCAGATTGCCGAGAAGAACACCCGTCTTGACCTCGTGACCAACCAGCTTTCCGATATTGCCGGCGAGCTTGACGACACGAAATCTGATCGGGACCGCCTGACGGAGGAAGCCAAGCGTCTGCAACGGCAGATCGAGCAGGAGAAGAAGAACGCGAGCGGCACGCTCGTTGAACTCGCCGAAGCGCAGCGGATGCTGAGTGTGCTGCAGAACCAGCTTGCCAATACCGAGCGCGAACTGACCACCCGGACGAACGAACTGCGCGCAGCATCGGAAAAGGTGCAGACCAAGGAAGTCCCCGTGCCGACGCTGCCTGAACACATCAGGAATCTCCAGGAAGCGACGCAGAGCGCGATGGACGATTTCAAGAAAGCCAGCGAGAAGGCCGAGGCAATGCGGGCGGAGGTTGCCGCACTCGAGCAACGACGGGACGCGGAGGCCGCAAGGATCGAAGCGCAGGAGGTCCTGGAGAAGAAGATCAAGGGGCTGCTCCAGAAATTCGGCGATTTCATGCAGGACTACCACAGCGCACAGCTTCTGGTCACCGCAGAGGGCGCGCATAAGGCCTTCGCCGGTCTGTTCACGGCGCTGGCCGATCTCGTCGGCAAGTTTCACGGGGAGCTGCAGGCTGCTGCACGCGCAGCCTGATTGTCGGCCGCTGGATACAAGAGAGAAAAAAATAAATGATGGAAAACAAAGATAACTACCGCGCGGTCGAGCGGCTCTACGTTCCGGACTGGCTCAACGAAGTCATTCAGGTGACGAACTTCAACCTGGTCGACCACCTGAAGCTGATGTTGCGGCACGACAGCCGCTTCAGCGAGGTGCTGAACATTTCCCGCGAGGAGATCGACCAGCTCAAGCTGAATCAGGCCTCATTGCGCAACCTGCTGCGCACGCCTTTCCTGATGGTCGAGCCCACGCTGCAAACCGTCGAGGACTGGCGCTGTTTTGTCGACCAGACGCCGACGACCGTGGCCGTCGACATCCTGCGTCGCAAGACTCCGCCGCTCGATCACCTGTCCCTGTATGCCGTCAACCATCAGAACGTCGCCTTTCTGAATCTGGTCACGCAGGTGCTGAACATGAGCGTGCTGTGTGCGCCCCTGCTCGGAATCACGACGGAACTGGCGAACTATCTACGGTCGGTGCCGCAGTACAAGCTCAATCTCGCATTGGGTGGCATGCAAGGCCTGCCGCTGTTCCGCTGGCGCTTTAACAGTCCCACCTTCTGGTACGAGTTTGCCGCAAGCAGCCTGACCGATGAAATGATTGCGCATCTGATCATGCGCACGTCGCCGGCGCGCGCGGGCGAGCTGCCAATCCGGGCCGACTGGAGCGGGTTGCGACTCGGACGCGCGACCAATGAAATTTTCGCGGCCGCCATGATGGCGCATGGCCTGCGCGCCTCGACCGCCTCCACGCTCTTCCAGTTGAACCAGCACCAGATGCGAACGCTTTATCAGAAGATCCATGGCAGAAGCTCCCCGTGCGGGAACGTCGCCACGTCGCTGCCCTGGTTCGTCGAGAGCCCGTTTCACCGCCTGCACGCGACAACCTATATGTGGCTGTACCGGTCGGCGATCGCGATGGACGCCAACGCACCCGAGGCGCTGATTGCGACGAACGATATCTATGCGCGCCTGTTCGAAAGCCGGCTCATCTCTGCCGATCGCGGCTGGAATCTGACCCGTTCGATGGCTGCCGACACCCGACTGACCGTCGCGCCCTGCCGTTCCTGTACCACGCACTATGTGGTCTCGAACAACGACACGAAGATCGAGGTGCATAACCGCTTCGCATGTCCTGCGTGCCTGCAGCAGCTCAATGCGAAGAAGCCGCGGAGGAAGACACGTGACGCCTGAAACCGCGCAAAAGCCGGAACTGCCCGCCGGGCTGGTCGTCTTCAGCGCAGACGGCAGCGCGCAGTTCGGCTGGCAGAATCCCGAGACCGGTGCATTCCATTCGGAAGCAGACGGTAACGTGATTGTGGATGCGATCGGCGTCGTCGCATGGCTTGCGGGACGGGTGCACTGACTGAATATGAAGAAGACGATGGAAGACTTCGACTATCTCGCGCCCGAGAGCAACGCCGCGTGGCTCGACGGCCGCGGTGACGGGCGGTTCGAGCAGTATGAGCAGTTCTATCGCGACGAGCGGGCCCGACTGGCCGAAGGGTTCGACCTGAAAACCGTCAACGAGGGATATCAGGATTGGGCCGGTCGCCAGCCTTCGCGCCTTCTCTCGATGCTGAGCGCACCGTGGTTTGGCCGGGTCGCCGTCGTCTTTTTCTGCCTCTATATAGGATCGCGCCTCATCCCGGTCGTGGCAAAACTCCAGCCTGTTGCGACCGGCGGCCTGCTCATCGCGGCCTTCGTGGCCCTTCGCGTGTTTCACTGGCGGCGTCGCCGGCGGCGCACCTGAGCGTTCACCGCCTCTCCTGCGGGCATCTACGGATTACATACTGGGAGCCTCGCTCAATTCTTACGGGGAACGTCCGTTATCACTAGAATGCGCAACGGCCACGGTGCGATCACCCGACGATTTCGGGAGCGCGACCGGACGCGACTTGACTTTGCGCTTAGCTCGATAAGATGGAATCAAGGTCGTGCAAGGGGCACGGCCAACAACAAATCCAAGGATTTTCAAATAATGAAGAAGAACATTTCAGCTTTGACCGCCGTTTCGTTTGCAACCGCCCTCGCCCTTTCGGCATGCGGCGGCGGCGGTGGTGGCAGCAGCGGTAGTAGCGGCGGCACCAGCAGCAACAACGGGAGCAGCAGCACCCCGCCAGCGTCCACGGCCACCAGCGCCAACGTAACGACGCCGCAGTACACCGCTGATAGCGCGCAACTCGCTGTTTTCAACACGATTAACCAGCAACGTCAGCAGTGCGGGTTCCCGTCTCTCGTTGAAAACACCCAACTGGATCAAGCCGCGCAAGCTCACGCCTCCTATATGGGTCAGAATGGCGGCACCATCACCGATACCGAGGTAGCCAGCAATCCTGGATTTACCGGCGCCACGTATGCTGATCGCGCGGCTCACGTCGGATTTCCCGGATCGCAGGTCTATATCGGAGGTGAAAGCGCGGGTTATTACACGAACGCCACGCTGACCGAAGCGGCGTACGGACAAGCGATCGCCTATGCATGGATGGGCGGCGTCTACCACATCGCTATCGCCTCCTGGCCGGTTACGGAAATCGGCTTGGGCTGGAATGAAACGACGTTCAACGGGTTCCCTGAAATCCAGGCGTCGAATTCGATTGCGAACATGCAGCCCCTCGCTGGCAATTTGCCCCTGACGTTCCCGTGTCAGGGCACCACTGGCGTCGCGTATAAGACGATTGGCGAAACCCCAACGCCGCCGAATACCTCGGGTGCCTACGGGACGCCAGTATCCGTAGTAGGTAACGCGGCCGATACCATCGTTCTGACGTCGGGCACCTATACCGACTCGTCGGGTAACGTAATCAATCTGCAACTTTTGAATTCGTCAATCGATACGAACAACGAATTGCCAGCGTTCGAGGCTGTCGCGTACCCGGTCGCCCCGTTGAATGCGAATACCACCTATACCGTGTCGCTCACCGGCACGCGTAACGGTACGGCATTTTCGCGGAGCTTCACGTTCACGACCGGCAACGTGATCGGCTGATCCGCGACAACCCAAGACATTTCGACTGGTTCACCACGGGCAATCGCCCCCAGGCAAAAAGCCCCGCGTTTCCTGACGCGGGGCTTTTTGTTGGCTCTACGTTTTGTGGCGTTTGCGAACTTTCTTATCACCTAGTGGTTAAAACCCGAACACGCGTAATCGGGCTGCGGTGGAATCGAAGCGCCCGGATAGCCGCTAGACACCGCGTATAACGACGCAAGTGGCCAAGCGTTCCCGTCGGCGTACGTGTCCCAATTGTCGCCAATGGACGTCACGTAGGGCCGCCCTTTACCGTCCATCAAAACCGGGTATTGCTTACCGAAGTAATACTGAAAATACGTGGTTGATCCATCGGACCAATTATTCTGATAGACCGCTGTTGGCATCGAGCCAGATTTGTTCCCATTGGTGAAGGTCTCGCAAGCGCCCCATACCCAAAATCCCGTAATCGACACGATAGTAGGTGGCGGCGGGTTCTGAGGGATGCAAGTCAGGTTGACCCACGCCGATCCATTCCAGTCTGGGCCAGCCTGGTCGTAGCCAGGCGGGCAGCCCGGTTTTACCTGATAGTTACACTGTGGAGCGGTGTATTGCGAGCCGATCCACTGTGCCGCAGCTACGGTCGTCCATCCAGGATCTGTGGGACACGTCGGTGCAGTCTGCCAGACCGTTGTTATGTGACCGACGCACGTCGAGTCCTGATTGTTGACCGAGCACCTTACCGGCCCTGCCACCGCAGCATGGCTTACAAGCACCGCACAGACGGCCAGCGCGATCCTGATTATCAGCTTTGTCATTTTTCTCTATTCTCAATAGGAACAATACGTCGTCGCAACGGCGGTGCCGGGGATAACGGTGCTGTCGCCTGGGCTTCCATCCACGATATAGACCGTCCATGGGCCCGTACCATCGACCCGGTAGTGGATCGAGGCGGTCGGGTCGGTGTAGGTGCTCTGTCCGGACACCACAATCCCCGGCGTCCCGCCCGCCGGACACACTGGATTGGGCACGAACGTACCGTTCCCGTCGGGAATAGCGGTGTAGCCGTACCACAGCTTCGGCCCGCCAATGGGCATCCACTGCAGAACGCCCGACACCTTCTGGCACGACAGAATCAGTCCCGAACCGTCGCTTGCCCCGGCCGTGGCATTCACCGCCGGGCAAGCGGTTCGTGGCCAGCCCACGCTGCCCATCCCGATCGTCGTACCGGCGGTGACAGTGGTGCCAGCCGTAACACTTGTGCCCGCGGCTACCGCACCGCTTGCCGCCACCGCGCCCGTGGCTCCAACATTCGCCGCGCTTACCGTCCCCTCTGCATCCAGGTCGTGAACGTTGTGCAGGCTCACGTGATTGACGTTCTGGTCTCCCGTCCACGTCAGCGCGCCGTCGCGCCGGATATAGACCGAGTTACCGTCCGAGGTTGGCCCATTGGTCGCAAGGATCGCGGCCGGGACGTTGCCCAGCGGATTGGTCGCGGTCCATGCACCGTTCAGGCCTGTGATCGTTCCCGCGTTCTGCGTTTTCGAGTACCCGAAGGAATTGCCGCCAGCCTGCGCAATCTGCGACGCGCCAACGATATCCGGCACTCCGCCTCGCGTGAGCGGCTTCGACGGATACATGACGTAGGTGACGTGGCAGTCACCGGCGCTCGCCGTACACGTTGCAGGCCCGACACTCATGCTGATCACGTACGACCCGCCCCAGAACGGTCCCGGAGCGTGCGGCTGTTTCAGGTTTTCCTGCTTAAAGAGGTCATTGAGCGTCGGCGGGTTGGCGATCACCGCGACAGGGCCCCCTGCAATCAGCGTCGCGTAATTGTTGGTCACCCAGTCAGATAACGCCGAATTGATGACCGCCTCGTTCTGGCCTTCGGCCGTCATGACCTGCGAGCGCCGCTTCGCTGCGTCTTCCTTGATCGCGACGGTCGTCATCAGCGCAGCGGCCACCAGCACGACCACCATCTCAACGATGCTGAACATGGGCGACTGTCCTTAGTTGTTGTGCGTCGCGTACATCGCGATGCTCGCCGTCGCACCGCTCGAGCTGCACGCCGTCCCCGCAGTCGACTGGTTAAAGGTCGTATTCGGATCGGAGACGGTCGTCCCATTGACGGTCACCTTTGTATAGGCGCCCGCCACAGCGCCGACCGCGAGCGAACAGACCGTTGCCGGAACCGGATAGGTCAGCACCATCGCATCGTCGGTCGTGGAAATGGTCGCGACCGCTGCTGTCACCGAGCCACCGAAGATACCGGTCAGCGTGCCGGACGTCTTGTTCACCCGGCTACCGGCCGAATCGAACGCGTGATTCTGCGCAAGCGTGAGTAGCGATTCAGCCGAAAAATCCGTGTCGCTCGCCGTCGCGTCCTGGATGCCACTGCGGAAAAGTTGCGACTCGCTCTTGAACTGGTGCGCGTGAATACGATCCATCACGAAGCTGCGGCCCTCATAGACGATGAGTGCAAGCAGCGCGGCACCCGCCATGACGGCTGCGCCTTCGATGATCGACAGCTCACCGGACTGTTTGCGCCGGCGTCCCATGCGCAGGATCGCTGCCTTGCGTTGTTCCTGGGTCTGATTCTGGATCGGGTCCTTGTTCATTTTTCTCGTTGCCTCGGTCAATTTGATACAGCGGATGTAGTCGGGGAAGAATCGAAGCTCGCCGCGCCGGTCGCCGCGTACGATCCGATGCCCAGCACAAAAAACAGCGTGACGGCGAAGCCGAGCAGCACGTAATGCGTGATACGTGCATTGCGGCGCACGGTGGCGACGACGCGGTCCAGCGATGTTCGGCCCAGATTCTTGATGGCTTGCACGAACTGGTCGCGCCCCGCCGCGTCGGCGATCGTGTCGATCACCACCTCGGAGAAGATGCCGGTATCGAGCGCCCGCATCGGTTCATCGGGGCGTTGCGTGAGCCGCCGGCTCATGCGGTCGATGTGCCACCGGAGCCACGGGTCGGCGGTCTTGGCAAGCCGGTCGAGCGCAGCGCGCAGGACGAGATTTGAATCGAAGAGACCGGCAAGCGACACGATGAGCAGCGCAGCACGCAGGTCGCGCCGGTTGCGCCACATCAGCGGCAATGCATCTACGCGGTTGCGGAAGTGTCCGGTCCAGCGTTTGAGCGTCCAGAAATACAACGACACCAGACCCGCGGCGATCGCAGCGCTCAGCCACCAGTACTCGTAGCAGAATGTGTCGATCGCATAGAGCGTCTGCCCTACCGGCAGCCATTGATCGACCGGCTTCGTGTCTGCGACAGCCGGGAAGATTTCCCCGCCGAACAGCATGCAGAACATGTAGAGATAGACGATCAGGAACGCGGGGTAGGCCATTTCCAGCGACGTTGTCGACGCGAGCACACCCTCCGCGTGCGCAGCCATTTCCGCGAGCTCCAGCCCGCGCACCGCGGCGTCTTCGCGCGTCGACGTACCGGCGATATCGAGGAGTGCGTGTTCCTGGCTCGGAATGAACGGCTTGAGTGCGGTGGCAAAGTCGTCACCAGCGACCATGCGCTTCGCAACCGCATTGAACACCGGCCACGTGAGCCACCTGCGCGAGCGATGACGCTTTTCGAGGGTCGTCAGCCGCTCGAGCAGCGTCTCGCGATTGCGCAGCCCCTTGGCCGCCACGTCCAGACGTGTCTCGCGATAGAAGGTCTCGCGCACCTTCTGGAAGCGCAATCTGGCGATGCGCAGCCGCTCCTTCTGCGGCAGCGCCATGAAGAGTGTATGAATCAGTCCCCGGATCACGACGGCAGCCTCCCGTCACGGTCAGCGAAGATCCGGTATTCGTCGAACGGACGCATCGCGGTGTCGATGAAGCGCGGATCGATGATCCCTTGCGACGCCTTGAAGAGTGCGTGCTCGTAGATCGTCTTGCCCGTCATGTCATCGGTGTCAAAGCCGGTCGTGCGCGCCGATCGCCACACGCTTTCAGCGCCGCGCCAGTCGCGTTCGGCAACGCGGTCCAGAAACTCCAACGTCGGCCGGAAGATCTCCATTGCAAGCGTCTGCCCTTTCGTACCGGCCGCGACCTTGCCCGCCCGTGTGAACAGTCCCTTCAGGCGGCAGTGTTCGCAACCGGCTTCGTCGCGGCAAGCCATCTTCGAGGTGTCCAGACCGAACTTGCGTTCGAGCGTTTCAATCTGCGCTGCGGGCATCACATCGCGCGCCGGCACCTTGCAGTGGGGGCACAGAAGGGGGATCAGTTTCTGGTTCGCGACCGCATTGATGAACTTCTCCGAGGACACTTCGTCCATCGGCAACTGCAGGCGCCCACCGGCCAGGCGCATGAATGCGCCGATCGCGCTATCCGCATGAAGCGTGGTACGCACCGGATGCCCTGTGAGTGCGAGCTCAGCCACGAGCCCGGCGACAACGCGGTCCCGGATCTCCCCGACCGTCACATCGTCGGGGTCCATGCGCATCAGCGTTCGGATCACCTCGGCGCACTTGCGGTTCGCTTCTTCGTCGGTCTCATCGGGACGACGCGGAATCGAAATGTCCGAGAGCCACGGCTGCGGATACTCGGACGGTTCATTGACTGCGAACTGCTTGCGCAGGTCACGAGACGCGAGCATGAAGGACATCGCACGCAGCAACGTGGACTTGGCCGAGCCCGTCTCTCCGGTGAAGACCGTGACCCCGCCGCTGACGTTGCCCAGCGCCTGAACGATGCGCAACTGGGACGTCTGCAGCCCCATCTGTTCCGGCATCAGCACCTTCAGGTTCCGGAAGTTGCCGTCGAGCAGCCGCAGACCGACGTCGAACCCGCCAACGAGCGGTGAACTCTGCCAGCGGATGTTGACGATGTCGGAATGCACAACGAGCGGGATCATTGCCGACTGCGAAGCAGTAGGCTGGAACGTCTCGCCGGAGTTGGTGTTGCGCGCGACGAGATCCTGATAGGCAGCCGACAGCGCGCGACGCACCAGCGCCTTGGGCAGCTTGCGGTACGTGTAAAGGTCTCCGTTTACGCGGAACCGGACTTCGACATCGTCGTTGAAGTCGCGGTACTCGAAGTGGATGTCACCGGCGCCATACGCGTGTGCGGCTTCGGCCACGTCGCGAAAGGTGCCGATCGCACGCGAACTCTCCGGAAGGATGGCCGCCGAGCGGTTGCGCTCGGTCGCGTAGATCGCGGCGATCACCGCGTCCGTTGCGATCATCTCTTCATGCACCTTGATGTCGGCGCGCTCGAGATCCTTCACATAGGTCGGATACAGCGCGGACTCGTGGAACGTGCGAGTCGTGATGACGATCGCCATCCCCGCTTGCACTTCGACCGCCACAAACTCGCGGCGCGCCGCATCGGTAATGCGCAGGGTTGCATCCTGACCGCGCTCACTGAGGATGCGCTTGAAACCCAGTGCGTCGGCGGCCACCAGCTGCCGCAGGCCTGACGGCAGGAACTCCGCCTGCTGCGACACCACGTCAGCTTGTGCATGGACTTCGTGCGCCTCGTGCATCCCCTCGGCGGGCTGTGTCGGCGGCATTGCCTGCGGTGCAACGTCATGCGCTTCGCCCCGAGACTCGTCGGACTCAGCCGTATTGCGTCGCATGACGGGCGACGCCATCGCTGACTCAGGAACATCGGCCTGCGTCGTTCCGGGGACGTTCTCCGCGGCCCGTTGCGCTTCAGCCGCGTGGTCAATCGTCGGCTCAACTCGCGCCGGGTGACGGGGTGCTTCCGGCTGTGCAGGATCGACGCCGGCCGCCTCGTGCGCGTCGCTGTCATTGGCTTCGACGTCAGTGACGTCGCCCATTCTCAGTCGCATGCCCAACGTCATAGGCTGGCCCGGCTTCGTGTCTACAGACTCTGCCTTGAGTGGCTTGTCCCTACGCACGAAGCGCGGCTCGCGATCCGTGTCCTCCTTGCGCCCTGCACCCGCGATAGGCATCGACGCGGGGGATTCGTCAGTGAACCCGGCGCGCAGTGCACGCAACCGCCCAAGAATGCCGCGCGAGGACGGCTCGTCTTTTTCAATACCGTTGAACAGGCTCATCGTTTATCGTGCGGCAGCGGAAAGAGGAAAGGAGGAAGGCAGCGGACCACCGAGATCACTCAGCGTTCGCGCCGGACCGCCCGGCTGCTGCGCGTTGTCGGACGTATTGGCCGTGCGGCCGCTGATGGTTTCGGTCCAGGTACGCTTGCCATCGGTGACAGTGACAACGAATCCATCAACCCGCTTCACGGTCCAGCCATTGAGCAGCTTCACGCCAACATGCGCGGGATAGGAGGCGTTGCGGTAGTCGTACAGCACCGACGTTCCGCTCGTATCGCTGAAAGCGCCAACGAATCGCACCGGTTCCGCGTGGGAAGCCGGCGGTGTCGCCCTGATGACCTGCGCAGTGACGGGCACTGTCGAAGGCGCAGGCGCGTTGAGCGTGACAGCAGTACCCTGCGGCCCGCCATCGCCGGCAAGCTGCCGTGCAATTTTCGAACGGGTAATCTGGTCGATCTCGTCGATCGACAGGTGCGGCGCAGTGGGAGCCGGTAACCTCTGCGCTGCCGGTTGCGAGACGGATTGCGAGACCGGTTGCGAAACCGGTTGAGAAGCGGCGGAGGGCGAAGCAGCGCCTGGCGAACCCATGTCGAGATTGGCCGAGGGTACGCGCACGCTCGCCGTCTGCATGTGCGGCGAAGCCGGCTTCGTCTGTTGCGCCTGCGCAGCACCGGTGATCAGCGTCAATGCACTGGCAATCGCCGTCAGCCGTTTATTCGAGAACATAGTATTTGCCCTTCGCTGTGAAATGAATACCACCCTGGTCGGCTGTGCCGCTGCCCGTTTTTCCTGTTGCGCCCTGTTCGGTCAGCTTCAGCTCAACGGTTATGGAGTCGAGCGTCATGTTCGATGGCAGCTTCGCGAGCAACGGTGATTGCCAGCGAAAGCCGTTGATCTCCCATGTACCGACACGAATCATCTGCGCGGGCCGCGGGCCGGTTGCGCCCGGCGGGATCGCGAGTAACGGCCTGGCAGGTTCGATGTGAACCGTGTACCCGTAGCTGATCAGCTCGAATGGTTTGGTCGAAAGCTTCTGCGGTGGTGTCTGCAGGGCGTCGATCAGTCCCTGCTCGGTCGGCCATGCCTTCTTGTCACTGGCTGTCACGAACGCGACGCCCGGCACCAGCGGACCGCGCGCTCCGGCATGCAGACCATCCGCATCAAAGCGCAGCGGACGCATCGCCTCGGGCGCCGCCTGGCGGAGGTCCTCAAAGCTCCCGCCGTATCGGCGAAGGGTCATGGCGCAATAGCCCTGCGTCGCGCACACTGCCTTCTCAAAGACCCAGCCCGCCACGACTGATTCGCTGTTGCCAAGCGTGGAAAGAAGCGCTGGCGCGAGCAGATTGGCGCGCGGCATCTTTGCCGCGAAGGTCTGACGCACAAGCGCCTCATATCGATCTTCGAGCGACGGCTCTTTTGGCGCAGGCGGTGCAGGAGGATTGAGCAGGTCCAGCAGCTGGATGCCACCGAATACAACGGCCGCGGCAATCACCAGCACCGGCACGAGTGTCGGCAGGTTGACCGGTACTTTCGCGATGCGGCCAGTCTTGCGATCGTCAAGCAGCGCGGCCGCGCCGAAGCTCTCGTCCACGTCTCCCACGGCCTGGCCGGAACCGAGCGTGGTCAGCGCCAGATTCAACCGCAGGCATTCCTGCTCGATCGTCAGACGCCTTTCGTGCGCCTTCGGTACCGTGAGAACCTCGTCGCTGCGTACGACACCACGCACCACGAAGACGACGTGCACGCGCTGGTCATCCTGCAGCATGACGAGTACGGCAGCCCTTCCCTTCACACGTTCGTGCTGGGCGATCCGCGCCGCTCCCGAATACAGGCGCGCGCCCTTGATCTCACCCGTCTCAGGTGCGCAGAAACCACCGATAGTGTCCTTGCCGACCTTGTATTCGATGTAGTGCGTCGCGCCGAAATCATCGCCGTATCGGCGGCGCTCGGCGCGCATCTGTTTTGCAGGATACGCGCGCCAGTCCAGTCCGAAAACCAGGCGCGCGTTCTTCTCGCGCGGCAGCGGATCGGTAATGTGCATGCCCGTGCTCACATCGACGGGACGACCGTAGCCGTCAGCATGATCACCTGGAAGGTCTTCGACTTGTTCCACAGACCCGTGATACCCGCGATACCGCCATTCGTCGTGCTGTTCGCAAGGTCCGTCATCTGGCCGTACAGCACGACCGTCTGACCATCAGACAGCGCGATCGTCTGGTCCTCCTTGCTGCCGGTTGTGTGTGCGAGCTGGATCTGTTGCAGCGTCTGGCCAGAGCCGACAGACGCCGACGTGAATGGGCCATTGAGCTTCGAACTGTCGGCCCAGTACGAGAGGATGATCTGGTTGTGGTCGTTGACCGCTGGCAGGATGTTGACGAAGTCACCGGTGGTCACCGTTCCGGGCGTGAGACCCGGCACGCCCCCAGACGTGGCCGTGAGGCTCCCCGCAGACGGCGAGGTCGAGCGCAGATAGTCGTCGCTCTGGAACGAGGCGATGGAAACGGGCAGGCCGTTAAGCGTCATCTTCGTCTGCGTGCTGTCCTGCACCGTGCGGCCATACTGGTTCAGTGCGTTGATGACAGCGTTCGTGCCGGAGAACGGCGCATTCGATTGCAGCACTGACAGGCCGACCGTACCGCCGCCCGACGAGAGCGATGTGGGCGACGTGAAGCTGACCGCATACTTGGCAAGACCGCCCTGGATATAGTTGAACACCACGTCGGCATTCACGCCCGCCTGACTGCCGTTGTTCAGCGCGATCTGCAGCGTGCGCACGCGCAGCATCACCTGACGCGTCGAAACGGCGTTTTCCTGCGCGAGCAGCTTGCCCATGCGGTCTGCCGCCTCACGCGTGTCGTAGACCATCACGAGGCGGCTTTGCGGGTTCACGGTCACACGGCCCATTGGCGAGCGCAGCTTGTCGAGTGCATCGCTGATCGCCTTGATCTGGTCGAAATCCCCTTCCCGCCCCGTCGACGTCTGTGCCGCAAAAGAGCCCGTATTGCCGCCCGATCCACCGGTGCCGTTCGCCTGGTTGCCCGTCGAGGTGTCCATGCCCTTGGACATGGTCGACTTGATCGACACCTTGCCCGGGATCGCGGCAATCTGATACATGCGCGTGACAAAGCGCGTGATGTTGATGGTCGAGCCGTCGAACGACCAGTCGAGACCGAGGTCTTCGGTCATGCGTGTCAGATACGCGCCGGCATAGCCCGTGAATACCTGCCTGTAGACAGGCTCTTCATAGGCATTGCCGTTCAATCCTGTCGTTGTGCCCTTGCCCCCCGCCGACTCTCGCGGCACCAGCGAACTGCGCGGCACGAACACGTCGGGGCTCAGATGGACCGGATAACCGGTTGCGCCCGAGATGAGGGTCGAAATCTGCCTGATACCGATGTTCGCAGGCATCGTCACCTTCTTCTCGCGGAAGGTGGCGGGCAGCGTCGCTTCATACGCGACAGGCACGAGCCGGTCGCCGAGGAACGCCGTTGGCACGTCTTCCACCAGTGCCATCGAACCGGGCAGATTGGCCATCGCGTCGCTCCCGGTGCGATGAGCCCCGTCGTAGGCCGCGTTGATGTCGCTCTGATTGACCGCGCAACCTGCGATCATCAGCGAGCAGGCGACGGAAAGGCCAGTTTTGATAATGGATGCGTGACGCATGGTGTTAGTCCTGGCAGTTGGCCGCGCGCGCGATGACGCGGATGACGTTGTTCGTGTGACGGCAGATGCGCGTGGGCACGCGCATATGATTGGTCGCCTGCATGACCTGCGTGAGAACGGTCGTGAAGTCGCCAGAGAAAGTCGCGTTGAATTCGAGCGGCAGATCGTCATCGACCTTCCACGCAAGTTGCCAGCCCTGCGTCTGCAACCAGCGGTCGAGCGCGTTGCGCAGATTGAGGTCCTGCGGCGAGAGCGAAAGCGTCAGCGTGGCAGCCGGTGCTGTCGGAGTGCCCGGCAGAACCACCGAGGCAACACCTGTTGCGGTCTGTGAGGACGAGGCATCCAATGCCGTCCGTGCAACGGGTGCAGCAACCACCGCGGGGGCTGGCGCGAGTGCGGGCGCGGGCGCCGGTGCTGGTGCAGAAATCGCTGTTGTCGCGCGAGACGACGGGACTGCCGCGAGGATCTGCCATCCGTCGCCGGCGGGGGCCGCGACGTGCGACTGGTCCGGGTCGATTGCGGCGTGGCTCCAGCCTGATGCGCCCACTAGCGCGAGTGCAGCCAGCACACGCGCGATCACGCGCACCCGTTCATTGCGTTCGATGGTCACGTTCATTCGTTATTGCCCCTGCCGCTGCAGGCGGCGATAGATTGCGTTGGCATAGATCAGCTGCTTCTGCGTCGAAACCGCGTTATAGGCACCCACGGCCTTCCAGGTCGGCCCGAACTGTCTGATGTTCGAGGCCAGAATCCACGTACCGACGTAGGCGTTCACGCAGGCGTTGAAAAGGTGTTCCCGGCGAATGCCATACCGGGCAAGCCTGGGTAGCCACGATGAGTTGATCTGCATCAGGCCAATGTCTTCGGTCCCGTTGCTGTTCACGTTCACCGCGTTTGGCTGCATGCCGGATTCGTGCTGCGCGATCGCGCGCACGAGTTGTGCGCTGATATGCCGGTAGGCAGCGGCGTCATCCAGGCACTCAGCACGCGCAACGGCGGTGCAGCCAAGCAGTACCGCGCAGACAACGGAAATGGGCGCGGCTTGCATCACGATTTGGCCACCGCCGTTGCGGGCGCCGTCGGCGCGGCAGGAGAACCGGGCACAGGACGCTCGAAATACTTCACGTCGTGGCGACGTGTGACGTTCACCGTATTGCCGTCCGCGGTGACGATGAACTGTTCGGCCGTGCCGCTGAACATGTAGTACCGGCCCTTCTGCTCACCGGAACCCAGGTGCTTCACGTCCGCCACGTTGATCTGCACCACCGAGTCAGCGAACTTGAAATAGGTGTGGCCGTCGCGGTCGAACACAGCCTCTAGATGCGCCGGACTGGGAGTGTCGAATTCATAGACAGTCCCCGCTGAACGCGCGAGCTCGACCGTCTTCGTGCCGTCCGACACGACCACGCGCTCGGCGCGCTCGATGGTCATCACGTTCGTGCCGGCATCCCACTTCGGATGCAGCGAACGGCCTTCGGGCGTTCTGAACGTCAGCTCCCCGGTCGGCTTCGACGTGAAGCGGATCTGTGTATGCGTGTCGTCGCCGTCGCGGATCGCCTGCGCGCCGAAGTATTCGGCCAGCAGCGATGCCGGCGGAGTGGGCGATGCCGCTTCGTCTGTTTTTGCAGCCACGGTCTGCGCGGCCGCATCAGCTTGCGGTTTCTCGCCAGCCGCATAGTTGAGCGCGCCGGACTTCGGCGTATCGCGGTGCAGGCGGATGTGGCGCGACGTGAAGTCGATGTCCGCGTACAGTCCGGTTTGCGTCATCAGGCGATCGAGCGCCTGCATCCAGTTCTCGCCCGCGCGCGTTGCAAAGGCGCTTGCATCCGTGATGTCCACATCCTTCTGTGCAGACCCGGTCCAGCCCTGCGGAGCCAACGCCTTCACGAAGCTGGCCACGGGCATGCTCGCCTTGAGCGCGCGGACCGGTTCGAGCGCACCATGCGTGCCGATGACCACGAGGCGATTGGTGAAGCCATCGAAACCAGCGGGCTGATCGCCACGCAAAGCCGCGAGCGCACCACGCGCTCCGCCGGCGATGAACGTGTTCGCCTTCGTCCAGCGCGCACTGGCCTGCCGGCCGGCCACCGTGTACGTGACCGTTTCGGGCGTGCCGTCGACCACGACATAGGGGCCTTCCGCGTGGCCACCGACCGCGGAAATAACCTGGCCCGCGCGAGGCTGGATGTAGGTCTTCGATCCGTCGTTGAAGATGAGCGCAGGACGTTCTGCGATACCGCCTGCAATCTCGTAATCGAAATCGAATGGGTCAGTGTTCGCCGCATGTGCCGTGATCGCGCCGAACAGCGCGAGCCAGGCAAGAGCAATTCGGGAAACGTTGAGCTTCATAGGCCGGTCTGGATCTGGTTGAGGTGTCGCGCGAAACGCGCGAGATACGCCTGCCCCGGAGCCGGATTGGGGCTGTGGTAATACGCGATCGCCTTCGCGACCGAGTGAGTCTTGCTGTAGTTCTCGTTGAGAATGTCCTCAGCGACGCGGATGCTGGTCACAGGTGCCAGGGCTTCCCACAGCGAAGCGAAGCGCCGCGCATGCCAGCACCAGTTCACCTGCATGAGGCCTACGTCGAAGTCGCACCGCCCGCGCGCGATCAGCGACTGGATCACGCGATATGCGTCCTCGCGCGATCTGAAGAAATAGCCCTGCCCTGCAACGTTCAGGGTCCATGGCCATGCCCGGCCATTGAAGGCAGATTCATTGAGCGCGATGCCCGCCAGCACCTTCGGATCGACGCTCGCATGCATCAGCTCGAACGGCGCCGTCGCGCCTGCGCACGCCCAGCCGCCACGACCTTCCGCGACCGCAGCCTGCGCGTCGTCATCAAGCACGACAGGTTGCAGCCAGCCCTTCTTCACCAGCAGACGCTCGAGCGGAACCTCGCGCGCATCGACAGACACCGTCATACCGGTCTCGGGATTGCTGCGCACCGGCTGGCCGACGAGTGGTGCGGCCCACGATTCGAACGCTTTCAGCCCGCAGTAGAAAACGGGTTTGCCATCGAAGTTCGCGACCGAGCGTGCGCCTGCCTGCGTCAGCACGAGGCTCGTCGGGCTGATGATGTTCTCGATGGTCGCCGCGCGGCCTGTTATCGAAAGCGCCGCCAGCGAGAGGATGACGAGGCGCCTAGTCACCGCGGTACGGCTCCATGTAGATGTCGCGATTGACCTTGATCATGAAGCGGCGCTCGCCCGGGCCCGTCGTGATCGTGGGCGGGATGTTCTTGTAGCGATCGAGAACAGACTGCGACGTCTGCGCCGCGACCTGTCCGGCCGTCGTGCCCACCTGCGTGACGCCGAGCGGGCCAGTGGTGGTCGACGACGTGCCGCCCTTGTCGAATGCGCCCAGAAGGATCGCCGTGAGGAACGACGTGCCGAAGATCTTCAGGAAGTGGCTGTTGACGTCGCCGGACAACCCTGCCGACCCATCTGCATCCGCACCCTGCCCGCCGTAGAGCGGCACATGCTTGCCGTTGGGTAGCCGCATTTCGGTTGCCGCCACGAGAATGGTCTGTTGGCCGGGCTGGATATCCGAACTGTAGGGCGCGGTGATCATCGTGCCCTTCGGGATCATCAGGCAGTCACCGCGAATGCTGTCGTAGACGTCCTTTTCCACCATGAGCGCAGCGGTGCCGGGACGATCGGAATTCAGCCCCTCGATGGAGAGCACGGGAATGTGGTGCGGCGGCGAAAGCACGCAACCGTGCGCCTGTCCAACGAAGCCGCCGCGGGAAAAATCCTCGCCGTTGCCGGATTGCCCTGCTGCGGTCCTGATAAACGCCGTGTCGCGGTCCTGCGTCGATGAAACGGCGCCACGCCCGGCCTCCGGACCAATGCCCGCTGCCGCCAGCGCTGCGGCGACCTGTGCACCGGCTGCACCGGTGGCAGCCTGCTGGGCGGATGCCTGTCGCGCGGCAATCTGCTGCGGCGTGAGGATGCCCGGTGGCAAGGTCGCCTGCGCGGTCCCGGAATCCTTGACCTTGACGCCGGGACGGAAGATCGCCGACGCGTAAATTGCGTCGGTATCCGCCTGCGTCCTGAGTTCGCGAGTGCGCTGGTCAGCGACGAAGTTATCCGCGGTCAGACCTGGTGCGAGGCTGGGCGCTGCAGCGGAAGCCGCGCGCGGCAACGCGGCGGCTCTCGCCTCGGACGCCGCAATCCGTCGTGCGGCCGATTGCTGATCCTCAATGAGCTTGTCGACGTCCTCGGTGCTGTTCGACCTGTCGACCACTTCTGCCTGTTTGGCCTTCTTTGCAAGTTTCGCCTCGTCGTCGGCCTTGGCGCTCTCCTTGACCTGATAGTAGAAGCCGAGTGCCGCAATGACGACGGCCGCGACTGCGCCCGCGCTGATGAGCGCGTTGCGTGGAGACTTCCCCTTGACGATCTGCGCCTGCGCGCCCGTCGGCTGTCCGTTTAGCCCTGTCATGTGCGCGTGCTCTCAGAAGCCGAAGATGCCGGGACGACCGCGCCTGATCGTGACCTGGTCGTTCGCAGCGCGCAGGACGATCTCGTCGGGCACTTCCTGCACGACGATGTATTGCCCACGACGGATGAAGTTGGGGCTGACGTTGTCTCCATGATCCTTCACGATCGGCACTGCAAAAGGCGCATTCGCAGGCAGGCGCAGCCATACCGACTTGCCATCGTCGAATACCGTCTCCGGCCGGAACGGTGCTGAGCCAGAAACCGTGTAGTCGAAGTTCAGCTTGTCGGGCGACACACCGAGCGGACCGGAACCATTGGCATGGGGTCCACCCTGCCCCGCATCGGTCGTGTCAGCGTTGCTGTCCTCGCGCGCGCGAACCTTGGCCATCAGCGAACCGGGATAGTTGAACCGCACGGTCTGATAGAAGAGGCCACCCATCGGCGAGGAGACGAGTGTCATGTCGTACTCTCGCTGATTGGTCGTGAGGTGCAGCGTGTTGACAAGACCCGGCTTGACCGGCTTGATAAACACGTGGTTCGACCCGTCGGTATCCACGATCCACTGGATCGAATCGCCAAGCGCGGGCTCAGTCGCCAGCACTTCTCCGCGCGCCAGCTCGATCGTTGTGGTCTTGAGCGGCGCAGTCATGATGCGGTAGATCTGGTCGCGGCTATAGGAGAACACCGCCATGCGGGCGTCGCCGGGCATGGTGATCGGGTCGGTACCGGCGTTATAGGGATTCACCGGGCTCATGGGATCGCCAATCGCAGTGGCGATATCGAAGGGTGCGGACGGAACCGGGCTGCCCTTCCCTGCAGCAGACACTGGCGAGCAAACCACCGTGACGCAGGCAAGAGCCGCGACCCACGAGGCGAGCGTGCGGGAGTCGATCATCATTGGGTCTTTTGGATTGAGAACAACGGATAGAAAACGCCGAACGGGTTCATACCGAGCGCGTCTTCCGAAGTCGGGGGAATGATCTGGTAGCGGAACGTCAGGGCGTACTTCTGCACCACCGGCTTGTCAGTCGGCGATTGCGTCGTGCTTGTCGTGAACTCCACCACCGCGGTCGAGTCTTCGAGCATCGCGACGTTGGTCACGCGTACTTCCCGCACCAGCTTCGGGTTGAGCGTGATCTGCTGGAACGGTGCATCCGTCTTGACCCAGTCGCCGAACTGGTTGCGTGCATTGCCGACCATCATGGCCTTCACGCCGTTGATGTTGCGAGCCATGCGCGAGGTCTGGATGTCATCGGTGAGCACCGGCTCGATCGTGAACCATCGCTCGACGGTCTCACGAAGCGAGGTGCGGATAGCCTGATCGTCTGGCTTGTATGCCGTCAGTTGGGTGACGACAGCATGGCCGTTCGCGTCCCCCGACACACCATAGGCCTTCACGACGGACGGCGCTGGATTTCGGGTGTAGATTGCGCCGCCAGCAATGAACACGAGGATGAAGCAGAAGGTCTTCCAGTGGTTCGCTTCAACGCGCAGGCGCGAACCGTTATCGAAGATGATCTTCTCGGGATCATCTTCGGAGTAGCCCCCAGGGGCGGTAGACAGTGCTATCTGCTTTTTGCTTCGGAAAAGAGGCATGACGCTCGTTCCATTTGAACCGACTCCATTGAATCAGTCCGCATGGGAAGCAAGTCATGCAAAAGAGGTGCGATTTATGGAGGCTTTTTGGCCTCGAGTTCCTGGCTTGCGCGGTGTCAGCCGGCTGACGGCCTTAACCCGAAATGATGAGGGATTTTGGGTAGCTTTCCGGGTTAATCGAGCCCGTCTCGCGGGTTAGTCTCACACAGACTTTACGTGCGATCCGATTCCACGCGTTCCATGGCTTCGTTCGGTATTTTGTTGGCGGTTCGGTCGACTCGCGAGAAGCGAATTTTCAGGAAAATCAGATACATGCGATGAGGCTGGCCATTTTACCGGAGCCCGAAAAAGTTTCAGCCGGCTGAAACTTTTATATCAAAATGAGTAATAATAGTCGGTGCATCAACATCAAATTCCACCTTTTAGGCGAAATCCGACGCCAATAGGCCGAGATCAAGCTTAGGTTGCAGGCAAGTGCGGTTTGCCAAGCTTCACCATCGCTGACTCAGCTGCCTTGCGCCAGCGCTTTTCCCGTTTGCACGGATCTTTCCGCGCGACGTCAAAAAATCCCTGCACCTCACCTGATCCACAAGCGCGTCAAGGATTGTCGTTCACGACGGGGAAGGAATGCGCGGACGCCAAAGGCGTCCTTGACAACGCGTCAATGCTGATACGATTGCTTGCATGCCCCGGTTCACCCCTGCAACAGAGTCAGAAGGACCTAGAGCGCGCCAACGCTAACTTCATTGAGAAGCGTGCGGTGTTCCCGCAGTTCAGGAAGCGTAACCAGCACGACAGCTTCCGCTGCCATTCAGTATTCCTAAGGTAAAAATGAAATTCGACTTTTCTGCCAGAGAGATCCCAAACCAGCGGACAGCGATTGCAACCCACAAACGCCTGAAGGCGGCAAACGAATCGCTCGTTGTCATCGGCCGGTTCTATCTGGCTCTAATTGAGCAGGGACTCTGGCCGACCCAAAAGGCACTTGCTTCAGAATTGGGGGTTTCTCGAGCGCAGATGTCAAGGATGCTCGCGGCTGCACGGCTGCCCGAGGAGGTTCTGCGTGCATTTGGTGATCGGCAGGCGTTTTCATTCGCGGATATCGCGACGCTTCAGTTTTTGGTGAAGGAAAACGGCGAGCAGGTCATCAAGCAGCGGGCGCGAGCTGTCCCGCAGAACACGAGGCCAGAAGACGTCTTGGGAATCTTGACTACTGGCAAACGGCCGGCCCCGCGGGGGATCCGTATCAGGCTTGGCCGGGACAGGAAACACCTACGTGTCGAATCGACGAACATAGAGCGTGTCATCCCCCGAATCGAAGAGCTCGAGCAGTTCCTTAACGTACTGTTGGCAGTCGATCTGGCTGCCGCAGGCCGGTGAAACGAGCGGCTTGAACAAGATAGCGGCAATCCTCCTCGTCACGGTGGTTCGTGAGTGTCTGCTACGAGCACGCGCGAACAATGACCGCTTGAACATTCCCAACGACGAACGCGAGACAGTGGTCGCACACATATACGATCGGCTGAGGGACAACTCGTCGCTAACGTGCGTCGCGATTATTTTCACAAGGCTTCCGCCACGATTGTCCCCTATCGACCTGTCCGAGGAAATTAGACCACTACATGACTTTGGTGCGCGTAGCAGCCGGCGCAACCGTGATGCGTTTTTCGGTCAACGGTCATTGACCATCCGCGACCTTTGCACGTAGCCACGAGGTATAAGCCGTTCGCTCCAATGCGTTCTTGAATGTTCCAGTTTCCGGCTGATATGTGTTTCCCTTACCGCCTTCCGCCATATATTCGCCAGCGAACTTTTGCTTCTCGGCTAGCGTCATCGACTTAATTCTTGCGGTCGTTCGGCGCGAACGCTCTTCGGCAGAAGTATCCGCTTCTGCTACCGCGGGAAGTGTTGGAACCGATTCGGTCTGCCCATTGCCGGGCCCCACTTCGATGCGAGCGGCCTTCTCGAATACGGTCCTTGCATAACCTCCAGCGTTTCCACGGATCTGCTTGCTTTTAGCCCTCTCCTCGACGTAAATGGCTGTCTGCAACGCGCGATCTGGCTCCTGTTGAATCCAGCTTATAGCGAGTCTGTCTCCGACTCCAAGGCGAGTAAGTCGCTTAAATGCGTCGGATTCCCGAATAGATTTCTGCTCTTCATCCTCGTTGTCGTACATCGACTTCTGAGGATTGTCCTCGACCAGGAAGCGTATCTGGACGACACGTCTTGCCTCTCGCTTGTACTCGGGAGACACGACGATGTTTGACACCTGATTGATCTCTTTAACAGCCTTTTTGATCACTTCGGCCGAGAAATGCTTGAACTCGTCGTACATGCTCGCATCGGCGCCAAGTAGGCGACGCCATGTTTCGACGGGGATCCAACCCGTCGATCCCGTTCGTTTGAATCGGAGACAGTTCTCGTATAGGGCAAGCGCGTAGCCCCCGCTAAACTGCCGCTGAACATTGATGTTGATCAGGGTGTAAATGTCAGGATTCGCGAGCTTCCCGGCGAGCCAGTCGCTGTATTCATACGAACAGAGGCCATTCTTGATGCTGGCGTATGCAATGAGTGGCGAGGCTTCCCAGTCAGTTTTACCACCGTCATGAAGAAGATCGAAAGAGATAGGTGTCGACATGACCTTCAACAAAGCACGCTTCAACGCGTCGTGGTTCTTGCTGTCGAAACCTAGCATGGTGCAAAAGATGCCAACAGGCAACGTATGGCGCTTCTTCGTTAGCAGATCGTCGAATGCGTTAAGTAGCAGGACGTTCACAATCTTTCGCTCAAGCAACGACAGTTCGCCGCTTACGTGAACGGTGGCGACGTGCTTTTTTAGTTCGCTAGCCTGGGGACCAAGCGGCTTGATGTTGGGCATGCACTCTCCATGAGGCTTTCGAGATTCTAGGAGCAAAAAGTCATGTCGGCAACTCATCTCGCACTGACTTTTCCTGTTACACGCTCGCTGCTCCCCATGAACCCTGACCTTTCGATGTCGCTTCGATCTCGTGAAAAGTCATGGTTTGTGGGGCCGGCGGCCGAGCCGGCGAAAGGTCATGGTTTGTGGGGAGCTTTTCGTCAGCACAACAAGCGAAAGGTCAGGGTCTGTGGGGAGCTTTCCAGGGGTTGTCCCTCAGATCCGTAAAGGTCAGGGTCTGTGGGGTGGATAGCAGCGCTTAAGCGGGCTGCGGTGAAGTCCGCGATACGCCGAGTGCGATTTCGGCCCGCCAGCTACGGCGGTGAGAAGTCATGGTCTATGGGGAGCACATCTTTCCCCCATAAACCATGACCTTGTCGCCCATAGACCATGACCTTTCGGTATGTGACATATCGAAAACTATCGTTACATCAATGAGTTACCGGTACAACCGGTTGAGCCCCCATGGACCCTGACTTAACCCCATCAACCGTGACCTTTCGCCCCATGAAGGCTGACCTGAAATCACGATATGGACCCATAGGCCCTGACCATTCGCCCCATAGAATATGACCGGACCGCCCGCAAACCCTTACCAAGCAAGGATCCGGCAACCGTAAACGTTTTAAAGTTGTTGTCTTTTAAAGAAACAACAACAGTTGTTGTCTCTTTCGTGAATCAATGGAGGCGGGAAATGACCGCTCGCTTCGACCGGTGAAGACGCGTAAACGCGTACCCGCGAGTTAAGGTGATTTCTGCGATAACTGCGGAAAGCCCCGACTGGCTGTGAATCCGAGAGTTGGCTAACAAGCACGAACTACTTGCGTTTCACGTGGTTAACAACTAAGCTTCCGCGAAATTCAACATCGGATGGCATTTTTCGCTCTACGTGTTGAATCAAACATGTGACGGTGGTCGTTACATCGATAAGGGAGCCGTTGATGAATACAGCAGTCCGGCGTGCTGAAAAGCCGCAAATGTCCATAAAGCTGAAGCACGCGCCTAAGCCTATGCCACTTAGCGCGATCAAGGCCATTGCGGATAACGCCAGTGGAATGCTCGTAGATGTACGCGAGAGCATGCTTGCCCCTCATCCGCGCAAAAACCCCCCGGTATTCACAACCGCGCAGGTCGGCGACTTGTGCCGAATCGACCGTCAGCGAATGCACTATTTGTCTCGGACCGAGGCTGACCTGCCACAAGGTACGCTCCGTCATAGTCGCAGCAGAGAATTTACGCTTACTGAGACGCGGGTATGGATCGATCGGATAGGGCCGTATTCGAAGCGACCTGCTGGCGTGAAGGGAAAAAAGATCGCGATCGGCAATTTTAAGGGGGGAGTCAGCAAAACGACTACTGCGATGACGCTAGCGCAGGGTCTCTCATTGTTCGGCCGCAGGGTTCTTCTGGTCGACCTTGATCCGCAGGCGTCACTTTCTGCGCTTCATGGAATCCTTGCGGACAGCGAGGTCTCTGATGAGCAAACTGTTCTTCCGTTGATTTACGGAGATGAGGAGGATCTTCAGTACGCTGTACAGTCGACGTATTGGGACGGGGTGGACCTTGTCCCTGCGAGTGCGGCGTTGTTCGGTGCAGAGTTTTTTCTGCCATTTAAGCAGTCGAAGGACCAGTCGTTTCAGTTCTGGAATGTTCTGAACAAGGGACTCGAACCGCTATTGAGCGACTATGACGTTGTCATTATCGATACGCCCCCTGCCCTCTCCTATTTGACGATCAATGCCTTCATGGCGGCGGACGGACTTATAGTGCCGACACCACCGAGCGCGCTCGACTATGCGTCGTCGACCCAATTCTGGAATCTCTTTTCAGACCTTTCTGAGAGCATGCAACAGGTTGCGCCTGAACTTGTTAAGAGCTTCGACTTCATTCACGTGCTACTAGCCAAAGTCGACCAGAGCCAGGCTGCAACTCCGATTGTTCGCGACTGGATCAATAAGACCTACGAAGGTCTCGTTCTCCCGATAGAAATTCCCACGACAGCCGTTACCCAAACAGCTGCTGCGGAATTTGGCACGGTGTACGACATCTCTCGTTACCAAGGAAGCTTGAAAACCTATCAACGCGCACGAGAGGCATACGATCGATTTGCAGAGATCGTCGACCAGCAGCTCGTCGCACTTTGGCTCGCAGATCAGGAGGCCGAATGAGCATCAAAGACCGTCTTGCCGCAAAGGCAGCAACGATTGGAACGTCGCCGCGTCCGCAAAAAGGCAATGAGGATACGCCGGGCAGGCCCAAAACTGCTCCCGGCCAGTTGATGGCGTCCCTGCCCTTGCTTGCTGAGAAGGAAAAGGAGCTCCAAGCCGCGATCAAGCGCATCGAGGAACTAGAATCCTCTACGAGTACACATTCGGAGGAAGTGGAGATTTCGAGCCTTGTCGAGGTGCCGGGGCGTCGGCGAGTTCTGTCGCAACAGGAATACGGCGAACTGCGGGCAAACCTTGAAGCAAACCCACTTATCCACCCGATTGTCTATCGACCCCTAGGTGATGGGCGTAACGAAATCATTTCCGGTAACAATCGGGTCGCGATTTACCGAGACGATCTAAACCGCACAAAAATTCGTGGGGTACCCTTTACGGGCACCGACATGGAAGTTGAGCTCGGAGCAGCGTTCTCGAATCTGCTTGCTCCGTCACTGCCGGACTTCGAAAAATATCGGCAGTTTCAGCGCATTCAGGAGAACCTAGGGCTCACGCAGGCAGACATCATTCGGGCCTCTGGTTTGGCACAAAGCCATGTTGCACGGATTCTGTCATTCGACAATCTTCCCGCACCGGCAAAGGAGATCATTGCGCTCAAGCCACATCGACTCGGTGGCACTGCTGCGGCTAAGCTCGCTGCATTGGCTCAACAGGGGCATGAGGAAGGAGTGACTCGTGCAATAGCGGCGCTGATAGATTCTGACGAGATGACGCAGGAGAGGGCGCTAACGATCGCGACACCGGCACGTCCCAAGACTCCGCGGCCGAGCGCCAAGTCGATTAACTTTGGGAAGAGGAAGTTCTGTGACGTAACGGTACGAAGCGGTGTGATTGGGCTGCGCTTTTCAGGAAAGGACAGTGAGGCAAAGGCCGAAGAGTGGGGCGATCGCATCGCGAACTTCATCCGTCGCGAACTTGAATCAGAAGGTGATGCGTCATCCAACTTGGATATTCAATAAAATCAGCTACTTAGGCGGTCGCTAGAAATATCCGGCCGCCACCATCCAAGTTGGATATCCTTTTAAATCAGGTACTTAGCTTTTTATGGTTCTCCCGCCGCGCCGGCCTGCGGTGGCAATGACAAAATTCCTCGCAGCCGAGCCTTTAAATGGTTTCTCGCGGCACGGGAGGTCCAGCTCGGACCGGGACGCTTCATCGCGGCCTGGGACGACGCGCCCATAAACCATGACCTTTCAATAAAAACGATTCGAGCCCATCTGTAGAGCGTCAAGCATGAAGTCCGGCCGAACGACAATTATCTTGTCCGGTCAGTGGGGGTAATTGTCGCTGTTCAAGAGGCCATAGTTGTCGCTCCTTGTGGCTCGGGATCCGGTAGTTGACGCCGCCGTGCAGCCTTGTTGTCGGTGGCGTTTCCGACGCCGATAGCTCTCGACGTTCAGTTCGAAGATCGTCGAGTGATGGACCAGGCGATCGATGGCGGCCACTGTCATGGCCGGGTCGGGGAAGACATCATTCCAGCCGGAGAACGGCTGGTTGGCTGTGATCAGAAGGCTGCGTCGCTCATATCTCTCGGCGATCAGTTCGAACAGCACGCTGGTTTCGGCCTGATCCTTACGGACGTATGAGAGGTCGTCGAGGATGATCAGATCGAAATGGTCGAGCTTCGCGAGCATCGACGGCAACTGCAGGCTCTGGCGTGCAACCTGTAGCTTCTGCACGAATTCGCTGGTGCGCGTGAACAGCACCCGGTAACCGGCGTCGATCAGAGCGTGGCCGATGGCCGAACCCAGATGTGTCTTGCCGCCGCCGGGCGGCCCGAACAACAGGATCGTGGCCCCTTTCTCCAGCCACGAATCGCCGCTGGCCAGCGCCATGACGTGCGCCTTCGAGACCATCGGCACCATGCTGAAGTTGAAGGTATCGAGCGTCTTGGTCGGATCCAGATGCGATTCGATGCGGTGCCGCTCAATGCGCCGTTTCACGCGCTCGGCGAGTTCGTGTTCGAGCAGTGCACCAAGTAGCCGCGTGGCCTGCCAGCCTTCCTTGTCGGAACGCTGGGCAAATTCAGGCCACAGCCGGCCGATGGTCGGCAGCCGCAGTTCATTGAGCATCAACCCCAGACGGGCGGCATCGTAGGTAGCAGCGGTGTTCATACCGGCACCTCGTCATCGAGCAGCGTGTCGTAGAGTGCCGCCGATGGCGTCGCAACCACCACTTCAGGACACTGGGGCTGACGCGGTGCAAATTCGTGACGCAACTGCTCCAGGTCGGGTAACTTGCCGGCAGCGAGCAACGCATCGAGCCGTTCGGCAAGGATTGCCTCGACGCCGTGATACGCGGCCAGCTCGAGTAGCCCGACCATGAGCTTGCAGGCTTCGCGTTGTGCCAGTCTCGCCTCAAGCTGCTCCCAGGTGCGGCGATACGCTTCGCGAGGAAACAGGTCGTCGCGAAACGCCAGGCCCCTGAAGGCCTGCGGCTTACGTCTGAGTGCATCGATGAAGTGTCGGTAGTCGAGGGCGCGACCGCGGCCGTAGGGCACACGCGAGCCTCGCTGGGTGCTGTGCACCAGTGCGCCGGACAGATAGCAGTCGAGTCGGTCGTTATAGAGCCGTACCCGCAGGCGGTGGCCGATCAGGCGCGATGGTGCGCTGTAGAGGATTCCGCGCACGGTAAAGGTGCCACAGCGGGTAACGCGCGCTTCTTCCTCGACGAAGTCGGTCGTGCGACGCTCGGGCAGATCGTGCAGATGCTCGCGCTCAACGTTGAATCCAGCAGCATTGCGCCGGTTGCGGCGCATGACGACTTCGCGAACGAACCCGTCATAGGCAGCACGCTCGGCAAAGTCGCGATGACCGCGCAGCATCAACGCCTGATCGATTGCCTCCTTCAGGTGACGATGCGATGACTCCACGCTGCCGTTCTCGTGGCCCCGGCCGCGGTTGTTGCGCGTGCCGACCATGCCGTAATGCTCGAGCAGCGCGGTATAGCGGACCGTGAAGTCGTCCTGTTCCTGCAGATTCCTGAACGCCGCCGACAGACTGTCGGTGCGGTGTTCCCGTGGGCATCCGCCGGCCTGCCACAATGCATTCTGCAAGCCTTGGGAGAGCGCTTCAAAGCTCTCGCCCCCATCGACGACACAGGCGTATTCCCAGTGCGAGAACGCGAGCACAAAGTGGTACAGCCGGTGGGCGAACAGCACGCCGGTGATCGTGATGCCGAGGCCGCCCATATCGGTGAAGTCCGACAGCCCCTGTGCGCCAGGCAGATGCTCCTGGGGAAAGAAGACTTCCTTGCCTGGTCCCTCAAGGGCACGCCACTGGCTAACGCGTCACTCCAGCGTACGGCGCATGCTGTCAGGAAACTCGCCCGGATGCGTCTCCTGCAGTTTGCCCAGCAGCGTGATGGCCTTCCGCCCGGGGACGCTGCGCAGCAGAGGCAGCACTTCACTCTCCCAGACCTCGGCAAATGGATCGGGGCGAGTGCGCCAATCGCGATGGGGCTTCTGCGACGGTAGCCGGCCATCGCGTTCGATTCGCCGTGCCGTGCGCGAACTCATGCCCGACTTGGCAGCAGCGACTTCCTGAGTGTGATGTTTGCGCTTGCTTGCTCATATAGAGGCGGACCTGCTGGTCCGTGATTCGGGTTCCGGACATGGCTGTTCGCTTCTTCTTGAACGCGATCAGCCATCCTATGACCCCATCATCCCGGCGCCGCTGGTGGTGCGTCGTCTCCGGCGGCTACGCCGCCTCCGACTCCGCACCACCAGCCAACACAATCATCAATCGACCGGACAAGATAATTGTCGGCGCCCACCCATCCCATCAACCTTTGCTTGCCAATCGCCAAGATCTCGTCACATCTAATGAATCGGCGAATCTAAAAGTCGGGGAGACCACCCTGCGTGGCCGTTCATCGGGCGCTTGAGCAGCGCAGGCAGTTTGTCGTATGAGCGCGTTACGGCCATTCCTTAACTGGATGGCATAGAACGCACGAACGGAGCTCAGGGCGTGAGGGCGGATGCCCGACGTCCCTCGCCGCATCGGACATCTCGAGGTAGATCAGGTTATGGGCCATGAGGGTGCCCCAGAACTCCTGCTACACAACCGAAGGTCAGCTCCATGCCCAGCACGTATCGATCTGCCAATGACGCTCGTAGTACGGGACGACATCTCCTAGCTTGAAATGCCTTCGATCTGGCAACGACGTCTGCGACATCCGTTGCTGACCCCACCCCCCACCCCACGGCAAGCAGGGCGCACGCATGCCGGAATTCGGGCAGCTCCGGGCATTTGGCGCGCGTTCGCGGCAACACGCAAGCGCGCACAATCTGCTCGCCAAGTCCGCCACTCACCGTCTCCCAACACGTATTGGCTGTGCCCGGAATGATGAAGCGCCGGTTCTCGCGACCCGAAACCAGATTGCACCGGAGCTGGGCAGGCAGGATCCCTTTATCGAATACCGTGATGAAATTGGCCGGCACCCGGACTATGAGCTCACACGTCCAGATCATCTCGTTGATATCGTACGGACAGAACTCCGCATCACGCACCCAGATGCGTCGCCAGCGCGGTGAGCGTGACCGCTCGCACGTGAGGATAGATGCCAATGCGGCCATGAGCGGGGGGCCCAGGCGCCGAAATGCCGGCAATTGGCGGCAGTGTTGGCGGTTCGCCGCGTGGTGTTACCCATCCTGAAGAGCGAGACACTTGAAGAGGTACCGCGCCGGATTTTGCGCGATTCGTAAAACAGCCCGACCCGGCGACGACGCGCTGCTGCGCCCTTTTGATGGCGCTCCAGTTGACAAATGACACATCGGCTGGGGGCAGTTCAAGGTCCAGTCAGTCGACGACTTCCTTCATCGACTGGTTGCCGGTACCACGTCAGTGCAATCGCCAGCCATAGACCTAGTGCGCGCGTGGCCGCGGCCGTTTCGCGCCGGCACTAGCGCCGGCCCTGCATCGCACACGCGATCTCGGGAAAAGCCAGTATTTCGGAGCGCTTTTCTGCGCGTGCGTCGAGCGACTTCGTCAGATGCACCGTCCATGACTCAAGCACCCGAATCATGCTCACGACACGCACTATCGTTGACCGTCTTCGTCTCGCGGCAATTTGCAACTCGGCATGGCCATCCGGTTAAGGCGGACTCGCGAAGCAGTCATGACGTCCGGACTTCCATAAGCAATGCTTCCGATTTTGAGCGAAGAAACGAACTTCTGAAAGCTGCGAAGGTAGAAGGTTCTCGACGCAGGAGGCTCGCGAAAAGATCGTGAACCCTTCCGGAGGTCGCATCCAGAACCTAAGGCGTCTATTCAGGATAAACGCGGTTCCGAACGCACAAAGCGGTGTGCGGAAACATCCTCCTCGTGTCTTGGGGGTTGCACGCAAACAGAAGAGATACGACCTTCACTCCAACCCGTAGAGAGCATAGAGTGGCCGGCCCATTGCAGAGAAACGAGAGACGTATCGGCACGCAAGCAATCAACCGTGAAACAGTGCTTTAGCATCATCGAGCGAAAAAAAAGCTAAGCAAAACGCGGGCTTGCGCCCAATTTTTGTTGCCCTTTTAGCAATGTTTCACGCCGCAAAGAGCGCCTCGATGGTTGCAGTACGCTCAGTGAGTGCTGCGGGCGGCATTCCGCAGCCTTTTGATCAGAAACGTAGTGGACGATACGTATTTCGTAATCACACGACTCAGACAGCCACGCGTCGGCTAGGGCAGGTTAGCCGATTGCGGCCATATCCCGCGGTACTGGAAAGGACGCGCTAAACGCAGTCTCCGTGATCCCGTTGCTCTTCGTGAACAGCCGTTGCGTATGGACCGTTACAGACGGGGCGGTCCTACGTCGCATCTAGGCTCGATGCCTGGACTTAGACCTAGTCACGAGCGACTTCTCCAGAACTGAGACTGCCATATAAAAGCGCCGCGAGACCGTTGTCGCGCAACGCCATTTAATTCAAGATTATGTGGTCCGGACTTCTTCGCTTCGCATGGCCTATCGCCTCGAACTCGTGGCCCTCGCGCTGCCCGTCAATTGCGCGCCCGAATCGCTCCCGGCGCCAGTATCTCAGTTCGTCGCCGCCTGCTGGCCGGGAATGAGCCGGGCGCAGTTGTATGACCGCGCGCGCCGGTTTGCGTTGCGCCCTTCCCTGCGGGCGCGCCCCGAACGTAGGCCGGACGGCGTGCAACTCTATGCGCTCGTGTTGGTGACCGGCGATGCGCGCGCCGAGCTCGTAGCTCACGTGCGCCGATTCACGCGTCGCGTTGGGACCCGGCGCGCCCGAGCCTCTTTGCCGCCGGTACAGGACGAGAGGCAAACTGGGCTCTTCTGAGAGCCCGGTAATAGAGCAGTTGCGTCTTTATGGCCCGCACGTGAAGGCCACGATCTTGCAGACGCGGTTGAAAGCCCCTGACAAGACCCAGCCTACGTTTACCTGCTTTCCGTGAAGACGGAAATCGACCGCGAAGTCTATGAAAGGGAGGTCTGTGCGGAGGCTGGTCGGCATGCCAGTTCGACCGCCAGATCAGTAGCCAGCTGTACGAACGGGTGACAGTGTCGCTCAACAAGCCGGCTCTAGTGGGAAAGTAGCCGAGGTCCTGTTAGAGGTTATCTCGATCGAGGAAGCGATACGCGACCCGTTCGTCCTCGAGATTTTGGACATAGAGTACACCCTGCGAATCACCGCGACTCTAGTGGATTGGCTTGGCTAGGGTTGTGGGCCGGCACGGACAGCACCTCGGGGTTACAATGCAGACCCTTTGAATGGAAGGGGGCCGCTTTGCCACGAACAAAGAGCTTCGAAACTTCAAAGGTTGTCGCGGTTCGAATAGACCCTGCCGTTGAGCGAAGACTTCGATTACTCGCCGAGACTAGCGGACGCAAGCAGTCTTTTTTCCTCCAACGACTCATCGAAGAGGGTATCGGCGCGCTGGAGGAAACTTGGTTGCCTCCACACCTGCTTGAGCGAGTCCGTGCCGGAAAGCTTCCGCAGTTAAGCGAGGATCGCTCCGGCCCAGACCTTTTTGACTGACCGAAGGCGACGCAGCGTCACGGGCGGACCCCGTGATCCTCTGTGCCGAGAAAGGCCCCGCCGAATCACTACGCGCTCGACAACCTTCCCGAACAAGGTTCTAGCGGCGGAGTACCAAACGGTCTTGCCGGATGAAGCCACGATCGCGCGGGAGCTTGAACGCTCGCGGGCGGAATTGGAACGGCGCGCCAACGACGGCTGAAGTCGCGTCGCTCGTCAAGGGCTGCGGCATAGAACAAATTCAATGATTCACTTCGCGTCGGCGCCCCCAAAAGTCGCTGCCTGTCTCCCGGCACTACATCCGACCATCAATCCATTTCAACACCGTGTGGACGCCGGAGTGCGGTGGCTTCGCGACGTGCGGTGCGAGCGCAATCGTCAAGGCATGAGATAAACAATGCAACTAACCGTCATTTTCCCCCTCTGCCTCGAAGTTGCGGGCGCCACGAGAGCTACTTCGTCCCTCCGCAGACAGCCAGCAGGGGGAATTCTCTCCTCGCCGCGGAGAGAATGGCCTAGGAGCCTAGGGAAGCGCGCACCCGGTCGATGCTGTCCGAGTGCATGGCTCTGTCGCGCAAGCCGCCGGTCGGCGACAGCATGTCAAAATGGGTTGGTCTTGCGAAGGTGAACGCGGGGCTGCTTCAGGAGTTCCAGTCGGGTATCCTCCTTTCGATGAGACTAGTGAAAGCCGAAACAATGAATGACGTAATACTGCCCGAAGGCGCCTACAGCGACACGCTCGCTGACGTGGTCGAGCTGTTGGAGGAGGGGCGCCGGACCGCGGCGCGGAGTATCAATGCGCTGATGACGGCGACATATTGGCTGGTCGGGCGTCGGATCGTTGAATCTGAGCAGGGCGGGCAGGGGCGTGCGGCTTACGGGCAGGCGCTCCTGAATCGACTGTCCGCAGATCTGACGAGGCAGTTCGGTCGGGGTTTCGGTGCAGACAATCTGGAATTGATGCGCCTGTTCTACCAGAGCTATCCGCCGGGTCAGATTTCCGAATCAGCGATTCGGAAATCCAGGACGCAGGCGGCCAAGGCAACATCCGAATCACCGGTTCGGATTTTCTCGCTTCAACAGTTGGCTGAGCGCTTCCCGTTATCCTGGACGCATTATGTGCGGCTGATGCGACGGACACGTTCACCCGAAGAGCGGGCGTTCTACGAAACGGAAGCATTACGAGGCGGCTGGAGCGTGCGACAGCTCGAACGCCAGATGGGCACTCAGTTCTACACCCGGACATTGCTGTCCAAAGACAAGCGTGCGATGCTCGAAAAGGGTGCCGTTGCTAAACCCAACGACACCGTGACGCCCGAACAAGCAATTAAGGATCCCTATGTACTAGAGTTCCTGGACCTGAAGGACGAGTACTCCGAAAGCGACCTTGAAGAGGCGCTAATTCATCGGCTTGAGGACTTCCTGCTTGAGCTGGGCGGCGACTTCACATTCGTCGGGCGGCAGCGGAGGTTACGTATCGGCGACAGCTGGTTTCGCGTGGATCTGCTCTTCTTTCACCGAAGGCTGCGATGTCTGGTGATCATCGATCTCAAGCTGACCGAGCTGAATCATGCTGACGTCGGCCAGATGCATATGTACTGCAATTACGCCAAGGAACACTGGACTTTACCCGATGAAAATCCGCCGGTTGGTCTGATCCTTTGCGCGAGAACTAACGCGGCAATCGCGCGCTATGCGCTTGACGGCCTGCCAAACAAGGTGCTTGCCGCGGAGTATCACACCGTGCTTCCAGACGAACAATTACTTGCTGACGAACTGGCAAAGACCCGTCGCGAATGGGAGGCGCAGCATCCCATTCTATCGGACAGTGGTCGCTCGCAAGACTAACGTACTTTGCAATCAATCATGGGGACCATCGGAGCCGGCCTCATCACACAGCCGGCTATTGCCGTCGCTCAGGTAACGGCTTAGGCCTGGTGGCCGAACATGCTTTGCGGTCGTTCGCAGGATCAGAGATCGCGATGACAGTGTTGCCGAAGTTCCAAACACGCCTTCCTAAAACTCGACGCAGTATGGTTGATGTCAATCCGCACTGTTAAGGGAAGAATACCTATCTGAAGCGATGCGTTCTTACCGGAAACTAGCTCGTCGGGAGCTTTTGGGGCCTGCGCAAAAAGACGGTTTCAAATGCTGGGTTAATTTGCCGAAGAGCCGTGCCAGCAGACATGTAAGAACCGAGCTGGATGAAGTGACTTCGCGAAAACGCGGGCAGAGGCCACGATGCCGCCGCACCGCTATTTCTCTATTTGCCGGTTCGAACCCCACCCGGCCCCCACCAGCCAATTTTGGAGGAGGTTTGGGCTTTTGTGTGCCGTTAAGCACAAGGTGGCCATTTGGCCCCGTTATGCCTTATTGGCCGATCAGCCACATTTTGTCGCTGAAACGCGCGGCTGGGTAGCTTTTCTTTCAGACATTCCCGCGAGATCTCGTGCCGCGCCGTCTTATGGCAGGGAAATCCGCAGCTCTCTGGCAGGGTGCAAGGGACTACCTTTGACTGGCGATTCGAAACGCCACAGGCATGTGTCCCCGAGAGAACCAAGGTATGCAATGTGGCCGTCCTCTCCGTCAAATGCGATGCTGGAAATGTTGCTCACATATTTTCCGGTTCGGAGCCCGTGCAAGTCGGATCGCTTCAGACCTCGACCTTTCAGGACTTCCTCGAGTCCATTCACTGTTCCCGGGTCACAATCCTCGAACATTAGTTCGCTGCGCCCCGCAGCGACACGGTACAGACGGTTGGAGATGATGCTGACAACCCAAACGCCACCGTCCGCATCGAGTGCCATTCCGTCGGGATAGTCACCAATTCCGAAAGTCGCCAGTACCTGGCGATGGGACAGCGATCCGTCTGCTGCTACGTCGAACCGCAGAAGTCGGCGGCCGAACGTTTCGTTCACGAACAGGTGTTCGCCCGACGGCGAAACTCTAATCTCATTCGACCAACCCAGTCCGCGAGCGACAATCCGGAAGCCTGTCCTGTCACCCAGAACGATAAATCCTTCGTTGGCGCAAAGACGAAATACTGGATCCGGCGCGCCTGAACTACTGATCGAGAGCCACACCCGGCCTAGGTCATCGACATAGACGAAATTGACTTCTCGCAGTGGACGCCCGTCGACTTGTATCGCAAGGCGGCGAACCTGCCTCTCCGAGTCCAGGTGCCAGACACCACCTTCAACGCCGACATTTGCAATTAGAAATTCGTCATTTTGCAACGCGGCAATACCGTTGGGTACCAGGCCGTCTTGATGCCCCCACTTTGATACCGTGCCGTCCGGCCCGATACATGAAATGCCACCGGTTCCGTTGGAGCAGAAGAGACGGCGATCTCGGCCGAGTACAACGGACTCGGGACGCACAAGGTCGGCACCGATCCGCTGCAGGGCATGCGCTTCGATGGCGATTGACATCACAGGCCCCTTGTTTGGCCGCCGTCAACATCGAGGATTGCTCCATTGATGAAACCCGCGCGCTCTGATGCGAGGAAACATACTGCCGAGGCCACTTCTTCTGTTGTGCCGAAGCGCGCAATTCCACAACTATCGAGCAACTCCTTCTCGGCGTCTGCGCGACTGATTCCTCGCGCATCGATGATCTTTGCGAGGGACTGCTCACGGCGGTCGGTAGCAATTCGGCCAGGGTTGACTGCATTGACGCGGACACCTTCGCGCACGCCAAGATCTGCCAACGCTTTCGTAAGATGGTAGAGAGAGGTATTGACTGCGCCGCCCATCGCATAGTCGATAACGGCGGTGCGCGACATGATGCCTATGGTGTTGACGATGCAGCCCTTCGCCGCGCGTAAAGTCGGCCCGCAAGTCCGCGCGAGGCGCCGGGCACTGTGGAACTTAAGCGCAAATCCCTGCTCCCACGCTTCATCGCTCAGAGCAAGAAAGTCCCCCGGCTTCGTGCTTCCGGCGTTATTGGACAAAATATCAATTCGCCCGAACAAGCGCAGCATCTCGCCATGCACGGCATCAAACGCGGCTGCTTCAGTCAAATCTGCCTGGAAGCTAAAAATTCTGCCGGCACGTACTGCCGAATTCGCAGGGCCCGGCGCCTCCAAATTTGCGCTGCTTCGTGCAACGGCGAGCACATCTGCGCCCTCGCGTGCGAGCGCGATGGCAACTGCAGCGCCAATCCCTTTGCTGGCACCCGTTACGAGTGCCGCTTTTCCCGACAATCCCAGATCCATGACTGCTTATATGGGCGCCTCCCGGTTTGCCAGGTGATAGTTGCGTGCGACGGACAGGATGAGGCTGCAGGCTTATATCCGGCCTATGACGCGGACGCGAGTCCGCTGGCCCTGATGGAATCAGCCGGGGAAGGCCTCAGCTCCTTGAAGTCCTCGAAGGACTAGCAGCCATTCAGGTTTGTTTCCCCGCGGTCCGACCTGTTTTGCCATCACACGTGTATCTACCTGCGCAACCTATCAGCGACCACTCTCCTAGTAAGTTGATGTTTTACGTGGCATGCGCCACGTAGCCGGGTTGATACGTTCGCTCGCGAGCCAGAAGAGCCCATATCGTGCGTGCCATCTTGTTAGCTAACGCGACGACGGCGACATTGAATGGTCGTCGCATGATCAATCGTTGCAACGAGTCGCTCAGGTGCTTGCGATGCGCGAGTACTGAGCGCGCTCCGTGAATCAGCAAGGTGCGTAAGTACACGTCGCCGCGTTTGCTGATGCCCAGCAGCTTTACGCGGCCTCCTGTTCCGCTTTGTCGTGGCACGAGCCCGATGAATGCGGCGAACTCTCGCCCCGAGCGAAACGTATTGGCATCGCCGATGGTGGCGATGGCCGCCGTGGCGGTGAGCAACCCCACGCCGGGAATGGCTGCGAGTCGTGTGGCCGCTTCGTTTGCCCGTTTCCAGGTCGATAGCCGGCGCTCGATCGAGCGAATTTCACCGGTGAGTGCTCGGATACGTTGCAGTTGCTCGCGAAGCGTATCGATGACCATCGCGGGCAAGGTGTCGGCCAGGTCGGTCAATGCGCGTGCCGCATCATCCAGGTTGTGCGACCCACGATGTACGGCTGCCCCGAATTCATAGAGCAGGATTCGTTCAGTTCCTCGTGGTCGCCGGACACGCTGTGGAACGCCTCGTTGTCCTTGACCGCGGCCATCAGGCGCAGCGACATCTTCGGCGGCTCGCCGAAGATGCCCTCGACGACCATGATCGCGGCGAATGATGACACCGGATCGACATCGGCGAGCAGCGTGAGCGCGTCGACGAACGCGAAGTGCAGCGGCAGCGGCACGATGTTCGCGAGTATGCGGGGCGCGACGCCGAGCGCCTCGCAGGTCGTGCTTTCGAGCGCCTCGTGGCCGTATTCCTCGCCGTAGTAGCGGAACATCATCGTGCGCAGAGGGATGCTGAGCCGCATGCTCAGCAGCGGCGCGATGATCTCGACGAAGCGACGCGTCACGTGGTACTGCTCGATGAACGGGCCGGCGACGAGCGGCGAATAGCCGCCGTTCAGCGCGTCGACCGCGCTCACGTATGGATTCTCTCCCCAGCGGTTCAGCGTTTCGCGCGTGATCAGTTCGGTCTGGCGCATGAACTCGAGCCCGCTCGACAGCGACACGGCCGGCAGGTCCGAGCACGGCAGCCGCTGCGCCTCGTCGCCGCTCGCGGCGACGAGGCTCGACGCGACGAGCCACAGATGCGACATCAGGTCGTGCTCATCGTACAGGCCGGCCGTGTCGAACCGCGCATCGTGCGCGGCGCTTGCGCGGGGCGCGCCGGAAAACGCGTCGAGCATCAAGTCTACGGCTGCCAGCGTGAGCGGTGCCGCGCGGCGGAAGTATTCGAACTCGATGCGCAGCAACGCGAGATGGAAGTTGGGTTCGACCTGCGCGTCGAACGGATCGTCGTGCGCGTCGAACAGCGTGCGCGCGGAGGCGGACCGGTAGAGGTGCAGCCGCAGCATCGCAGCGTCGCGCGCGATCGCGTCGCGCCGCGCGGCGCGGCGAGCGCATCGGCGGCCGTGTCGTCGGCCTCGCCAATCAGCGAATGCGTGTCGAGAAACGTGCCGAGCGCGTGCCAGCCGGAGTCGGGTTCGCTTTCGCGCAGCGTCCACCACAGCGGCGACGCCGTGTCGGTCAGGCTGTGGAGCTCCGCGGCGATCTGGTCCGCGGCGTCGCTGGCGTCGAACGCCAGCCGGTATTCGTGCGCGCCCGCGCGCATGCTGACGAGCGCCGAGCCGGGCTCGTGGTGAATCGCGTCGATGACGAGGCGCGGCGACTGATAACGCTGAAATGTCCAGAGATCCATGGCGACCCTCAGTGGAAGATGCGCGGCAGCGGCGCGCTGTCGTCTGCGTAGTAGGCGAGGATGGTGTGTTCCTGGCGCACCAGCGTCTCGACCATCAGCGAGACGTTGCGTTTCGTGACCGTGCAGGCTTCGGGGTCGATCGCGGTGTCGAGCGCCATCAACTGCCGCGAGATGTCCTCGTGCCGGTAGGTGTCGTTCAGGTCCGCGTGTGCGCGAAGCGGCCGGTAGAACGCTTCCGGCATGCCGAGGGCGACGCAGCGCGCGTCGAACGCGTCGATGAATGCAGGTTGCGCGTGCTCGAACAGAAACAGGCTCGCCTTGAACGACAGCGGATGCTGGCGCGCGTGCACGCCGAGCGCGGCCGCGAGCGAGAAAGTCGCGGGCAGCGGCTGGTGCTGCTCGATCTCGGCATCGCCGAGCCCCACGGCCTTCAGCGACGCCTCGAGAAACCGGTCGTGGCCGAGCTCCGATTTCAGGAAGTCCTGCAGCAGCGTGCGCTCAGCGGGACTGGCGGCCCAGCCGAGCGCGGGGCCGATCAGCCCCGGCGCCGCGCGCACGATCCAGTAATACTCGAGCGCATAGCCGATCAACTGACGGCGCGTCGCGCGCTGTTCGACCGGCGCGCGCAGGAATGCCGAGCGCGCGCTGCGCGCGGCGGTGCGGTCTGCGATCCGGCGGATGTCGCGGTAGAGCTGCGCGCCGTTCGTCGCCACCGCGGCGCGGCGCGGATCGGATTCGATCAGCAGGCGCAGTACGTTGAAATCGGCGAGCAGCGGTGGAATCTTGTCGGCGATGCGGGGCGAGCGCGTGGCCAGTTCCTCGGGCGTCAGGCCGCCCACGTGCAGGTCGCCGATCAGGCGCGCGACGTCGGTCGCCTCGTCTGGCGCGAAGCGGAACGCGCATTGCCGGCCGCCGGCGCTCAGCACGGCGTCGCTATCCGTGAGCTGCGAGGTGACTATGCCGCGGAATTTCGGCATCGCGGGAGCTGCTAGCGAGCTGTCCATGGTGGTCGCCTCAGGCTTTGTCCGGATGGGTACGAGTTCCCGTGCCATGGACGCGACTATGCATTTTTGACGCAAACCGGTTTGCCGAAGGCGTTCCACCGGTTCAGCAGGTTGGCGATGATTACGCCTTCGCCTTCCTGCGACGCAAGCTCCTGCGTCAGCAGGCGCTCGCCGATGCAGCGCTTGATGCGCGAGATCTGTGCCTCGGCCAGCGAGCGCACACCGTAGCCGTATTTCTTGTGAAATGCATAGATGCCTTTGTCCTCGATGTATCTGACGATCTGGTCATGCCGGCGGGTTCTCTCCTCGCCGTGTACGACCGCGTGAGCTGGCGGTGGGATGACGGGCGTCACGCCCGCGCCTGAAAGCGCTTCGGTACGCTCGATGCTGTAGTACGCGCCATCGGCAATCACCCGATCCATCGGCACATCAGCGGGCAACACGGCGTCCATTCCTTCGCTGTCCAATACTTCTGTAGTGGTGATGCGGATCGCGTGTACGTTCATGTCAGCGTCGATCGACTGATGCATCTTGCGCCACGGCGTGCGCGCGGCCTTCTGAGCGTACTTTTCCTCGTACCACTGGCTCGCCCGCCCAAAGCTCAATCCCGTGCTGTCGACCATGAGACTGATCGTCCCGCCGCGCGCGAGACGCCGGGCCAACTGTTCGCAACGCTGCGTGACGCTCACCTCCAGTGAAGCGAACCGTTCGCCCAGCTGACTGGCGCTGGGCACCGGGATGTCCAGCCCGCGAGTCTCCCAGTAGTCCTCCATATAGCCGGTGATCTGCCGCATCCCCCAACCCAACAGCCGGTAGAAGGTAAAGATCAGCTCGATGTACGCCGTGGTGTAGGTCGGCTCACGCCCCGACACGCCCGGCGTACGGATCTTTGCGTTGATAAGCTGCGCCTTCAGATCGCCGCCCGGCACATACAGGCTGATCATGCCGCGCTTTCTCAGGCTCTGGTTATACGCCCGCGCGTTCGTCACCCGGTACCCCGGCTTCTTGCGCTTGCGCCGTTCACCGTCTTTAGTCTGGCTTTATATGGCATTATTCAAGCTGGCTTCATGATGTTGCGCTATTACACCCCCCAGCATCTTTGCAATACCCCCATCCGGACAAAGCCCATCGCCAGCGGCCGTGGGAACTAATGCGACATCTAGTGCCGCCGGACGGGATCCTGCATCGATTTTCGGCATGGCTACCTATTCCTCACGGAATGTCCTATTGCTGCACGATACAGGGTGCGTGTGACAAGAAGGACGTAATGAAGGTGCTCCTTGCGGCAGATCAAGGGCTGCGGTGTCAATAGCGCGTGTCAAAACGGGTGTGCGATTAGAATGGTTGGACGTGTAAGGAGCAACTGATGACATTGCTGAAAGACCGTGTAGCCGCGACGGCGCAAAAGCTGAACACCCTGAAAGAGGCACGAAAAGCTTCCGACAAGGCGCGCCGCAAGGCATACAAGGAGAGCAAAGCCGACCAGGCACGAAAGCTCGCGCTCGTGGGTGAGGCCGTCTTGCGGCGAGTTGAGCGCGGAGAAATGGACGAAGCCGACTTTCGGCAAATGATGGATGAGGCTCTCACACGGCCGGCAGACCGGGCATTGTTCGACCTCGACTGAACGCGCCGTCCGATTCGGACGGTGAGCTTTTGCAGGTATCGCCGGTGAGTCTTTTCAGGAGCCTGGTCCGATGACACCCCCCCACAATGGGGCGCACGGCGCCGTCCATCTGCTGACTGACAGCGACGCGCTGACCGCGAGCGTGCGGCGCACGGTGCGACTCGAAGCTGCGCCCGACGGCAAAAGCCTGGTCCTGATCGACGTCGACCAGCGCAAACCCGGGACTCAGCGCGAGGTGCGCTATGAGATCACGCCGGCCGAGCTGATTGCCGCGATCCGTGCGCACGGCGCCGAGCTGCCCGGCGAGAGTCATGGCGAAACTGGCAAGTGAAAGCGATCAAATGGGCGTTGGTGCATAGATAGGTCGATGAAAGATCGGGGTAATAAGATGACGTTCCCGTTCTCTCTGAATAGACGCATGCGCATAAGCACAACGCCGCTCGTCGGCACCACATCCCGAAGATGGCGCCTCGTGTGACGAACTGGCCGGAGTATGAAGCGGGCCTGCGCAGCCGTGGGAGCCTGACGTTGTGAATCACACCCGAGGCGCTCGCCCAGTGGCAAGCCGCGCTATTCGGATCTGGCGATCGAAACGGCATTGATGCGTGTCGTTGAAGGGATCAACAACACGATCAAGGTCATCAAGCGCCGGGCTTACGGGTACCGTGACGAGGAGTACTTCTTCCTCAAAATCCGCGCCGCGTTCCCCGATAATCCTCGATGAACGTTTTTTTTGACCTGACTCAGATCCGAACCGGCAACGGATTTCTGTGCCGGCGTGCTCTCCTTGTTCCCTTGTTCGACAGCTGCTTGCCAGTGACGCGTCTTTCTTACCCCGGAGCCATAACCAACTCCCGTAGATGGTTGTCTGTGCACTGCTCAGGTAATGTAGGATGATTTAAACGGCTTCCGCGACTGGCGTTCGCCCGCCACCTCCACGCCGCGCTCAGCGAAGCTTTTTCGCCGCACACGAATATGCGTGAAATCTGGAAGGGTGCAACGGACAGAACGGTCGGCGAGGTCACGGGCGGGCAAGTCATCGACAGCTGATCGCGACCGAGTTTCGATGCCGCACGGTGCAACAGTTCCCGGGTGTACCAGTCTCGTCAGCATCGTGCTGACTATTCCGTATTTAAAATCTGATTTTGCAGAAAGCATTGAAAATCATTTTTCTTTTCGTTGATGCGACTATGTTTGATGCACGCTAACGCATATCAAGTAAACCTCGGTTGCACCTGCAGTTCCTCAATATCATTGACCATACAATATCAAACTCCATCATAAAGATTGGGGGTTTTATGGCAATGCGTATTGAGGTTTTCTGCATCAGCAAGACAAATAAGGAGAGTAGGCACGAGGCCATTTCGCATATCGGCGGAAAGAATGCCGACGGGAGTCGGTGGAAGATCAGCGAGAAAGACGCGATTAAGGGGATTGAGACGGGTAAGTGGAATTTCTATGTCGCCGGAGATGGCCAGACATGCTGATGTGCTCGTCTGGCAAACCCCGCAAGGCCACAAATTCCTCAGGACCGGGCGCGAGTTGACCACTGCGGACGATCTTCTCAGCCTGCCCGAGTGCCCAATAAATGCCTCTCCTTGTTTCTAATTACGGGAGTTTCCCGTATCGGTCAGCGCCGCGCCGTCTAGATGCTATGTGGGAGGGCCGCGGAAGTAAGCCCGACTGGAGTAAAACGGAGCTTGCACACTCGTTTTCTCCGAAGGAGCACGCAAATGGATGCGCCCGACGCAGCCCTCCGTGGGCAGAATACGACGGCAGGTGGCCGCCTGTACATGGCTTTTGGACTGGGCGAGAAGAGCTGGAAGCTCTCACTTGGGGATGGCCAGCGCGCGCCCAGCCGCTGTACGGTCGCCGCGGGTGATACCACGGCGGTTCTCACCGCTATCGCCAACGCCAGGGCGCGTTGCCATCTCGGCGCCGACGCATCCGTCTACAGGGCGTTGTCACGTTAAGGTATACGAGACGCAAGAGCGCACAGGAGGTAGATTTGCTCAGAAATTGGACAGATCCTGGGTGAGCCCAGTGAAGCGATGCCACCCGGCAAAGCGTGCGGCGAGCTGTTTGCGATAGAGTGAGGCACGCAGTAAATGTCGCGTGAGCGCGAAGTGCTGGCGAATCGGTCCGAAGCTCGATAAGAATGCTTGTGTGCGACCAGGATCGCGGAAACCACGCATCCGGCGTTCGCGCTCACGCGTAGACTGATGGCTGTTTTCGGCACGGTTGTTCACCCGGGCACTGGCTTTGACGAAGACGTGTTTGATGTTTGCCAGTTCGGGAATTTCGGCCTTCGCGGCCGGATAGCTGCGCAATTGATCGGTGACAATCCTTCGTGGCGCGTCGGCACAGGCGGCCAGCACGCGGTTGAAGAAGCGCTTTGCTGCGGCCTTATCGCGATGTTTCTGCAGCAGGATGTCGAGTTCGGCGCCGTGCTGGTCGACTGCCCGCCAGAGCAGATAAGGCTCACCGCGCAACGTAACGAAGACTTCGTCCAGATGCCATGTGCGCCCAGGCTTGCGGCGAGCAGCTTTGACGCGATGTGCGAAGCCCGCGCCGAATTTGTCGCACCAGCGGCGGATCGTCTCGTAACTGACAACGACACCGCGCTCGAACAGCAGTTCTTCAATATCACGCAGGCTAAGTTGGAACCGGAAATACCATCGAACCGCGAGACTAATGATTGCCGCCGGGAACCGGTGGCCGTGATAAAGCGATTTTCTTTTCTTCATCGTGACATCTTACGTGACCACCTCGCCAACGTGACAGTGCCCTTCGCGCTCACGCGACATTTACTGCGTGCCTCACTCTATCGCAAACAGCTCGCCGCACGCTTTGCCGGGTGGCATCGCTTCACTGGGCTCACCCAGGATCTGTCCAATTTCTGAGCAAATCTACCTCCTGTGCGCTCTTGCGTCTCGTATACCTTAACGTGACAACGCCTTGGCGTGGAGTCAGCCGAGGAAGCGCAGCAGCTTCTTGAGGATACGCTGGAAGAAATACGAGCCAGAACCTCAGATTGACGCCATCAACGCCGCGCGTGAAGCCCCGGTGAGGATCCACCAGAACAAGTATCTAAATAACATGATCCAGCGGGACGGATTGACAGATACAGCCTTTAACATCACGCCAACGTTCACTTTCCACGGGTTGCCTGAGCAGACTTCAATTCGATGACAGAACGGTCGGACCGTGGTGGGCCAAACCCGCTTTGCACGGTTGTGGTGCAAATAGCGCTCAAGGATCGGCTAGAGTGTCGCCCTGACCGATTTGAGGAGCCGCGATGAACAAGCTGAACAGTCTAGACGGGCTATTCGCCGGCCGTCATTTTGACCGTGAGGTGATCATTCTTTGTGTGCGCTGGTATCTGCGCTACAAACTCAGCCTGCGCGATCTCGTCGAGATGATGGCTGAGCGAGGGTTGTCGCTGGCTCACACGACGATTCTGCGTTGGGTGCGCCACTATACGCCCGAGTTCGTCAAGCGCTGGAACCATTTTGCCACGTCTGCGGGCCGGTCGTGGAGGGTTGACGAGACGAACCTGAAGATCCGGGGCAAATGGGTTTATCTATATCGGGCGGTGGATCGGGACGGCCAGACGGTAGACTTCATGCTCAGGTCCAAGCGCGATGTGGCCGCGGCAAAAGCCTTTTTCGGCAAGGCGGTCAAACATCAAGGCCGGCCACCCGAGACGGTCACCCTCGATGGGTATGCTGCGTCGCACCGGGCCGCGCGTGAGATGAAAATTGACGGCCTGCTTCCCGAGGACACGAAGGTGCGCTCTTCGAAGTATCTCAATAATCTGATCGAACAGGACCATCGTCACATCAAGTCAAGAACGAACGTGATGCTTGGATTCAAACGGTTCAGAAGTGCCGCGATCACGATTTCAGGCATCGAGTTGATGCATCGCATTCGCAAGGCGCAGTTCGACCTCTGCGCGCTCAGGCTCAGCGATACCACCGCGCCCGCGGTTTGGAACGCCGTCCTGTTCAATCGATAAGGTATCCAAATCTATAAAGATTAATTCGACCACGCTACCTATTTGCACCGGAGCCGTGACGAAGACCCGTCGGCAGCCACACTGCCTGCTCCGGCGAAATGACGATCGACCCGCCTTCCGATATCACGGTCAACGCGCCCGAGATCGCATACACCATCTGATGCCATTGGTGCGAATGCTCCGGGAAAAAGCGCTGGGCGGGAATGAATTGCGCGCGCACCGACAACGGGTCCGGCGGCGCCGCGTCAGCGGGCGCTTCAATCGTTTCCCACATCACATGTCATCCGGTTGGCAGTTATTCGACATATTTTGACCGCTCGTCGAAAGACTGTCATCCCAAAAATTGTTTTAATGAAGGTTCCCCCGCATTGGGTTCCTGCGCGATGAAGAATGCGCTGCGCACCACGCCCAACTTTGGAGTATTGCGCCTTATGGCTCGCCACGACCGATACGATCTGCCACTTTCCACCGACTCCGACCTTGCAGCGGAGCGATATCGAACGGGTATCGACCTGCTGTTGTCGCTGTGGCCCGGTGCCGGCGAGGCGTTGGATAACGCGATCGCAGCGGACCCGGGCTTTGCACTGGCGCATGCAGCGCGCGCCCGGCTGCACGCGATCAGCGCACAACCGGCGCAAGCACGCGAGAAAATCGCAACAGCGCAGGCTCTCGTTGCGCGTCGCGGCACCGAGCGTGAGCGCAGTCACGTCGAGGTGCTAGCGCTCGCGATCGAAGGGCAGGCGCCGAAAACGCTTGCCGGCGCATTGGCGCATACCGATAGATGGCCGCGCGACGTTGTGATTCTCTCGATGCCACTCGGCGCATTCGGCTTGTACGCGTTCTCCGGCATGGCGGATCACGACCAGGCGCGAGTCGACCTGTGTGAGCGGCACGCTCGCCATTTCGATGCCGACGACTGGTGGTTCCTCACGTATCGCGGCTGGGCCCACGGCGAGAACGGCGATGTCAAGCTCGGCCGCACGCTCACGCAGCGCGCACTCGAATTGCGTCGTCATAACGTGAATGCCGTGCACGCGGTCGCTCACGTTCTGTACGAGTCGGGTGCGAACGACGAAGCTCAGGACGTGATTGCCGGCTGGCTGCCAGAGTATCCGAAGGATGGCGTGTTGCATGGTCACATTGCGTGGCACGGCGCGCTCATCGCACTGGAGCGCGGAGACACTCGCCGCGCCATCGCGATCTACAACGAGCACGTCACACCGTCGGTGTCGCAGGGCACACCCATCAATATCGTCAGCGATACGTCGTCGTTTCTGTGGCGCATGCAGGCATATGGCCACAACGTTTCCGAAGGAATGTGGAATGACGCGGCACACTACGCGTCCGGCTATTTCAGGGATGCGGGCTTCCCATTCGCGGATTTCCACAAGGCGCTCGTCGGCGCTGCGACAGGCGATACGCAAGCGGTCGAGCAGCGGATCAACGCGCTCAACAAGCTGGTCGATGAAGGCCGATTGCCTGCTGGTTCGGTAGTCCCGAAAATTTGCCGGGCGTCGCTTGCGTTTGCAGACGGGCAGTACGCGCTGGCCGCGCGGATTCTAGAACCGGTTGCGCGGGATGTCGTGCGCATAGGTGGAAGCGGCGCACAGCGCGAGATCGTTGAAGACACACTGCTCGTTGCCCTGATGCGAAGCGGGGAACTGAAGAAAGCCCACGCGCTGCTCGACAGGCGGTTGCACCGCCGCCCATCGCCTCGCGATACCCGATGGCTGAATGAACTGGTGGCTGTGGAAACGGCGAGCGGTTTGTCGAATGGCTGATGGTGGCGCCTCGGGGAAGAGAATGGACTCGGGCAACACGATGAAAGCGCCGGGACTGCGCCGACTGCTGGTCGATAGCATCGGCCCCGTCGCGGCAATCTCGCTCGCGCAGCTGTTCGGCACGGCGTTGTGGTTCAGCGCGAACAGCACCGCCGCCGACCTGATGAAGCTGTGGCACGCGAGCGCAGCCGATATCGGCTGGCTGACAAATGCAGTCCAGCTTGGATTCATTCTCGGCACGCTCATCATCTCGTTGAGCAGCGCGGCCGACCGCTTCCGCGCAAGCAGCATCTTCGTGTGCAGCGCGCTTGCTGGTGCGATCCTCAAATCTTGGTTTTGCGTGGCTCCCGGCGGGGCTCGTGAGCGGCGGCGTGTACCGGTTCGGCGTGGGCGTCTGTCTTGCCGGGATTTATCCGATGGGGATGAAGCTCATCGTCGGCTGGGCGCCGAAGCGCACGGGTCAGGCATTGGCGCAACTCGTTGCGATGCTCGTGCTGGGTACGGCGCTACCACATGCGATGCGCGTTATGGGCACGGGCATTCAGTGGCAGCTCATCATCTCTGCGTCATCTCTGCTGGCTGTGGGCGGTGCGATCGTTATTGGGACATTGGGAGAAGGGCCGCATTCTGCGGTCAGGGTGCGCGCGCATCCGGCGGGGTTGCGCCAGCGGGAACTCAATCCTCTGTGATCGACGCGTTCCGCATCCCGTCATTCCGGGCGGCAACGTTCGGCTATTTCGGTCACATGTGGGAGTTGTACACCTTCTGGATTGCCGTGCCGCTGCTGGTTTCCCATTCGTCTCTCGTAACACGTTTTCCCGCAATCGGCGTGCCGGCGATGTCGTTCGCGATTATCGGCATGGGGGCCGTCGGCTCACTGGCGGGCGGTGTGCTGTCGCGACACATTGGAAGCGCGAAGGTGGCAACAGGCGCACTCGCGATATCGGGCTTTTGCTGTCTGACCTTTGCGCTCGGTTGGCGCTTCCTCTCGCCTGATTGGCTGGCCTTGCTCATGGCGATATGGGGTGCAACCGTCGTCGCCGATTCGCCCCAGTTCTCCGCGCTGGCCGCGAGGGCGTGTCCGCCTGATCTCGTAGGGAGCGCACTTGCCATCCAGAACTCGATCGGATTCGCCGTGACGGTGGTGTCGATCGCGATCACGACGTCGCTCTTCGAACGCGTCGGCCTGGACGCGACCTGGCTGCCGTTTCCCGGCCCCGTGCTCGGACTGGCCGCGTTCGCTGCCATGTCGCGACACACCCGTGCATCGGTGAGAACCTTCGGGATGCCCCGCGGCTGAAGGAGCAAGTTATGCTAGATCTACAGTATCTGTCGATCGTTATGGAAGTCGACCGTCTCGGCAGAGTGACGGCCGCCGCCGAACGTTTGAATGTGACGCAGTCCGCGCTGTCACATATGGTCCGGAAGTTCGAAGAGCGACACTGCGTCAAGTTGTGGACGAAGAACGGCCGCGGATTGCGTTTCACACATGCGGGCGAATATTTGCTGGGACTCGCGGAACGCGTGATCCCGCAGATGGAACACACCGAGCGATCGCTGACCAATTTCGCTGAAGGTCGCCGTGGAGCGTTGCGTGTGGGAATGGAGTGTCATCCATGCCAGAAGTGGTTGACGCGCCTGACGCCTCATTATCTGGCCGCGTGGCCTGACGTCGATTTCGACGTGCGTACCGCTTTCCGCTTCGACGGCGTCGCTGCGCTGCTCGGCTACGAGATCGACATGCTGATCACGCCGGACCCCATCGACGTGCCTGACATCGTGTTCGCACCTGTTATTGACTACGAACTGATGCTCGTCGTGCAGGACGAGCATCCGCTCGCCGCGCGCGAGTTTGCGCTGCCGCAGGATCTGATGAACGAGGAACTCATCACCGTTCCCGTCAGCCAGGAGCGTCTGGATATCTTCACGCGGTTTCTCGTGCCCGCGTATTGCACGCTGAAATATCACCGGACGGCGGAGCAGACCGAACTGATGCTGCAACTCGTCGCAGCCGGACGCGGCGTGGCGGTGTTACCGGACTGGCTGGTGGCAGAAGAGGGCGAAGGGTTGCCGCTACGCGCCATCCGTCTGGGCGAACAGGGTATCAGTAAATGTATCAACGTAGGCGTGCGGAACGGAGAAGAGGAAATTGCTTACATTGCGGGGTTTCTCGATCTTGCGCGTGAGCTCGGCGTGACAAGTAGTCGTCACGTCGCGTAAGGGCGTCAACTGGCCACGCTGCTCATTACCATCTTCATCATTGGATTGACCGCTCTGTCGCTCCGGCGGTGTTGTCTCGGTGCGCGTTCGGCCTATTTGCCTTTTTCACATGGCCCATCACGATCTGGCGTCGATGGAGTGCTCAAGCAGGAAGGGGGGCGCCGTCCGAGCGCCAGCAGACCGAAAAGTACCACGGCGTTTGAAGCGTGGCCTACGGTTCAAGAATCTCGCTGATGCGCGAGAGCGCGTCGAGCGTATGCAGCAAATGTTCACGCATCGCTTCCGACGCTTCTTCGTTGCGCTCGTGTTCGAGCAGTTCCAGCAGATGCAGATGCTGCTTGGCGTGCTCGACATAACGTTCTCGATGCTGCATCGAACGATACGACAGCAGACGGCGCACGCGATTGACCCGTTTGATCGTGTCGATAAAGAAGCTGTTGCCCGATGCCTCGACCAGCGACTCGTGAAAGCGCACGCCGCGATCGTGCAACTGATCCGCCGTATCCGTTTCGATGCCACCTGCCAGCAGATGCTTCTCGACATCGCGGCAGCGCTCCAGCACCTTGCGTTCGAGCCGGTATCCAGGCTCGAGCAGCGCCGCCGGTTCCAGCGCCAGGCGCAGCCGGTACGACTTCAGCAGACTGTCGGGTGTGGTCAGCATGGGCGAAAACTGCCAGCCGTAACCGGGCTTGCGCTCGGCCCAGCCTTCCTGCGCGACGCGTGCCATCACGGCCGTCAATTGCGCGCTCGTCAAGCCATAGCGCGTACGGATCAGCTGTTCCGAGAACTCGTCGGGTAACTGGCCTTTCAGACGGTCGTCCGCGATCTGGAAATACACGTTCGTCACGATATCCGTTTCGGTGAGGCCCAGTTCGTTCACGACATCCGCGAGCGGTTCAACGACAGGCTTGGCGACGAAAAACCCGCGATTCTTCTCGCGCGTCAGGATGCCCTTCTCATGCAGCAAGGCCAGCGCCTCGTTGACGGGCGAGCGCGACACGCGCAGACGGTCGGCGAGCATCTGCGCGGGCAGATGCGCGCCGGCGTCGAGTCCTTCCGTCTTGATCAGTTCAACAATCTGGGTCGCAATGGATCGGTCGATCATGTGAGTCGTGCCTTCTGCCTTCTTATCGCGTGAACGCAGCGGCGGCGGGTCTAAGCCTCCTGCGTCAGCAAACTTTTCTGCAATATCAGCGGGATCACGCCGCCCGAACGGAGCAGCGCGCATTCGAGCTGCGTTTCGACGGCCGCGGTCGCCTCGATGGGTTGCACGCTGCCATTGGCGCGAATCACGCGCACGGCAATCTTGCAACGAGGCGACAGCGTATCACCCGCGGCGTCGACTTCGAGCTTATCACCCGGCTGAAGATCGAGTGTGTCGGGGTTGACGCCGGGCGCAAGCCGCAGCGGCAGGATGCCCATGCCGATCAGGTTCGATCGATGGATGCGCTCGAAACTCACGGCCAGCACCGCGCGGACGCCGAGCAGCCGCTGACCCTTGGCCGCCCAGTCGCGCGACGAGCCCGTGCCGTAGCGCTCGCCCGCGACAAGTACGACGGCATCGCCGTCCTGCTGATAGCGCTGCGCGGCTTCGAAGATCGGCAGCACGTCACCGCTTGGCACGTGCAGCGTATGCGCGACGGGCATGCCGGGGCGCAGGCGGTTGACGAGTGTCCGGTTGTAGAAGGCGGCGCGCACCATCACTTCCCAGTTGCCGCGCCGCGAGGCGAACACATTTAGATCGTCGCGATCATCGCCGCACGAGACGAGGAAGTCGGCGACGAAGCTGTTCTTGGGGATCGCGCTCGCAGGCGAGATGTGATCGGTTGTCACGTCGTCGCCGAGGACGAGCAGCGGATAAGCCGCGTAATGCCCCAACTGGCTACCCTCTGCGATCGAAGCGAACGGCGGGCGGCGCAGCGCCGTCGATGCCGGATTCCAAGGAAAGCGTGCACTGTCCGGCGCGTCGAGATCATGCCACGCCGGGTTGCGGCTCGCGAGCGCGAAGGCGCGCGGATAGTCGTGAGGATCGGCGGCGGCGCGCAGCAGCGCGCCGACTTCTTCACGCGTTGGCCAGAGATCGCGCAGATAGACGGGCTTGCCATCGGGTGTCTGCTGGATCGGCTCGACGCTCAGGTCGCGTTCGGCGTCGCCCGCAAGCGCAAAGGCAATCACGAGGAGCGGCGACATGATGAAACCGAGGTCGAGATCGGGATGAATGCGGCCGGGGAAATTGCGGTTGCCCGACAGCATCGCGACGGGATAGATGCTCTTCTGCGCGAGCGCCTCGCGGATCGGCGCCGTCAACGGTCCCGAGTTGCCAATGCAGGTCGTGCAGCCATACCCGACGATATTGAAGCCGACGGCCGACAGATCGTCGATCAAGTTCGCACGTTCGAGATACGCGGCGGCGGCGGGCGAGCCAGGTCCAAGCGATGTCTTGACCCACGATGGCACCTTCAGGCCCAACGCGCGCGCTTTCCGAGCAAATAACCCAGCGGCGATCAGCAACGCGGCATCGGAGGTATTCGTGCAGCTCGTGATCGCGGCGATCGCGACGGGATGTTTCGGCATCGACGGATGCTGCTCCGTTTGCGCGAAGCCGATCTTTGCAAGCGTCGCCGCTGTCTGCGAGTAGTCGAGCAGATCCTGCGGACGGCGCGGACCGGCGATATGCATGCCGATGCTGCCGAGGTCGATATCGATCGTGCGCGTAAAGCGCGGCTCGGCTTGCGGATCGAACCACAGACCTGCGTGCTGCGTGAACGCTTCGACGAGTCTCACGGATTGCTCCGAACGGTTCGTCGCGCGCAGATAGTCGAGCGTGTGCTGATCGGCAGGGAAAAAGCCCGTCGATGCGCCATATTCCGGCGCCATGTTCGCGACGACGGAGCGGTCGCCCGCAGTCAACGTCGCGACACCGGGACCGAAGAACTCGACGAACTCGCCCGACACGCCGATGGCGCGTAGCCGTTGCGTCACGGTCAGCGCGAGATCGGTGGCGAGCACGCCTGGCCGCATCGCGCCCGTCAGCCGCACGCCGATCACATCGGGAATGCGCTGCATTATGGGCATGCCGAACATCACCGTCTGCGCTTCCAATCCGCCCACGCCCCAGCCCAGCACACCGATGCCGTTGATCATCGGCGTATGGCTGTCGGTGCCGATCAGGGTATCGGGCACGGCCCACTGCTCGCCGTCGCGCTCGACTGTCGTGACGACGGTCGCCAGTTGCTCCAGGGTGATCGTATGCATGATCCCCGTGCCCGGCGGATGGATGCGCACACCCTTCAACGCCTTAGATGCCCAGCGCAGGAACTGTAGCGCTCCGCGTTCCGCCGCAATTCGAGCGCGAGGTTCTCAGGCGCTGCGTCCTTCTGCGCGAAGTACTCGACGGCGAGCGAATGATCGACGGACGAATCGACGGGCAACACGGGATTGAGCAACGCCGGATCCGCGCCCGCTTCCGCCAGCGCGTCGCGCATGCCGGCGATGTCGACCAGCGCCGGCGTGCTCGTCGTGTCGTGCATCAGCACGCGGTTGGGCTGGAACGCGATCTCGGCTTCGCTGGTCGCGCGCGCCGTCCACGCGAGGATGGCTTCGACGGCTCGCCGACGCTCTTCGCCGTCCATGTTGCGAACAACGTTCTCGAGCAGCAGCCGCATGACGACGGGTAATTCGCGGAGCCTGTCGCCGAACAATGCAGGCAGGTCGACAAAGCGATACGACACGCCATCGACGCTCAGGCGGGCTTCAGTGGGGCAGTAAGTGTTTTCCATGACTGCATTTTTGCACTTCAAAAGGTAAAAATGCAATCTAGTGCAAACCCCAGATACAATAAATGCGGAGACATCACGTGAAGAAAACCGGTCATGACAGGGGTGGTTCACCGGACGAAGCGACCCCCGACGGAGCCCGGCGGCGCATCGTTCAGGGCGTCGCGGCGCTCGGCGTGCTGGCTGCTATCGGGCCCGTCGTACGGTCGGTTTTCGCGGAGGAACAGGCGTTGCGCCAGACAGATCTCAAAGGAAAGAAACCCATGTTTGCTTATGTCGGATCGCGGACCACCCGCGAACGGAATGCCCACGGCGAGGGCATCAGCGTCTATCACGTCAACACGGAAACGGGTGGACTCGAACTCGTCCAGCTCGTCAAAGACCTCGTCAATCCCTCGTTCCTCGCGCTGAGCGGCAACGGCGAGCGTCTCTACACCGTGCACGGCGACATGAGCGACATCAGCGCGTTCAAGGTCGACAAGGCGTCGGGCAAGCTGACCTTTCTGAACCGGCAAAGCACGCAGGGCAAGAACCCCGTGCACCTCGCGATCGATCCGTCGGGCCGCCATGTCGTCGTGTCGAATCACATCGGCGCAAGCCTTGCCGTGCTGCCGATCGCCGAAGACGGCTCGCTTCAGGAGTTGACCCAACTGGTTCACCTCGAAGGCCCGATCGGTCCGCATCGCGTCGAGCAGAAACAGGCCAAGCCGCACTTCAATCCGTTCGATCCGACGGGCGAATTCGTCATCGTGCCGGACAAGGGACTCGACCGCGTTTTCACGTTCCGTTTCAAGGACGGGCAACTGATTCCTGCGACGCCCGCGTTCGTCGCATCGCGCGAAACGGCGGGGCCGCGTCACGTCGCGTTTCATCCGAAGGGAACGTATGCGTATGGGCTTCTGTACGAACGACGGCCACGCGCTCGTCGAGATCGGCGTTGAGATCAGCGAGCAACTCGATGTAATTCCGGCGCAGTTTCGCGTGCTCCAGCACCAGCGCGTCAAATATGCGTGTCCATGCTGCGATCTCGGCATCAAGGTCACGCCTGCGCCGCCGCGTATCATCCCGCGTGGGCTGCTGAGTGAATCAGCGCTTGCGTGGATCGCCACCGGCAAGTATCAGTTCGGGATGCCACTGTACCGTCAGGCCGGACTGCTACGTCGTTTCGGCGGTGACATCTCGTCCAACACGATCGCCGCAAGCATGGTACGCGTCGGTCTGGCGACTCAGCCGGTGATCAACCTGATGCGTGATGCGCTGCTCGACGCGGATCTGGTCTACTGCGACGAGACGACATTCCAGGTCCTGAAGGAGAAGGGGCGCAAGCCTCAAACGAAGAGCTACCTCTGGTCGCAGATGACCGATTCAGGACATCCGGTCCGCTGCTTCACGTACACGCCGGGACGCCGCGCTCAGCTGGCCGACAAACTGTTCATGAGCGCGGTCCTGATGACCGATGGCTATGAGCCCTATAACAGCATCGCCGACCGATACCAGCTCGTGCATCTTGGATGCTGGGTTCACTGCCGACGCTACTTCGTCAAGGCAGAAGAAAATGTGCCGAAAGCTGCGCGCTCGCCCGACCTGCTGGCCACACGCTTCATCAAGCTGATCGGAAGGTTGTTCGTCGCTGAGGCACGCAGCGCGAAATGGGAAGCCAACCGGCGACAGCGATTGCGACGGCGATACAGTCCCCCGGCGTCGTGCCCAACAGCCTGCTCGGAAAGGCGCTAACTTATCTGCGCGAGCAATGGCCCAGCCTGATCCTCTACGTTGAGAACGGCAACTGGCCCATATCGAACAACGACTGTCATGCCGCTAGCGGCATGACAGTCGTTGTTATCGGCTGGCACATGTCCATCGTCCAGATAGCGCGTAAGCGCCTCCCAACGTTTGAGGCTGTAGTCGAGTGCCGCGGCGACACCCGGATCCGTCCGGCACACGCTGCCGTTGCGTGAGCAGCCATGCATGGAGTTCGTCGGCGATGGGGCGAGCCCGCTCCTGACGCACAAGACGTCTTCTATCGGGCTCGAGTTGTGCGGCGTCGCGTTCTACTTCGTACAACGCACCGAAGTATCGCAGCGCGGGCTCGGCCAGCTCGCTCTGGTGCTTGACGTGTAAATCAAAGAATTTACGGCGCGCGTGGGCCAGGCACCCGATCTCTGTGACCCCACTCCTGAAGCTGGACTTGTAGCCCCCGTAATCGTCGCACGCCAGCTTGCCGCGCCACTCGCCCAGGAATGCGCGTGCATGTTCGCCGGCGCAGCTATCGGCGAAGTCATAGATCACCGCCTTCAGATCGGCGAACTGCGTGGTGCTGTACGCCCACAGATAGGCTCGATGGGTCTTGCCCTTTCCCGGGGCAAGCATCTGTACCGGCGTCTCGTCGGCATGCAGTACCGCGTGCTGCAATACCTCTTCGCGAAGCGCATCGACCAGGGGCTGCAGGCGCACGCCACACGCGCCAACCCAGCCGCCGAGCGTCGATTGCGCGATCGCCAGACCCGCCCGCGCAAAGATGCGCTCCTGTCGATACAACGGCAGGTGATCGCTGTACTTGGCGACCAGCACCTGAGCGAGCAGACCGGTGGTCGGGATGCCCTTGTCGATCACGTGCGGCGGCACCGCAGCCTGCACCAGCGTCTCGCATGCCTTGCACGTCCATTTACCCCGGATGTGCCGCTCAACCGTGAACACGCCGGACGTGTAATCCAGCGTCTCGCTGATGTCCTCGCCGATGCGAACGCGCTCGCAGCCGCACGTACAGATCGTACTGTCCGGCTCGTAATGAATGTCGGTACGTGGCAGTTCGGGAGGAAGCGGTTCACGCTTTGGCTGTTGCCGTGGTGTCCCTGCCTGCTCGCCGGACTTCAGCCCCTGCAGCTCGAGCCCGATTGCCGCCAGATCCGCGTCGAGCGCTTCCTCGAGCAGGCTCAGTTGCTCCTTGTTGAGCTGCTCACTGCGCCTGCCGAACTGCTGCCGCTTGATGACCGAGAGTTCGTGCGTAAGCTGGTCGATACGTGTTTGCCGGTACTGCAACTCTCTTTCTTTCTCGGCGGCATCGATGCGAATCAACGCAACCACCCCTGCAGCCACGTTGCGCAGTCGCTCGCGGCCGACAGTGGCCAGCGCACCGTGATCGCCGTCGCGCCCCTGCGTACCTCGATCTCGATGTGCGTCGCCGCTGCAACACCATTCTGCATCTGCAGCGGCACAAATTCCGGCGACGAGACATTCAATTCCTGTCGGGCCGCTTCAGCGGCATCGCGTTCCTCCCGCGCCGCAACCCAGCTACGCAGCAGGTTGGCGTTCAACCGGTAATGCAGTGCCACGGCCGCAATCGACACATTCGGCTGCATTGCCGCCCGAATGACCGTCTCCTTGAATTCCTTGCTATGCCGCCGGCGCCGTGTCGGCTGCACCACATCCTGGACAACCTCGACTTCGTCCGTCATGTACACCTGTCCATTTAAAATTTGAATGGACATGATCGTCGGGCGGCACGACTTGCCGATCAAGATGACTTCGCCGGGTGCTTACTCTCAAAGTCACGCACATCGACGAAGGCGGTAGGCGCTGCTTCGATCCCGACGGGAAACGACGGCTGATCGAGGCGTGCGAGAAACCCGGTGCATCGGTGGCTGGCCTGGCGCTCAAGGCTGGCGTGAACGCCAACCAGATGCGCAAGTGGATCATGCTGGAGCGCAGGGGGGCTCGGCGGAATTCGTACCCGTAGTGGAGGTAGCCGAACCGGATGCTGTGACGGCAAGCGCAAATCTGCGTTCGTCGCCTGCCGTGACGCTGGTGCTCAGGCCGCGCGAAGTCGTGCGAAGTTCGCCGGGCTCACCGTCACCGTCGCGCCTGGTGGCGCGACTTCCCAACGGGGGAGTCTCGAACTTGAGTGCAGCGGGCAGGATCCGGCATTGATCACGACGATGATTGACGCGTTGAGAAGCCGGTGATGCTGCGCTTCGCCAACGACCTGCGCGTCTACCTGTATCGCGAACCGGTTGATTTCCGGTGTGGCCTCAACACCCTTGCTGTTCTGGTCGAGGAATCGATGCGGCTGGACCCGCTTGCCGGCGCCGTCTACGCGTTCCGCAATCGTAAATGTGACAGGATCAAGCTCCTGCTGTACGAGCGCACTGGCTTCTGGCTGTTGCTGCGCCGGCTCGAGGAAGACCGTTTCGTGTGGCCGCGACGCGATGAGGAAGTGATCGAGCTGACAACGCAGCAGCTGCACTGGCTGTTGGACGGCATCGATATCGACGCGCTTCGCCGTCATCCTGTCCGTCATTACGAGCACGCCGGTTAGCCCGGCACGTTGCAGGTCAGTAACGCGACAGGCGCCTTTTACGGATTGACGTAAACCTGTAGCGCGCCGCGCTCCGCTATCCTGGAGCGCATGACGAATGCACCCGACCTCAAGCGCGTACCCCATGCCGTCCAGGGCTATATACACGATCTCGAAGAACGCGTGGCTGGCGACACGAAGCGCATCGGCGAGCTGAGCCAGCGGATCGAACAGCTTGAGGAGTAGGTCCGTCTGCTGCAATCAGAGCGCTACGCACGGAAGAGCGAGAAACGCCAGGATCGGGGGTTCGACGAGGCGGAGCAGCTCGCCAGTGAGCCCGGCGACGAAGACGACGCGGATGCGGGGCCCGCACTGCCCGACACCGGTTTGCCACTGGTCGGCCAGCCTGAGCGGAGCAAGGTCGGACGCAAGCCGTTGCCGGCGTACCTGAAGCGCGAACGCGTCGATCACGATCTGCCGGAAGACCAGCGAGGCTGCCCGTGCTGTGGCAATCCGATGCATCGCATCGGCGAGGATATCAGTGAACAGCTGCACGTCCAGGTCAAGTGGACGGTTCGCCAGAACGCGCGCGCAAAGTACGCATGCCGACACTGCGAGCGTCACGCCGAACATACACCGGTCGTGCTCACCCCGATGCCAGTGCAGCCGATTCCGGGTAGCCATGCGGACGCCTCGGTGATCGCGACGGTGGCGACCGCGAAATACGTCGACGGCATGCCGCTGTATCGGATGCAGGCGGCACTTGCCCGCTGGCAGATTCCGGTGAGTCGGGGCACGCTCGCGCAATGGGTGATCCGTCCAACAAGCCATCCCATCGCAGAATTACGAACAATTTGTGGGTAATCCTGAGGGGAAACCCGGGGCGGTTCAATGTCCGTGTTGACTTATGCCATTCACGGTCCATCCAGCTGCAGAGGGCCCTGAGCCCGCCCTTCTTCTTGTAGAACTCCGCAAGGGCCAGGTGGGTGCCATAGGTAGAGAAAATCTTCGGGTCATAGCCAAGCTCTTTCGCGATGTGCGCGATCAACGCGTCCCAATTCGGCAGACCAAGGTTGGCAGGCACCCCGGCCCCCGCAAACAGCATCAGCTTGCCAGTGCGGTGGGCATCAAGCAGTTCGTCTTTCATTTCGTGCCCTTCGCAGATTTGAGGTGGGCGGCAAACAGATCCAGCGCTTTGCGGCGCATGGAGATGTCGTCCTTGGCGGCCCCCATCTCCGCAAACGTCTGTGTGCTGCCATCCGGAACGAAGACACAGTCCCATTGGAAGTGAGTGGGACCGGCAGGTTTGCGAGGTACGGTTCCGTTGATCGCACCTTCTATTATATGGATCTCGCGCCCGTCGCAGTACCCAAGGATCGTTTTGGCAGTCACCTTGGCGTCGCCAAGCCCTGTAACGAGGTCGGCGAAGCGATCCGCTTGTAGCCTGTCCCAGAATATCTGCGTCAAACCTGCGGGAAGTCCATTGAGGCCGCTCAAGTACAAGCCTGTATGTTCGACGAACAACGGGCGACCGATGGACTGGAACGCCTTGGTCAGCTTGTCCCGCACCAAACTCTCGACGTCTTCTGTCTGGAGCTCCTCGATTTTCCTCGACACCGGCACGATGTCCACGCCTACGGGGGCAAGGATCCGCTGCACTTCGGTGATCTTGTGCTCGTTGCCCGACATAAATCGGATTTTAGATCCTTCACGAATGAGTAGCGTTTGGCTACTTCGTACTGCTGTCGCATGTCACCGATCGACAGGCCTTCGGCCATCGCGGCGGCTTGGTCATCCGCAAGGCCGCGCTGGTGGATTGCGGGGTTATCCGAGCAAATGACAAACGGCACGCCATATCGCCGGAACTGTTGAAGCGGGTGAGCCTCGTTCGCAGGAACTGCGCCAGTAAGCCGATTGCTGATCGGACACACCTCGACGCAGATATCCCTCGCAGAAAGAAGCTCCAGCACATCTGGATCTTTGCCAGCCGCTGTTCCGTGGCCAATTCGATCTGCGCCGAACAGTTCTACGGCAGACCGGACGTTCTCAACGCGGCCTGTTTCACCGGCGTGGATCGTGATCCCGAGATCGAACCTGTCTTTGGCCGCCCGAAAGAGCGAGGGCAACTCTTTCGGATATGCCGTTTCTTCATCGCCAGCAAGGTCGAGCCCAATCACGTCCTTCGGCTCACCAAGGTCCTGGTAGGCCTGCAGGAGGGTGGATAGGTTGACCGCGCTGTAGTCGCCACGCGTCACCGTGAGAATCAGGCCGCGCCGGATACCGTGGCGCAGTGCAGCCACCCTGGTCGATTCGATAAGGCGCTCGAGCGCCTGTGCTGGCGAGCACTTCTGAAGCTGTGCAAGGTACAGAACGCTGCTTCGGAGCTCGACGAAGCGCACGTTGTTTTCCGCCAGGCCCGCGACAACTGCAAGGGTGAGGCGATCGAGATTCTCGCGCTTCCTTGGAAAGAGCTGCAGAGCTTGCCATGGCGTTAGGTATTCGGCCAGCGACTGGCAGGGTGTCGCTCGAACTAGGTCTCGCTCAAACTCGAATCCGGCTGGCAACACGGTCGCTTCGTCTGCCAGGATCTCTCGAATCGTCGACGTTGGAATCGCGCCGTTCATGTGCATATGGAGTTCCCCCCGGCTATGCACGTCCGCGCCCTTTCCGTATTCGTGCGCTTCTTTGGCGTCGCGGGCATCGCCAAGCATCCCAGGTAGGTCAATCTGCCGTTGATCCAATCGTAGTTCCTGTATCTACTTATCGAGAGTCCTACTCGTTTCTGTGCGTTCTTGCGCGTTCCCATATTGTAACGCCTCCTCCGCAGAGACGCGTTAAGAACGTCCGGTCTGCCGTAGAACTGTTCGGCGCAGATCGAATTGCCCACGGAACAGCTCAACTGGTTCTGTCGCAGTAAGAGCGAGAGGTCGGCCAAGTCCGATATGATATGGATTCCTTATCCAGCCAGAAAATAGAATTGCTGTGCGGGGGTTTGCACCAACGCCGCCATCGTTCAATTGCCCCTTGACGCAGGATGCGGGCACAACGAAATTTCTCGAACCCAAGCATCGGTCGGGTCCGGCGCTTGATCGCCCGATGATCCTGTTCGATGATGTTATTCAGATACTTTTTCTGGCGGACCCTGATCGGCACCTCCCGCCGGGCGTTGATCGCCTGAAAGGCAGCCAGATTCGATGGGCTTTGTCCGGATGGGGGTATTGCAAAGATGCTGGGGGGTGTAATAGCGCAACATCATGAAGCCAGCTTGAATAATGCCATATAAAGCCAGACTAAAGACGGTGAACGGCGCAAGCGCAAGAAGCCGGGGTACCGGGTGACGAACGCGCGGGCGTATAACCAGAGCCTGAGAAAGCGCGGCATGATCAGCCTGTATGTGCCGGGCGGCGATCTGAAGGCGCAGCTTATCAACGCAAAGATCCGTACGCCGGGCGTGTCGGGGCGTGAGCCGACCTACACCACGGCGTACATCGAGCTGATCTTTACCTTCTACCGGCTGTTGGGTTGGGGGATGCGGCAGATCACCGGCTATATGGAGGACTACTGGGAGACTCGCGGGCTGGACATCCCGGTGCCCAGCGCCAGTCAGCTGGGCGAACGGTTCGCTTCACTGGAGGTGAGCGTCACGCAGCGTTGCGAACAGTTGGCCCGGCGTCTCGCGCGCGGCGGGACGATCAGTCTCATGGTCGACAGCACGGGATTGAGCTTTGGGCGGGCGAGCCAGTGGTACGAGGAAAAGTACGCTCAGAAGGCCGCGCGCACGCCGTGGCGCAAGATGCATCAGTCGATCGACGCTGACATGAACGTACACGCGATCCGCATCACCACTACAGAAGTATTGGACAGCGAAGGAATGGACGCCGTGTTGCCCGCTGATGTGCCGATGGATCGGGTGATTGCCGATGGCGCGTACTACAGCATCGAGCGTACCGAAGCGCTTTCAGGCGCGGGCGTGACGCCCGTCATCCCACCGCCAGCTCACGCGGTCGTACACGGCGAGGAGAGAACCCGCCGGCATGACCAGATCGTCAGATACATCGAGGACAAAGGCATCTATGCATTTCACAAGAAATACGGCTACGGTGTGCGCTCGCTGGCCGAGGCACAGATCTCGCGCATCAAGCGCTGCATCGGCGAGCGCCTGCTGACGCAGGAGCTTGCGTCGCAGGAAGGCGAAGGCGTAATCATCGCCAACCTGCTGAACCGGTGGAACGCCTTCGGCAAACCGGTTTGCGTCAAAAATGCATAGTCGCGTCCATGGCACGGGAACTCGTACCCATCCGGACAAAGCCCAGGAGTGGGGCGAATTTCGCTGCGCTTGAGGCTATCAACGCCGGGCGCGAGACGGCGATTAGGATTCGTCAGCCGAAGTATCTGAATAACATCGTCGAGCAGGACCACCGCGCGATCAAGCGCCGGACCCGCCCGATGCTCGGGTCCAAGAAATTTCGTTGCGCCCGCATTCTCCGGGGTGACATCGAAATCAAAATCATGCACATGATCGTCAAGGGGCAATTGAACGATTGCGGCGTTGGTGCAGACTGCCGCACAGCAGTTCTATTCGCTGACTGTATAAGGAATGCATGCCATATCGGTCTTGGCCGACCTTTCGCTCTTACTGCGACAGAACCCGAGCTGGTGCCCTGTACCTTGCGACAAGGACATCGTCCCCCTGCCACTGTAAATCCGAGACAGCCTGCCCATAGTCGCGCGACTTCGCGACAGTGTAGGCGTCCAGCCATGCGATGATCTGTCGCATTTGTCGCAATTGCGACATTGAGAACATTGAAGCGACCGCATCGGAAGACTCGCTGGAATACCGAACTGACGTGGGATTTGCCACCTCACGCACACTTGGCACAAAAAGTGATAGTCAAGAGAGAAGCCTCTTTTGAATTTCGAGTGGGTGGATTTGGCCGGGTCAAGGGCGGGCGTAACCCCGGCGGACCGCACCCTTGATGCGGTCAAATCCAGTCGCACGCTTGACGGCTCGGGCCAGGCAAAGCCTTGCGGCGCCCAGCTCCCGAGCTCGTCCGGCGGCAAGGACTTCCACGCCTTGGGGCGGGGTTAGGGGTGGGGTAATCCACGCCGAAGAGTCGAGTCTTCCGCTACCGCGCAAGGCGTACCACCCACTCAAATTTCAAAAGAGCCAGAGAGAAATTAGTGGGTGCGGCAGCAGGCAGCGTAGTGCAAGGCATTGCACATCGCTACGGCCAGCTCGTTCAACGTAGCAATGGTTAGGGATACACAATGATAGCTTTATCGAAAGAAGAGGCGGGCGCAGGCCGTGCTGTGCACGGAGAGCTATCCCTCCCCGACATGAAGGCCGGGGTTGCCCGCGCCTTCTAATGAAAAATTTTTTAGTATCAATCGCCTCGTTTGTGTTGCTACTGTCGATGACGGTGACCTCAGCCGCTGCAGCCGTGGCTGCCCCCGCGCCGTTGCCAAAGTGGAGCGTGTTGATTTTCATGAACGGGAAGATGTGTTTACATTTTGTCTTTTGCGCGAGCAGGCCAAGATGATTCGAACGTTATTGAGCGATGAAGTATGGGCACGAATCGAATCCGTCTTGCCGGGCAAGGAAGGCGATCCAGAGCGCACGGCGACCGACAACCGTTGGTTTGTCGAAGCTGTCCTCTGGATCGGCCGGACCGGATGCCCCTAGCGCGATTTGCCGAAAGAGTTCGGCCGATGGCATACGGTGTACATAGGCTTTGTCCGGATGGGGGTATTGCAAAGATGGTGCGGGTTGTGTAGAAGCGCAACATCATGAAGCCAGCTTGAATAATGCCATATAAAGCCAGACTAAAGACGGGTGAACCGCGCAAGCGCAAGAAACCGGGGTACCGGGTGACGAACGCGCGGGCGTATAACCAGAGCCTGAGAAAGCGCGGCATGATCAGCCTGTATGTGCCGGGCGGCGATCTGAAGGCGCAGCTTATCAACGCAAAGATCCGTACACCGGGCGTGTCGGGGCGTGAGCCGACCTACACCACGGCGTCCATCGAGCTGATCTTTACCTTCTACCGGCTGTTCGGCTGGGGGATGCGGCAGATCACCGGCTATATGGACGACTACTGGGAGACTCGCGGGCTGGACATCCTGGTGCCCAGCGCCAGTCAGCTGGGCGAACGGTTCGCTTCACTGGAGGTGGGCGTCACGCAGCGTTGCGAACAGCTGGCCCGACGTCTCGCGCGCGGCGAGACGATCAGTCTCATCGTCGACAGCACGGGATTGAGCTTTGGGCGGGCGAGCCAGTGGTACGAGGAAAAGTTCGCTCAGAGGGCCGCGCGCACGCCGTGGCGCAAGATGCATCTGTCGATCTCTCGCTTCAGGGCCCGCGAGGTCAGGTCGCGGCGCCCGGCCTGGATGTCTGCCGTAAAGGCCAGCCAGGCGCTCACTGGTGAAACGCGTTTGCCACGTTGTGATGAATCGCGAATCGCAGCAATTCGGCCATGATCGCCGCCCGCGAGGCCCCTTCGAAGAGCAGCAAGATCAACCGCGCACGCCTTACCTGGCCAACCGCCATCGTGCGGCTGCGCTGCATCGACATCAGCTCTTCGCGCTCGGTTTCACTCAGATTCATTTTGCCCATGCACTATTAGATAAGTGCAATTTCATTGGTTCAATGGACTAGGAGAAAAGCATGCAGCAAATCGCGGATTCAATTCGACATTCTATAAGGAACAATCACTTAAAGTCGTATGTATATAGTTACCCTTCGAAAAGGTCGTATAAAAGTCTACATAATATCGGCATTGCGGAAATATGGCACACCGGTGATCGCGGGCCAGCTTCAATATATATCCATATACCATTTTGCAGATACAGGTGTACTTATTGTACGTTATTTCTAACTACCCAGGGTACAGAGGATATAATACAAAACTATGTTGATAAAATATGTGAACAAATCAAATTTTATGCGAAATATACGGGACGGAAGACAGTTGCATCTGTGTATTTTGGTGGCGGAACTGCGACTATTCTAAACGAAAAACAATTCGGACAGGTTTTTTCATCGATTCAACACGGATTCCCGAATATTGCGTCCTCTGCTGAGCTATGTGTCGAAGGTTCTCCCGACTCGATGTCCGAAGAACTCCTCGATTTCTTAAAAAGCCAAGGCGTGAACCGAATCAGTATGGGTATCCAAACCATGGATTCCGCTGAACTGAAGGCCAGCGGTCGCCCATACCCGGTTTCGACAACAATCTCCGCGGTAGAAAATATCCGAAAGCGTTTCGAAAATTTCAATCTGGATCTGATCTACGGCCTTTCAGGTCAGACCTACGAAAGCTGGCAAAATTCGCTCCGCCACATCGTTTCATCAGGTCCACTTACTATCTCACTGTATCCTGCAATTAGCCGACCTCTCACAGCGATTTATAAGCAGCAGCGATTGCATCCGGAGCGATACATCGACGACCAGACCACGTATGCGATCTACGATAGCAATGTCGAGTTCATGCAAATGAATGGATACCGACAAGAGTCCTTCACTAGGTTCACCCGTCTGCCAGAAAGCAGCAGCGCGTACGCCCAAGAGACTTCCGACTTTCTCGGCGTTCCGATGATCGGAATTGGAGCAGGCGCAAGAAGCTACAACGGAAAATACCACTACAGCTTCGACTACGCGGTCGACCTCAACGAGGTCGGCAAGGCCATTCAAGATTATTTGAGCCTCGAAATCACCGAACACAGCATGGTGAGGTACGGGATTGTTCTGGATGCTTACGAAGAGCGCTTGAGATATTTCATCCTCAGCCTTACGCTGAACCAGCTTTCTCGGGCGTACTATTCATCACAGTTTGGCCGGAGTCTGTATTCTGATTTTTTGGACGTAATTGATGCACTTGAGGCTGAGGGGTGCATCGAGCCACCGTCCAATGACAAGATTCGATTGACCAGGAAGGGTTACAAATACAGTAATTTGGTCGCGCACCATCTTTTCTCGAGCCATGTGAAAACCCTGGAAGAAAGGTATGTTCCACGATGAACAACAGTGAGCAATTTTGGGAGAAAGGTTATTCGGACGCGAAAGTTTGGACGATGGGCGGACCGAGTGTTGAGGTATTTGAAATTGAACAGTTTCTACCACGAAACTCGACTGTTATAGACATCGGCTGTGGCGAAGGCAGAAATGCGCTCTTTCTTGCCCTCAGGGGACACAAGGTGACCGCCTTGGAACTTTCCTCGAACGCCGTGAAGAAACTTCGTTCGATTGCTGACCGTTATTCATTGAACATCGATGTGATCGAGCAACGGATCGAGGATTTCGTACCGGATGAAAATTATGATCTAGTTATGGCGCACTCGTCGTTACATTTCGTGACGAAAGACGTGTGGATTCCCTTGCTTCGGGAAATGCGGCAACGGACTAAGCCGGGCGGATTTCACAACTTCACATCGATTATTGGAATTCCTCGCTACCCAGTTCCGCACGAGTGCCGACATGCCAATTCGTTTGACCGAGGCGATCTCGACTCGCAATATGCGGACTGGCAGATTCTTCGTTCCGATTTCTACGCCAAGTGGGATTGCCATCCGGGTATTCCGACGCATGTGCATGCCGTTGAGAAGTTTCTCTCGAGAAAAGCAAACTCGGTCGAGCGGTTCACGTTGACGAAGGTCGATCTTTCGAACAGCGACAATCTTCCTTTAATCTTGTTCGACAGCATACCCCTTGGAGCCGATGCTACCGCAGTCAAGTCGATGGGTGTTCGTCCGAGACATGTCAATCGGATTGAAATGCTAGGGTGGAACATGACGTCTCCTATGGAGCTGACGGGCAACTATGTGGTTGAAGACTGGATTTTCGGGAAATACGGACTCCAATTCACACAGGGCATTTTGACGGGTAAATACGAGTATTTTACGTCACCAGTTTCGTTGCGGAACTCTAGACATCATGTATGGACCTGCCGCACCTCAAGGCACGCGGATTAACCTTGTGAACCGCCCCGGGGTTTTCCCTCAGGATTACCCACAAGTTATGCAGTCGTGCTATTCGTCCTGCCTGAATATTCGGTACATCATCGTAATTTCATGCAGAACAAGAAAGCCACGCCAGATGACGGTAGGCCCTGGAGGATGATCACGCTTTCGAGGAAGATAGCCGCCGAGTCTGGCGATCCACAAAATCACCTGCGCGAGTGAGGGCGGTTCATCGGGCATTTCTGTACTACCGTGCGTACGGCAGTAGAGGGCCTGCCACTCGATTGGCTGCAGCAATACTTCGCACGACAGGTTTCCATCAAGCCGTGCAAGCAGCATCGCGTACAGGATTCTCCACCTTACTACGGCGAACAACGCTGTGGCGCGTACGAATCGTTCGACATTGCCAAATTGGCGGGTTTCAATGCGACAGCCGCTTTTAAGCACACGATGCCACGATTCAATTGTGCATCGACGTGCATACCATGCCAGACGCTCGAGGGCCTGTGCTCGCGTATACGTAGGCACCGAGGTCAGCAATAGCCATTCCAATGGCTCGGCTCCTTCGTCTACGTTCGTTTCCAACGCATGAATTGCAAATACCTCAATTTCGGGAAGCTTCTCGCGACGACGATTTTGCCGCGGACGAAGGCGTACGGGCATGCATCGTACAACCAGCCGTGCGGTGCGCGCCTGTCGGTTTTCGCGCAGGCACCTGCAGTTGCGTTTCTCCAATCACTGGCAAGGCTAGCACGGTTTCCAACAAATATCGATCAGGGTGTGCAACGTGTCGATTCCACGAAGCGCGCACCAGCCAGTCGACACCGGCAGGCCGCCGTGCCAGGAACACATCGTAGACATCGCCTTCGCGATCGCTCACGCCGATGACTTGCGTATGCGGACAGTGTGTCTTGAGTATGCCCAGCTGCTCGATACCTTCGAGCCATTTCGCGCGCTCTTTCTCTTGTACGCTTCGTTGTCCGCGCAGATGTTTCTTGCCCAACTCCTCCAGCCTACGTAGTCGAACCTGAACAATTCGAAGCGCCTTTTGCGGCAAGAGTTTGAAGCGGAAAGTTGTTGATGCATTTGCAGGAACCTGGCATTTTATGGGTAATTTCCTGCAAATTCTGTCGAGGTCTGGATGGGTCCGAAGGCAGTGGTGAGCGAAGGCGATTTGTTCCGGCATCCTCTGCGCGAGCAGATCAACCTGAAGCATCCGCTGGTGCGTCTGACCGATCTGATCAACTGGGATGGATTGAATGCGTCGATGAGCGCGAGCTTCGTCTCACGCAAAGGTCGGCCGGCCACCTCACCGAGGTTGATTGCTGGTTTGTTGTATCTCCAGCATGCGTTCGATCTGTCGGACGAGGAAGTGGTCTGGCAATGGGTGGAAAACCCGTATTGGCAGGTCTTTACTGGCGAAACGTTTTTGCAGACCGAGCCGCCGATCGATCCGTCGAGCCTGACCCGCTGGCGCAAGCGCCTGGGTGAGGCCGGAGTTGAAGAACTGCTGGCCGAGACGATCGAAGCGGCGAAGCGCGCGGGCGTGATCAAGGCCTCAAGCGCAAAGCGCGTAATCGTTGACACGACGGTCATGCAAAAGGCGGTCGCCCATCCAACCGATTCGCGTCTGCTCGAACGGTGTCGCGAACATCTGGTGAAGGCTGCGGCACGGCACGGGTTGAAGCTGCGGCAGAACTACAACCGCGAGGCGCCGCACCTGGCGCGTCAGATTGGCCGCTACGCGCATGCGAAGCAGTACAAGCGCATGAAGAAGGCGCTGCGCACGTTGCGCTCGCGCGTTGGGCGGGTGATGCGTGATGTCGAGCGTCAGCTCGATTCAGTCGCCGACACTGGGCGCATCGCGCTGCAGGAATTGATCAGCCGCACGAGGCGGATCCTGTCTCAGAAGCAGAAGGACAAAAACAAGCTGTACGCACTGCATGCGCCAGAAGTTGAATGTTTGGCGAAAGGCAAAGCCCGCACGCCCTACGAATTCGGTGTGAAAGTGTCGATCACGACGACACACAAGGAAGGGCTTGTGGTTGGCGCCCGCTCGATGCCCGGTAACCCATACGACGGTCACACGCTGGCTGAAGCGTTGGAGCAAGCGGCGATCTTGAGCGATGTGAAGCCCGACGTCGCCATTGTGGATCGCGGTTACAAGGGTATCGCTGTCGAGGGAGTGAAGATCTACCACCCGGGATTGCGGCGCGGAATCACGAGGGGCCTGCGCGCGATGATCCAAAGGCGAAGCGCAATCGAGCCTGCCATTGGTCACATGAAGGCCGACGGCAAACTCGACCGGAACTGGCTCAAAGGCGCACTCGGCGATGCAATACACGCCGTGCTGTGCGGCGCTGGCCACAACCTGAGGATAATCCTCAGAAAGCTGAGGCTTTTTTACGCCCTTGTTCTGATTGCCTGGCTTAGCCGGTCAATCACCGTCGACTTCCAGGCTTGAGGGCAAGCGCCGACCAAAACGAATTATTCAGACCCGACTACGTATCCACGTCTTCGGGCCGATCACGCTGAGTGGCAGCCCCTCAGGCGTGAGCGCAAGCAGACTGTGTATCAGGAAACCACGAACGTGTGGATCGGAGCCATATCCCAGACCTTCGGTTGCCCGCAAATGAGACAAATTGAACTCAGTGGTGTCCTGAACCGCAAGTACGATCTGCACCTGCTGCATGCGACAAAGCGTTTGGCCGATGTGCGCGCCCAGCACGCCATCGACATCCACCTGTGGGTTATCGAAGAACCGATAAGCCGCCTTCAGCTCAGAAGAATTGAACGATTGCGGAAAAGAGCAATGCGGATTCGTCGAAAGCCTACGCGCCAGCATCACGAGCCGTCTGGTCAGGCGAGCGTCGCCACGTTCGGCGCACCAAACTCTTCACTTGCCCAGTCATCGAGGTCAGGGGTGTGCGACAACGCCCGGCATCACAGATCATGAACGGATCAAAGTTAACATCCGCTGTCTTCGTTTACAAGCTGCAGTGAACTTCATTACAGTCGCCTGTACGACGCGCTGTACAGGACGCTGCTGTCGCAGTCGCTGGTTCGCGGCGACGAGACGACGCTTCAGGTGCTCAATGAACCCGGCCGGGCGGCGCAGAGCAAAAGCTATGCATGGGTCTATCGCAGCGCGGAGGATTGTGCCGAACCGGTCGTGCTGTTTGAGTACCAGCCCGGGCGCTGGCCAGACGCATCCGCAAAAGTTCCCGGGCGACTACAGCGGTATGTTGATGAGCGACGGGTACAGCGCCTGGAGAACACTGAAAAAAGCGACGCACTTCGGCTGCATGGCGCACGCGCGCCGGCTGTTCGTCAAGGCGGACAAGGCAGCGCAGAAGAACGGGGATGACGGAAAACCGAAGGCGCCGAACGCTCGCGTGGCAAGAGCGCTCGAATACTTCCAGGCCCTGTACCGTGTCGAGGCGCTGGCCAAAGGCGACCTGCCTGCCGGGCAGACCCGTGCTGACTACGCATACCACCTGAGGCAGTTGCACAGCGTGCCGGTGCTCGAGGCGTTCAAGGCATGGCTCGATGAACTGGCACCGAAGGTGGCGCCGCAAAGCCTGCTGGGCAAGGCCATCGCCTATACCCGAAACCAGTGGGAATATCTGAGTCGCTACGTCACCGATGGACGTGCTCCAATTGATAACAACTGGGTTCATGCCGCTAGCGGCATGAACCCAGTTATGCCGACTTCCCGATTATGCCGCGTCGTGCACCTGTATGACGGCGGGTATGGTCTTTCATGAATGCTGTGTCGGCATAAACGTATGATTTCTCAGGCTGGCTATCGCGCCGGCCAGGAGAGATCAGATGAATGCGAAACGCACAGTCAGTGAATCCGGCGGGCTGCCGGTCCATCACATCGATGCATTTCTTGATCGTCTGCGGACGGCACACTACTCCGAGGTATCGCTTCGCAAGAAACGAAGAGTCCTGTGTGCGTTCTCTGGGTGGATGGAGAACAGGGGCATCGACCTGATTGATCTTGATGAGTCTGTCACGGCTCGTTTTATGAAGCGCATGATCGGCGCATCACGAGACCGTGTCCAGCGTGCACGTCCCACATTACGGCAGTTTCTCGCCTATCTGCGCGCTGAAGCTATTGTGTGCCCGCCGACGTTGGGCCGCCAATCCGCGATCGCGCACATTTACGACCGATACGTGGACTATCTGAGGCAGGATCGTGGACTCGCGAGGAACTCTCTGCTCGTCTATGGCCCGTTCATTCGCGATTTTCTCGACAGCCACGCGGCCGGCGACGGAAGTTTATTGCCAGATGCATTTGACGCGGTAACGATCCGGAATCATCTTCTTGCCCGCAGCAAAGGCCGATCGGCAGAGTACACGCGGCTGATGGCAGTTGCGCTTCGCTCGTTCTGCCATTTCCTCTTTCTGCGCGGCGATACGGCACGAGACCTGTATGAGTCAGTGCCTTCGGTTCGTAAATGGCGACAGTCAACTGTGCCAACGTTCCTCACGCCTGAGCAGCAAGAAGCTCTCATTGCATCGGCAGACCAGTCGACCACGACTGGGCTTCGTGACTACGCAATCCTGCTGTTGTTGGCGCGGCTTGGCTTACGTGCCGGAGAAATCGTCGCAATCGAGCTCGACGACATTCACTGGCGTTCGGGGGAACTCGTCGTTCATGGAAAGGGGCAGATGGTCGAGCACGTCCCGCTGCCATCGGAGGTCGGAGAAGCAATCGCAACATATCTCCGCGATGGTCGCGAAGCGAGTGCATCGCGGCGCGTCTTCCTTCGCAGATTGGCACCTCGGGTTGGTTTGGCGGGGCCGGGGGCGATTGGCAAGATTGTTGGTCAGGCCTTCGCACGTGCCGGTTTCCGCCCCGCGTGCCGTGGCGCCGCACATCTGTTCCGTCACGGTCTGGCGACGACGATGATTCGTCATGGGGCCTCGATGGCAGAAATAGCCGAGGTCTTGCGACACCGCTCACCGGACAGTACCGCGATCTATGCAACGGTGGCGTTTGAGGACCTGCGCGAGGTCGCGCGCTCGTGGCCCACGGCTGGAGGTTCAATATGACTGCGATCCGCGATTCTCTCGCTCGGTACGTGGCGGTCCGCCGGGCTCTCGGGGCGTCATTCTACGAACCTGCATTGGCACTCGGCCATTTCGTTGATCTTCTCGAACATGAAGATGCTGAGTTCATTACTACCGATCTGGCTCTGCGCTGGGCAATGACGCCCACACTCGTCGAACGTGCCACCTGGGGGCGACGCCTCTCTCAAGTAAGAGGATTCGCCAGATGGATGAACCTCATTGACGGTCGAAACCAGATTCCCCCCGCGGGGCTCCTGAGTGCCCGCAGACGGCGCAATGCCCCGCATATTTACACTGAGCACGAAATTGATCTGCTTATGGCCCGAGCCGCTCAACTGCGATCCCGAACCGGCTTGCGAGCACTGATCTATTCGACGCTCATTGGGCTTCTTGTGGCGACGGGTCTCAGGCCAGGCGAAGCGTTTCGGCTCGACCGGTCCGACGTTGACCTCGTCAGCGGAATACTCTCCATCCGGGAATCGAAGTTCGGCAAATCGCGCTGTGTTCCTGTAGCAGAGTCGACCCGGTTGGCACTCGAACACTACGTCCAGAAACGCGATCAAATCTGTCCTTTACGGTTGAGCGAGGCGTTCCTGGTTAGTGAGCGCGGCAAGCGACTGAAGCCCGGCACTGCACGCAGCATGTTCGTCAGAATGTCGCGCGCTGTCGGTCTGCGACCGGCGACAGAGGATGGGCGCGATGGTTACGGTCCACGCCTCCAGGACTTCCGGCATAGCTTCGCGACTGGACGGCTGGTCGAGTGGTATCGTGCCGGTCTCGACGTAAGTAGGGAATTGCCGAAACTTACCGCCTACCTCGGGCATGTCAACGTCGGTCTTACGTACTGGTACATCGAAGCGGTTCCTGAATTGCTTGAACTTGCGGCAGCCTATCTCGACAAGAACTGTCCAGGAGAACAGTCGTGAGCGCCGCCGATCTTCCATCACTCGTTCAGCGCTTCTTTACCCAGCGCCTGCTCGAGCAGCAAGGTCTAAGTTCGCATACGGTGGCAAGTTACCGTGATACGTTCCGGCTGCTGCTAGCGTTTGCCACGAACCATATCGGACGCGCGCCGTCAAAGCTGCGCATCGAGGACTTCGATGTGTCGTTGATCGAGGAATTCCTGCGGCACCTCGAACACAGCAGAGGGAATTCGGTGCGGACACGCAACACGCGGCTTGCTGCCGTGCATGCCTTCTTCCGGTTCGTCGCGGTCAGCGAGCCTGCGCTGTTTCTGCAGTGTCAGCGCGTTCTTGCAATTCCATCTAAACGCTGCGAGCACGGCCCTGTTGAGTTTCTGACAGAGAGCGAGGCCGCCGCTCTGGTAGGGGCGCCTGACGTACGAACGTGGACCGGCACCCGAGACCGAGCGCTGCTTCTTGTAGCGGTTCAAACGGGTCTGCGCAACAGCGAATTGACCACTCTCCGGCGCCAGGATGTGATGCTCGGTACAGGCGCCCACGTCCGTTGCCTCGGCAAAGGCAGAAAGACGAGATGCACTCCTCTGCGACCGGATGTTGTTGCAGTCCTGAAGGAATGGCTGCTCTATCAACCAGGCGAACCAGGTGATCCGGTCTTCCCCAGTTCGCGTGGTGGTCATCTCAGTGCCGACGCTCTTCAGAGACTCGTGTCGCGCAACGCCGAAATCGCGCGTCTCTCGTGCCCCTCGCTGAAGAAAAAATCGATAACGCCTCACACGCTTCGGCACACGGCCGCGATGAGCCTGATGCATCACGGCGTCGACCTGACTGTGATCGCGCTCTGGCTCGGTCACGAATCCTCGGAAACGACTCAGATCTACTTGCACGCCGACATGCAACTCAAGGAACGCGCGCTCGCGCACGCCACGGCGAGCGGTGTCGCGCTGACCCGCTACAAACCACCAGATCCGTTACTCGCCTTCCTGGAGGCTCTCTGATAATGCCGACACTCCAAGCGACAGGGAATAGAGATCCGCCCAACCGTTGTGCGCGTGGACTCATGACGCGGCATAATCGGGAAGTCGGCATAACATATGCGAGCGCGACATCAGGCCATTTGCGACATCGAGAAAATCGTGGCTGTTCAGCGATACGGTCGACGGCGCAAAAGCTAGCGCTACGATCTATAGTCTCGTACTGACGTGCCGGGCCTGCGGTGTCGAGCCATACGACTATCTGCTGCACGTACTCAAGGTGCTGCCACAGCGCGCCCCAGGCGCGGACGTGACCGATCTGCTGCCGTTCAACTACGCGCGACAACAGGTCGCGACAAACAGCGGCTGACGCAGAGAGCGCGCGTCGCACAACATGACGGCGTGCGCTTCCATCATCTCAACATATACACCAACGGCTGTCCCACCGCCGCAGTGCGGCCCATGTCCGTCCGACGAATGGGAAAGCGTCGCGTCGGCTAAAATGTTACCCGTTTCCCGTCCTGCGAAAACCGGAATCTCATCTCATGTCCAAGGCGACCCACCACGCCGTCAGCATCGCGCCGGGCCATAACAAGGCCAGCCTGTCACGGGGACAGAAGGCATTCAATTCGCTGATCAGGCAGATCGAAAAGCGTCGCACCCGCTTGCGGGCATGGGAGCGCGTCACGCCCGACTTCCAGCAACGGTATGTCGACGTTCTGTTGCCGCTCGAACGGGAGTCGACGGATCTGCAGGTAAAGTTGGTCTATCGGCTTGACGACGTATGGAACCAGAAAGGGCTGACAAAGACGGAGCGTCGTACAGTCTCCACGCTGATTTCGAATCTGGCAGGCGATCTGGTCGAAGCGTGCAATGATGCGCAACTGAAGGTCATTTACAACCGGCACAGCAAGTCGGATTACGATAGCGAAGCAGCCGCTGAGCTTGAGGACATGAAGGATGTGCTCGAAGCGATGCTTGGCGTTGAACTGGGTGAGGATCTCGACATGAGTTCGCCCCACGACATGCTGCGACGCGCCCAGGCAAGGATGGAGGAGCAGCAGGCGCAGTACGAAGCCGCCGACCAGGCTCGGCAAGCGCGACGTGCGAAACGAAAAAAGACGGCAAGACAGCAGGCGGCTCAGGCAAGGCAGCAAGCCGAGCAGGCAGAATTGAGCCAGTCTATCCGCGAGGTCTATCGAAAACTCGCCAGTGCCCTGCATCCCGATCGCGAACCGGACCCTCACGAGCGGGAGCGCAAGACGGCGCTGATGCAGCGAGCCAACCATGCGTATGGCAGGAACGACCTGCTCAAGCTGCTCGAGCTACAACTGGAGCTTGAGCATATCGACCAGAGTGCAATCAATGAACTCAGCGAAGACCGGCTGAAGCACTACAACAAGATTCTCAAGGAACAGCTCGGGGAACTGGATCAGGAAATCCTCCAAGTGGAAGCCAGTTTCAGGCATGCGTACGGAATTCCCCCATTCATCGACATTGCCCCCGCGACGGTCCTTCACAATCTGGCAAACGACATCGCCGGGCTCCAGCAACACATACGTGATCTGGAAACTGATTTGCTCGTGTTTGAAGACCTCAAGCAATTCAAGGGCTGGTTGAAACAGCTGAAATATCGGCAGACAGCCGTTCCCTTCGACGAATTCCCATTCTGAGTAAATGGCCGGTTGGCATGAATACGGCCGGTCGTGAGGAGAATCGACCGCTTACGTTCAATTCGTCAAGACGGGTTTGCCGGCCGCTTACGCTTGTTGATCTCGACGTGGTGGTCGATGTGAACCTTGACGGTGCGAAACTGCGCGATTTCGTAGGGAATCGCAGGCAACGGGCGCAGCGCCGGAGCGTCCAGCGCGGCGAAAGCACTGGCGCGGCTGCCCGGCAGCTTCTGGAAGGGTCGGTCATTCAGCGTGGGCAGCAGCTCGGCAATCGCGCGATCTACCGCGTACACCGTCTCGAACCGCTGATGGCGCAGTCGCGCCATGATCCAGCGTTCAACGACCTGGACTGCAACCTCGACCTTGGCTTTGTCCTGCGGCCGCCGCGCCCGCGCCGGGAGCACCGAGGTGCCGTAATGACGCGCGAAGTCGAGCACGGTGTCGTTGGCGCGCGGCTCATAACGGTCGGCGTTGGCAATCAGGGCCCGCGGATTATCTGGAATGACCAGTTCGGGGACACCGCCAATGAAACTCAGCGCGCACGATCGAGCCGATCCAGTCAGCCATCGTCTCGCGCGGCGTGGCGCAAGCGAAGGTGTAGTTTTAAGCGCCCAGTGCGGCGACGAACACATGGGCACGCGTACCATCGGCCACCGCGATGGTCGGGCCCGCGTAGTCGACAAACAGCTTCTCGCCGGCCTTGTGGACCTGGCGCATCGAGCGCTTCAGGCTCTTCGCCCAGGTGTGGTAGTGCTCGCAGAATCGCGTGTGGCGGTAGGTCTTGCCGCCGGGGTGGGCGTCGACATATTCCTGCCATAGCAAGGTCAGTGTAACGCCCTTGCGGCGCAGTTCCTGGTGTATCCGCGCATAGTCCGGCGGCACATAGGCGCTGCTGCGCGAGCCCGGCAGCAGGCGAGCTGCGATGGCCGCTTCGTCGAGCTCACGTAGCTCATCCCATGCCAGCCCGGCATTCGCAGCGAGCGACACGTACTTGGAGACTACCCCTTTGGAAATCTGCAGCGCCGCCGCGATGCGGGCGTGAGAGAACCGGGACTCGTGCTTGGGTCGTAACACGTCTTTGATCATGCATATCGTCATTGGGGGTGTGGGCATCGCCTCTCCGTGTAAAAATGGGGAAGGTTATCCACAACCGGGGATTGAACAATACGCAACATCTCCACGTCGATCATCGCCAGGCAGACACCGCGAAACCACTGGCGCATGACCCGTCAACGGGCCGGTCACGATCGCCGGAAAGACCGGTCACGATCAGCTGGAAAATGCCGGTCACGATGCCGGAATCACCGGTCACGATAATCCGGAATCACTGGTCACGCTCAGCCGGAATACGCACTTGATCTGCTGGAACACTCTTCAGCGCGTTCGGCAGTCTTTATGAAACCGTCTCTTAAGATCTTTCCACAAAAGACCTGCAGAAAGACGGATACCTCATCTATAACAACTTCGTTATCCGTAGGGTTTCTGCGGAAAAATACCCGTAGATTGTGGCGGCCTTCCTGTAGACCTATGGGCTACACGGCGGAGAGGACTAGAAGCTTCGCATCGTCCATCGGCTAAGAGCGGCTAACACAACCTGGACATCAAGCCCTAGGTTTCGTATCCTGGGCGCATGTCCAGAAGAAAAATCAGCAACGAACTGTGGGCGGCGCTGGAACTGTCGATTCCGGCATTTACGCCGTCACCGCAAAGGCGGCCGTCGGCGCACAGTTGACGACCGCGCAGCACTGAACGGCATCCTGTATGTCCTGCAAACGGGCATCCCATGGGAAGACCTGCCGCAGGAACTGGGTTTCGGCAGCGGCATGACACGCTGGCGACGGCTACGAGACTGGCAGGCCGCAGGCGTGTGGGAGCAACTGCATCTGGCAATGCTTCGCCGGTTGCGTGAGCACGACCAGATTGATTGGGAACGGGCGAGCCTCGATGCTGCCAGTGGTGCCAGCCCCCGGGGGGGTGCCCCTATGTAATTCGTCAAGCCTTAGGGGCTGACTTGGGTTCGTAAAAGGTGCCATCGCGCAGCATGGCGAACAGGACATCACAGCGTCGCCGTGCCAGCGCGATGAGTGCCTGGTTATGTCGCTTGCCGTGCTGGACCTTCCGTGCGTAATACGCTCGCGAATCGGGGGGTCTCGCAAGGCCGCGAAGGCGATAGGAACAAGGCTCGCTTGAGTACCTTGTTGCCGCGCTTGGACGGATGCTCGCCACGGATAGATGAGCCTGAGCGCCGGGTAACTGGTGCGAGGCCAGCGTAGGCCGCCAGGTGACCTGCCGAAGCGAAGGCTTTGTGCGCGACCTCGGTGAGGAGTCTGGCGGCGGTCCTGACGCCGACTCCCCGGCATGCTGGTCAGGACCGGCCAAAGAGGGTGAGCAAGCCCAGCCGCTCTACTTCGGCGGCGATTTCGTCGCGCTGCTTGCGTAAGGCGGCGAGCTGCCGAGCCAGGCGCGGCATGGCGATGGTGGCGGCTTGCGTGCCGGGCACCGTCACGGCGCTGCTCGCCCAGCGCTTGAACGATTCCGGCTGCCAATCCCTTGCCCATGCGTGGCGCGAGCTTGGTCAGGCGGTTGGCAAGCGTCTTCTCGCTGGTTGCTGCAAGCGCGGCTGGAGACGGGTAGCGCTCGAGTAGATCGAGCACGGCGGGATGGTCGAGGCGCGGTCCGAGAACGCGCTCAAGTGCGGGATGGATCTGGGTGAGCAGGCCGCGAATGCGGTTACTGGTTTGGGTAATCTGAGCGGCGAGATCGTCGTCGAAGCCGCACAGCATGGTCAGCTCGGCGAGCGGTTCATCAGCCAACCGAAGCGAGCGCAGTGTATGCGGCATCGAACGGGCGGCCTCGGCGATGATTGCGGCGTCGCGGGCGTCGGTCTTGGCTTCACCAGCATGCAGGTCGGCAATGCGGCGCATCGCCAGTCCGGGCAGATAGGCAACCAGAACGCCTTCATCGCGTGCGACAGCCACCGGCAAGGCGCCGATGGTGGCGGGCTGGTCGACAACGAAAAGAAGGCGGCCATGGATCTTGAGTTCGGCGATGAGGGCGCGCAGTTTGGCCTCGTCGTTGGGGAGCGCCTTGTTGTACAGGCGCTTGCCATTCCGAGCTAGTGCTACGGCGTGATGCTGGCCTTTACCGACGTCGACACCGATGAAGACATCGACGGCGTCATGTTGTTGGAATTCTTGCATCGAAGTTTGTGCAGATTGAACGAGTTGGCCTGCGACAACGGTGGCAAGTCTCGGCATCCACGTTACGGACGGCCTTGGAATATCCCAGCCGAGCCCCTATTAGCGATCACCAGCCACCCACCAGGCCCGGTGACAACCCCCCCCGGATCATGACTGCGACTGGGGGCGGGAATCATGCCGGGCCTGGCTGGCCAAAGCCTCAATTATCGAGGCGGGAAGATAGTAACGGGGGCCAGGAAACCGGCCCCAACCCGACAGACCGGGGAAAGCTCGGGTCGAAACGGCACATCGTTGTGGACGCGCGCGGCATTCCACTGGCCATCACGGTCACGGGCGCCAACCGACACGACTCGATGGCATTCGAGCCCACGCTCGATGCCATTCCGGCAGTCTCGGGTCTGAATGGCCAGCCCCGCAAACGCCCGGGCAAGTTGCATGCGGACAAGGGCAATGACTTTGCCCGCTGTCGGCGTTACCTGAAGCAGCGCGGAATCACGGCCCGTATTGCCCGTCGCGGCGTGGAAAGCAAGGAGCGGCTCGGGCGGCATCGCTGGGTGGTCGAGCGCACGCATGTATGGTTTGCCGGTTTCGGCAAACTGCGCATTCGTTTCGAACGGCGTCTCGACATTCATAGTGCTTTGCTTTCCCTGGCTGCTGCCGTTATCTGCTCGCGCTTCGAGAGGGTAGCCGCGTTCCCTCTCAGAAACGCGGCCCCCGAAGAACCGTACGTGCGAGTTTCCCCGCATACGGCTCGCGCACGGCGTTAAGCATCGTGCTGATGCCGGCTGCGTCTGTGCATACGCAACCTTCGCTAGCGTCGCATCGTCGATTCGTCCCGAAACCGAGACAAGGGCGCTGAGCCGTAGACCAACCGGCCTCTCACAAGCTTCCCTTCGGTGAACCCCAGATGCGGACTCACGACAGCCGCACCACACGCACGTCAGCACCCTTCAGGTCGAGGCAAATCTTGAACCCCTATATTGCCCGTTACAGGCAACCCTTCGCTTCTTGCGCGTTCTCACTCCCGCTTTCCCAACAGTATTCCTCGCGGTTTACCTGCCGCCGTTTCCTTGACGCGAAACGATGGCGGGAAATCGGGGTTCCCGCGTTCCCATCTCCACCGACCCGAGCACTTCTGGGCCTGTCCGGTTAGCACCTGCCTCTTCCCCGATGGCGTTTTGACGACGTGCGCCCACATCAAAAAGGCGCAACCCGGGAGGCCTTGTCGATCTGTCGCATTTCACTGTATAGAATAACCATAGCGATAAGACCCGCTGCCATATCGGCAGCCGCTACGGAGAACAACAGGCCGTCTTGCCCATAAGCGTGCTGCAGCAAGGCCATCAGGGGCATCAGAAACAAGCCATGCCGCAGTACCGCTACAAGCGTTGCCCAGATTGCGTTGCCCTTGGCCTGCATGAAAAGCAGGCACACCTGTTGCATCCCTAACACCGGCAACGCACAATGGAATAGCAAGATCGCGCGGCTACCAATATCTATCATCGCCGACTCGTGCGCAAACCAGCCGATGATGGTTCTAGCTTGCCACGCGACCCAGCCGGCATAGACTCCGGCGAACGTTAGCGCGACGGCAACCATAGCCCGAACCGCTTGCGCCACCCGTGTCCAGTTACCTGCGCCGACATTAAACCCAACAACCGACTGCGCCCCGCTGCACAGTCCATACAGCGGAAGTGCTGCCAGCATCGCCAAGCGGCTGGCCAAACCTATCGCCGCCACCGATGCCTCACCGTAGCGAGCAGCGAACCCATTGAGCATGGACATGGCCGCTACCGCGAGCAGCGTATTGAGCGCTGGCGGAATGCCGATGCGGGCGATGCTCGCCAGCCGGCACCCGCAGCGTCCCACCGATGGCCACGATAAGACGATGGCTCCGTGCCTGCCCGCGAAATGTCGCCAATACAAGGTTAAGCCGCACAACTGGGCCAGAAATGTTGCGATGCCAGCCCCTTCGATGCCCAGCCCGAACCAGAAAATCATCACCGGGTCGAGTGCCGCGTTCATTGCGAAGGATGAAACTTGGGTCGTCATGCTGAGCACGGTATTGCCATCCGCTCTCACGATGAAACCACAGATCATATTGAATACCACTGCCACATAGCCCAACAGCAGCCAATGAAGATAAGCCACCGCCAGTGGCAAAATCGATGGTCCAGCGCCTAGCCATGTCAGCAAAGTTGGAGCCAACTGCCAGCCCGCGATAGCCGTTATGCCAGCAATTACCATCGCAGACCATAACGCGTGCGATGCATAATCGTTCGCAGAGTCATCGTCGGCACGTCCCAGGCTTCGAGCAATCAACGAGGCGGCCCCTGCACCGAAGATCTCGCCTATTGCCGTGATGCACATTGCAAATGGGAACGACAATGCCATCGCCGCGAGTGCTGCTGTTCCGAGCCGCCCCACGAAATAGGCGTTGAGCAACTGATAAGCGGCACTGACAGTGACGCCAATGACGGACGGAAGAGCCAGCCGCAGGATCAGTGGCAACAGTCGATCGTGGGCCATTGACTGCATCCGTGATGCCGCAACAGCTGGCGTGTTCATACTGTGGCCCCGTCCTTCACCCTTGTTGCGTCCACATCTTCCTGATTGTCCCTGAGCCATCCGGCATAAGCCGCGAGACAATGCAGCAACTGACGTCCCAGCATATTCGCCTCCTCTGCGGAAAAGTAAGGCAACGCACAATGCATCTGGATACGAAGTTTACCGTCCACACTATCGATATCTAACCACAACGTGTGATGACGGCTGGGCCCCATCTCATCACCCGTCCAGATCGTCGGTTGAGCAAGGCCGAGCAGCATGCGCGTACGAAGATTATCTAACACAGCGCGATAGTTGACGACAACACGCGGCCAGTCGAAATCCACCAGTGCCTTCGCCTGATCATCCGGCAGCAGATACGCAGCCGCCCGTAGCCCAATGCCATGGATCCGTGCCGAATTGCGCTGACGACGCACCGCTTTCAGACGTTCCGCCACACTGAGTCGCCCCTCACAAATGATGGCCAGCGGGACAAGTTCCGCGGTAAAGCCCATAACCGTCGACAGATCCTGACCGGGCAGGATAGGCGTGCGCAGCATGTCCATGCTGTCCAGAAACAGCCCTCGTCGCTGGTTGCCCCGTCCTGCCACCTCCGCCAAGGCGCACAGGATGACGTCGAACGCGTCAAAGCCGTGCCGGTCCGGATGCAGATCGAGCAGAATCTTTGTCGATTCCGCATCCAGATCCAGATAGCGAATCCCCTTGTGCGCGCACAAGGCCTCGAAAGCAGCATCACTGTGCATCTGCCCAGTGTGGAGCATCTCGAACAAGCGCCGGCTGGAATCAGCGCCACTATCGACTGGCTCAACCTCGAGGACTGTTGCACCATCCTCACGCAGCAGTTCCCATGGCCGGCTTCGCCAATAAGCAATGTTGCTGTCCAACGAACCGCTCACATGTTCGCGCAGCGCCTTCACCCATCGATTCAACTGCGCGCGGCCACTGAATGCGGGAGCCGGTGCTTGGCCATGCTCTATCGCCAGATAGTAGCGTTCTACTTCGTCCAGCAGCAGCCGGAACCCATAGCCGTCGACCAGGAAATGATGAATTATGATAAAAATCCAACCGTGCGGCCGCCCACCGACCTCCGCCTCGATCAATTGGAAACGCGACATCCAGGTACGACCATCGAACCGGAATGCATATTGCGCTTGCTCAGCGATACCAGAGACCTCTCGCGTGCAATCCCCGAGCTCTGAGTACGAGCCCAATGCAACTCGCTCCAGATGCAACGCTCCGACTCCGGTATGGAAGCGTAGATCAGCGTCATCTCGAGAGATCCTGGTGCGCAACAGTGGGTAGTCTTTCGCCAACCTAACGATAGCGGACTCCAATATCGCCGGATCCAAACGGCAGCTATCGTCCTGCCAGATCGCGCACATGTTGAAATGCTCGTCTAAACCCATGCGCCGATTCATGAAGCGTATCGTAGGCGTTACTTCCACTCCACCGTCGATTTCGCCATCGTGGTGCACCAGTTCGCCGGAGCGGCCATCGATCAGCCCAGCCAGTTCGCGTAACACTGGATAATCGTACAACTCGCTGACAGAAAAGCGGATGTCCATCCTGGCCGCCCGCGCCACACAGCGCACGCTCAGCATAGAGGTACCACCCAGTGAGAAGAAATGCGCGTCCGCACCAATCGTCGACATACCAAGCACTTCCTGCCAAACCGCGGCCAGTGCATGCTCGGTCGTGGTGACCAGCGGCGCGAATACGCCCACCGCGGTTTGCCGTGGAAACGGCAAGCGGGAACGGTCCAGTTTACCGCCCGGCAGCTTAGGCAAAGCCCGCAAGCGAACAAATGAACGGGGAATAGTATGGGGCAACAGCGAATGACGGAGCATTTGTCTGAACCCATCCTCTGTTGACGGCAGCTTCGCCTCCGTGCCCACCACGTAGGCAGTCAACAGCGGCTCGCCATCCGCAGCGCGGTGCAAATGCACCGCGGCCTCCTCGACCCCAGGACATTTTCCCAAGACGTGAGAAATCTCATCCAGTTCAACGCGCAAGCCATGGATCTTGATTTGGTTGTCACGCCTTCCGAGGAACTCCAGGCGGCCGTCGTCGCGGTGACGCCCCAAATCGCCAGTGCGATAAGCCACAGTTCCGAAAGGCTGTAGCTCTGGCACCGAATTAGCAACAAATCGCTCGGCTGTCAACTCCCTGCTGTCGTGATAGCCATTCGCCAGGCAGTCACCCGTCACCAGGATCTCCCCCACCGCACCTTGAACCACCGGCCGCAACTTGTCATCTACGACGGCTATGCCGACATTCGCCACCGGCTTACCGATCGGGACAGTCCGTTCATCAGCGCCCACTTCGCACACCTCTCCCCAAGCGGCGTTCGAGCTACACTCGGAGGAGCCGTAAAAGTTGAACAAACGGGCCTGTGGGAAAGCCTCGAGAAAGCGCCGAGCCAACTCCGGTGGCAACGCCTCAGCGCTTGAGGTGACCAGCCGCAAATCTGAAACCGACCGTCCGTCTCTCAATTGTGCCGTCAAAATGCCGGTGATCACCGGTGGAGAGCACAGCAGATGCGTTACCCGGTAACGATCTAGCTGCAATAGCAGCAGGGATGGATCTTGCAGTTCTTGCTGACTCAGCAGCAAACTAGGAACGCCTTGTAAGAGTGGCCCGAAGATTTCCCATTGACTGGCAACCAGCGCCGCCGACTTCTGCACTACGCAGGCATCGCCTGCCTGGAAGGGGAATTGCCCCCACATCCAGTGCAAACGATTTAGGCATGCTGTAGCGGGAACCACAACGCCCTTCGGTTTTCCCGTAGAACCAGATGTGTAGACGATCTGCAGCACTTCATGCGAACAAGATGGGGAAGGGGCGGCATCTGTTTCCTCATTGCCGCATGCAACTTCCTCCGACGGCAGTAAAACTAGCCCTCTGTCACGAAATGCTTCCCGCTGCAACGGCGTGGCAACGAAGGCCTTGGGAGCGACATCTTTAGCAATCTCAAGTATGCGACTTATCGGATAATTTGCCCCGATCACCGAGTAGGTTGCGTGCAGCTTGATCGCAGCTAGAATAACGATCAACGCGTTAATGCCGCGGTCAATGCCAAGCAGCACCCTGTCGCCGGCACCAACACCGGAGGCTGCGAGTCTGTTAGCAAAACGGTTGGCCGCAGTATCCAACTCCGCGTACGAAATGCGACCGCGCTCCCAGAAATAAGCAATATCCTCTGGCGACATTTTGGCACGCGCTTCGAACATTTCGCGTAGTGTACTAGCGCCTGTATAAGCCAGCCGTCCCCCGTTGTAACGCTTAAGAAAAGCCTTTTCAGCTGGGTGCCGCAGATCCAGCTCTGCAAGCGGCGCCGCCGGCGCCGCAATGATCACCTGAATAATTTGCTGCAGGTTGAGCAGCATTCTGGAAACGAGCTCGTCGGAGAATAGCTCAGTGCAATAGGACATCTGCAGATAGATGCCGTCCCCCTCTTCCTGACAGTAAAGAGTGAGATCGTACTTGGTATAACCGTTTTCCAATTCGCGTGCGACAATTGACACATCGTGCTGCCCCTCAGAAACCAGCTCGGCCTTTTCCGAATACATGTTGAACATCGCCTGGAATACGGGGGAAAAATTGCTTCCACGTACCACGTCAACTGTTTCCAACATCCGACTGAATGGATATGCCGCGTTGAAGGCAGCACCGATGACAGTTTGCTGCGTCGTGGCCAAATGTTCGATGAATGACTTATCAGGATCCATCTTCGCCCTTAGCGGCAACATGTTTAGGAAGAACCCCAGCAGGTGTTCCGTACCTGACTGTTCGCGCACTACATTCGGAGTGCCAACGATGATATCGTCCTGTCCGCTGTACTCTCTCAATAAAGCGTAAAAAGTCGTCAGTAACACGCTGAAAAGCGTGGTGCGATTGTCCGCAGCGAGTTCGCGAAGTCTGGACGCCGCGAGAGCCGGAATTTGTATGGCGTGTGACTTACCGGTGTAACGCATCCGCCTCGGACGAGGCTTATCGGAAGGCAGGGTCAGCACCGGCAACTCACCCGACAGCTGTTGTGCCCAGTACGAGCGCTGTCGCGCCCAGCAGTCCGATCGAAACTGCTCGGACTCCCATTTCGCGAAATCTGCGAACGAAATTTCGGCTTTGAGACCGTCCTCTGAACCGATTCCCGCCTGGTAAAATTCACGCAGTTTGCGCACCATTACCGAAAGCGACCACGCGTCCATAATGATTTCATGCGTGGTAAAGATGACAACATGCCGGTCGGAGCTCTCTCGTACTAGTAGTGCGCGATACAGTGTGCCTGCGGCGAGATCAAAGGCCGGTTGAAACTCGCTCGCCTTCAGTTCAGCCAACCTGGGGGCAGGATGGTCGCCGCAAAGGTCTATAAAGCGCAAACGACCCTTCGGCGGTGAATCGAAGGTCAAATATGGATTGCCGCTCTTTTCGACGAATCGGATGCGCAGTGTGTCGAAGTACTGCACCACCGCATCCCAAGCCCGACTAAAGCGATCTCGATCAAGCTCTCCGCAGCATTCGAGCGCCGTTTGCAAGGTATAGTTGGATGCTGTTGGATCAAGCTTCCACAAAAACCATAAGTGTTTTTGAATGTGGCTGGCCGGAGCCTCTCCGCCCTCATCACGGCGACTGACGACAATGGCGGGGAGCGACTCATGCCCATCCTCTTTCTCGGCCAGCAGTTCGGTCAACTCATCTATTGTGCAATGGTACAGGTCAACCACTGAAACTTCGCAGGCGAATTCGCTCCGAATACGGTTGATCGCAAGCATGGCGCGCAGCGAGTCACCGCCCATCAGCAAAAAGTTGTCGTTTCGCCCCAACCGGTCTAGATGCAGTATCTCGGCTAAGAGCCTGCACAACCGAACCTGAAGACCGTCAGCAGGCTCCAGATATTTCACATCGGACAAAGGACGCAAATTTTCTGGGGAAGGCAATTGCTTGTAATCAAGTTTGCCATTGGCGTTTAATGGTAATTTCGCCAGCTCGAAGAAAAGATCGGGCAGCATGTAGTCAGGCAACTGACACGACATGTGTTCGCGTAAAGCGCTCCGTGTAACCTCCTCTCGAAGCTTGACGAAAGCCACGAGGCGCGGAAGTCGTTCCGCTTCCCCTGGACTAGTCAGCGTTTCCCTTGCCGTCAGTTTCACCCGATTGTCAGCGGGATAATGCACCACTACGGCCGCGGCCTCGACGGCAGCATGTAACCCCAACAAACCTTCCACTTCGTTAAGCTCAATACGGTGGCCACGCAGCTTGACCTGGCGATCTGCTCTTCCGAGACACTCCAGCAAGCCATCCTCACGCAGCCTCACGAGATCACCAGTCTTGTATAATCGATCATATCCGCGCTTATCGCTGAAAGGGTTAGCCACAAAAGCCTGCTCGGTACGCGCGTCGTCGTTAATGTAACCACGTGCAACGCCAACGCCGGCTACACAAAGTTCGCCTACGTCACCTGACGCAACAAGCGTCAGCGCCGCAGCATCTGGCCTGACCACATAGATTTCCAGATTGTCTATCGGTTTCCCGATTGGCATAAATACCTGACCTTCCGCCGGAGAGTTAGAGATCAGTGCATGCGTGACACCGTCGGCACATTCAGTTGGTCCATAGTGGTTGAGGATGGGAATAGACGGGTACATCGCCAGCCAGCGTCGGCATACGTCGGGCGGCAATGCCTCTCCGACAGTGGAAATCCTGCGCAGCGCCGGCAGCGCGCGTGCATCGATCAATTCGACTTCGGCCACAAACGAGCGTAGTAGCGACGGCACAAATTGAATGACTGATACTTGGCATTTGCGCAACTCAAGCAGCAGCCTCGACGGATCGCATACGACGTCTCTATTAATGATCCGCGTGCACGCCCCCACTTGCAGCGCCGCCATAAACTGCCACAGAGAAATGTCAAAACAGTGCGATGCGGTCTGCGCCACTTGGTCAGTTTTACTGATATCCAGATCGTGTACTTTAGCGTGCAAGTGATTGATCAAGCTCCGCTGTTCAATCATTACGCCCTTTGGGTGACCGGTGGTACCCGAAGTAAAAATGACGTAGGCAAGATCACTACCTTTGCCTCTGGGCCCGGCAAAGGCTGCGCTCGATTCTTGCGCTTCGTCAATATCAAGAAGCACTAGTTCCGGTCTGGTTGTCTGCAAATATGCCGCCTGTTCGAAGGAGTTACGGGCGGTCAGCAGCAGGCAGCATTTACTCTTCTCCAGCATGTAATCCAAACGTTCCGCTGGATACTGGCGATCAAGCGGCATATAGGTACCGCGAATCTTAAAAACGGCAAGCATCGCAGCCAATAGATCAATTCCTCGCTCCATCAACACGCCGATGACGGGCGCCTCGCGGCCACAGCGCTCGGTCAGCGCCATTGCGATGCGGTTGGACTGCTCATCAAGCTCCCGATACGTTACCGACTCGCTACCATGCCTCGCTGCTATATGTTGCGGATAACGCCGTGCCGCATCACAGAAGTAGTCCACTGCCAATAGTGTTTTCATTTAAACCTCATTCACTCGCCTAAGTGCTTGAATTAACCGACCCTATACTAAAAACAGCTCTCTTGGCGGGCGACCGCGCAAGTATCCGTGGAATGATCGCCGAAAGGTTCATTGCGTTTGGGTTGGATAACAGGCTAACTCGCTATCTTAAGATATCGAAAATCACATCTTCTTCGCATTCTGTACATATTCAATATTTGGTATCTATTCACTTGAGCGTGTCACTTGCTCTGCTAAATTGAACCGCATTTTCATGCGGCCACCAATGCAACGGCCAAGAGCACTGGTTACCACCATTAGAATCCGTACCTATAGCCGCGAAAGATGCGGCTGGCGCAGGCACGTCACTACTCGCTTGCGTCGCGTAACGGCGCTATATCGCGCCAGCCCCGCAGTTCTTCCCGATCCTCTGAGAGCGAGTTCCTGGCACGCTTCCGAAACGGCCGCGCAGCGCTCACTGGCAAAAAAAAGCAGTATCGCGCTCGTGATGAAGGCTTTCGGATCATCGGAAACAAGCGAGCAATCGTGGGAGACCCGGTGCGTGATCTGTTCATCGTTAAAGTAACCGTCCTCAATCACAATGACGACCTGAGTTCGAGCAAGCGATGTCAGGTGAAGAAGGGAAATATGCAATAAGTCGTAGCAAGAAATTCACTTGATACAGGTTTTCGAACGGTATGCTGCAATATTAAAACCACGGTAAAGCGCCCGAAGAATTGAAGTATGCTTCGGCACTCGACGCTCCTGTAGCATAAGTTCAGAAGTATTCAACAGTCACATCATGGGTTAGGAGGTGCGACGAACTCTGCTGGTCGTCCTGACCGTCGCGTTGATGTCGGTCCTCCATGCTGCTCACTTCGCCGCACAGCTTCATTCTGTGCAGAGCGCTTGACATCTTTCTTTGTGAGATACATCGTTCGTCGGATTGCACAGCAACGCAGGAAAAAACTTCCTGCTCAGGGAACGGAATGGAACTGATGATCCAGAGCGCCGGTTCGTTAATAACGCGTAGCGCGGCACCTTGAGTGGACGCCGCAATAGAATGTCGACTATCATTTTTTGCAGATCTTGTCTGTGGTTCGTGCGGCTTTGGTGTGGTGTTCACGCTTCGTTACCTCCAGCTTCAATTTCCCCGCGACAGCAGATGCAATAGTTGAGCCAACGCCACGACACACCTGAGAGATATCTCCCAACACATTGCTGATCGGGATGACTGATGGGCACTTACCCTCCAAAACGCTTGCGGGAACTTCCGGCAAGTATCGTTTGTGGGATTTACTGTGTTGCATATCCGACAATGTTGGATGTGCAACACCACGGATTGCCGCGACGAGGGCCGACCAAAGCGGCGAATTTACTGACGAGTGCATCAAATAGTGCATAGTTGGCTACGCGGCATACCGAACGTGCTTTTCTTGAACAGTTTCCGGATCACGTGAGGCTCTCTTTTGCCGACGATGCAAATGAGCGTTAATGGAATGGCCGCCCCCCACCCAGCGGCATGGATGTGCCAAATCTGGGTCCACCCATCTTTGCAACCCTGATTTTCGATGGCGAGTTGGCTTGCCCAAATCTATTCGGCGTCGTTTTGGGGATCGCTCCCCGCGCCACGATGAGATTCGCGCCTGACGATCCTTAACAGTGGGTCGGCTTCGAAAGCCTGTTTGGCACGGAGGTTCTTCGTCAGGCAGGTATGCCGTTCACGTCATCAATTTTCAGTCGTCGCAAAACCAGTTGGGTGAGTGTGATCAATAAAGACGAGGCCGTGCTCGTTCAGGCCGGACGGGTGAAGCCGGCGTCGAATGTGGTTTGGCGCGCAACAACTGCCCTAGGCGGTTCGGGCCAGCTTGTTGGCCAGTGCACATGCCACCACGTTTGAATGCCGTTGCGCGAGCATTGCGCGAACTCAGTCCGCTAGGCGGCCGGTTCGTTTCTCCAGGCCTCGCATGTAAGCTCGGGCGGGCAGGACGCGCAGGCGCCTGACATTTTGTTGCCCCGCCGGCTGATCCTGAGAAAATTGGTCTTGCCGCCCGTACTGTATTGCCGCGGAACGAGCCCAACCGATGCCGCAAAATCGCGACTGCATCCGTACTGAGCCTGTGTGAAAACGCCATGGTCGCCTAAACTGGATTAACTCATTCCGCCTGGGTGACCAAATGAAGCGATTGATTCATAGAAGGTGAAGATCGCAAGCAGGTGACGCTGCTTCCGGAGTGCCTTGATGATTTTGTCGCCGAGGACAATCCGGTCAGGATCATAGAGGCGTTCGTTGAAGAGCTAGACCTTGAATCACTGGGCTTCGATGGCGCGATGCGGTCGACTACGGGTCGCCCGTCCTATCATCCGGCCATGCTGCTGAAGATCTATATCTACGGCTACCTGAACCGGGTCCAGTCGAGCCGCCGCCTGGAACGTGAATGCCAACGCAATGTTGAATTGATGTGGCTCACCGGTCGGTTGGCGCCGGACTTCAAGACCATAGCTGACTTCCGCCGTAACAACGGTATCGGCATCCGCAACGTATGTCGCCGCTTCGTCGTCTTATGCCGTGAACTGAAGCAGTTCTCGCAAGCGCTCGTTGCCATCGACGGTAGCAAGTTCAAGGCAGTCAACACTCGCGATCGCAACTTCACAGAGGGTAAGGTCGACAAGCGCCAGAAGCAGATCGAGGAGAGCATCCAGCGGTATCTGAACGCGCTGGAGACCGCTGATCGTACGCAACCTGCCGAGTTGGAAGCGAAGACGACCCGATTGCAGGACAAGATCGCATGCTTGCGCGAGCAGATGCGAAACCTCGATCAGATCAAGGAGCAGCTCAAGACGCAGCCTGATGGCCAGCTCTCGATGACCGATCCCGACGCACGTTCCGTGGCGACGAGCGGAAAAGGATCAGGTATGGTGGGCTACGACGTACAAGTAGCAGTTGACGCCAAACATCACCTCATCGTGGCTCACGAGGTCACAAACTCCGGCAGTGACCGGGCGCAGCTCAGTCCTATTGCGAAGGCTGCGCGCGATGCGATGGGCAAGACCAGACTGCGGGCAGTCGCCGATCGTGGCTACTATAGCGGGCCTCAGATCAGAGAGTGCGTGGAGGCCGGGATCGCGGTAATGCTGCCGAAACCACGACATCAAGTGCAAAATGCCATGGTCGATTTGATAGGGCCGACTTCATCTACATTGCGCGGGACGACGAATACCAGTGTCCAGCCGGTGAACGGGCAATCTACCGTTTCGCCCGGGAGGAACATGGTATGCAATTGCGCCGATACAGGTGCAGCGCCTGCCCTCAGTGCTCAATAAGATCGCAATGCACGCTAAGTCCGTAT